>NZ_JBVVPX010000023.1:0-110574 GCF_055811375.1 Mesorhizobium sp. WSM4848
CACGGACTCTGACGCCGCTGGTTGAAGCGACGCATTGGAGTTCCAAACCTCGCGTCAGCCGGGTTCGGCGGTCGCAAGGCGCAACATGGTCGCCAAACGCCGCGAAGCTGCAAACACAATCGGCAAAGGTTATAGTGAGAGCGAAGTGGTGGCTCAGATGTCCTCAGCCGATTCTGTCGCGGCGAAATTGTTGTGGGCAACATTGATGTTCGATCGGGCGTCGTTGCTGGCGCTCGAGCGCTTTAGCAGGCCGGCGGGTGGAGGCAAGGGGTGGCGGCGATCAAGCCCCCGGTGCGCTGAGTGTGCATTCCAGAGACGGCGAAAATGCGCTGGGTGCGCACCGGCATGGTGCGCATCAAGGTGCCATGCGACGGGCTTCGGAAGTGGCGTAGATCGTCTATGCAAAGCCAGACTGAGCGCAGCGGCGCTGTCGGTGATGAGTTTCGTTGCCATACAAAACTGGGTTTCGAAGCGCTATTTTCCCGGCCAACCGCATCCGTTTCCGCCCGTTGCACCCGGCCCAGTTGTTAACGCGCTTAGGCGGCCTCCCTAGTTCGCGCGCTTCGGCGCGAACTTGGCCTGCCACTCGTCCAAGGTCATCCCCTTGAACTCGCCCCGGCTCACGCATCGGGCGGCGTAGCGTCGAGGTGACTTCGGCTTTATCAACTATCAGCCCGAGCAGCTTTGCCTTTCCAAGCACAGCACTGACGCCAGCAGCCGGATTTTTGGTGGCGAGCGCCAGCTTGAACATAATGCTGAGGTCGGCAACCAGATCGTTGACCGTGATCTCCGACCGCCTTGCAGCCTCAGCCTGAAGCTCGGCAATGCCGGCGGCCACCTTAGGCAACCTGACCATCTTCGAGGCCTCCACCTCAGCAGCATTGCCGCGCGCCCGGTAGCCAGCCTCGATATAGGCTCGAGATTGGGGGAGGCCCTCGGCGAGGCCAAGGCAGAAACGCTCCTGCCTTATGTTCAGTTTGGCGTTGGGCATGGTGGTGTCAGGATACCGCAGTGACCTTCCTGACCACACAGAAAGTAAACTCAATCAGGCGGCCGCCGCCATTGGCCGAGATCCATGCGGTGATGCCCTCGGGCGAGACGCCAGCTGCCCCAATTGCCAGAGGCCAACAGGTTCCGGAACAAAGTGCCGGGTAATCTTCTTTTGTGTAGTATGCTGAAGGCAGCGCACACGCCTCCAGTGAAGTCTCGACCACCTCACAAGGAGCAACCACAATGCGTAAATGTCTCGCAGCCATCACTCTTGTCGCGATCGCCGCGTCCATTGTGCCCAGCGCGGCTCAAGAGGCCAACACGACGTTCGGTGTGCTCGACTGCGTTGTCGCAGCTGGCACTCGCTACATCATCGGCTCGAAAAAAGCTCTGACATGCACCTTCACGTCGGCCAACCCGAAGGTCGCACGCGAAACATACATAGGTGTCATCACGAAGTTGGGTCTGGATGTCGGCCCGACACCGAAGGCAGTGCTGCGGTGGCGGGTGCTTGCGCCAACTGGTAACGTCTATGCGCCCGGCGTGCTGGCCGGCAACTACAACGGCGTCGGCGCAGAAGCGACGGTCGTCGTGGGTGCCGGTGCCAATCTTCTGGTTGGAGGATCCAACAGGACCTATACGTTGCAGCCACTCAGTGTCCAGGCGCAGACTGGCCTGAACGTTGCAGCCGGCGTGATCAGTTTCCAACTTCGCGCCGCCAAATAGGGTATTACCCCTCGGCGACAATGGGCGTGGGCACGGCATGTTGATAAGGCGGCGAGGCGCTACGTCGTTCTTGCGCGGCGGTCAGGACTTCCAGTCGCCGTTTGGATTTGGTGCCGGAGCCTCGCGCACGTCGCGTGGCGGCGGATCCACATGTTCAGGCTCCGGCGACGCTTCCTTGTCGGGACGACGGACAGGTGTCTTCTTCGGGGCGGGCTTCGGTGGCGGGTCTTTGATTTTGTTTGGCATATCCAGTTAACCGGATCGCCAAGCTCTGGTTCCGGTGTGCCCATCAAAAGGCCCCGCCACCGTGAGGCAGCGGGCAACGGGCAACGGGTGGAATGCGGGAACAGAAGAAGACAAAAAGGCGCACTGTCAATTAAAAAACCTTCGAGTCCCGGCGGCGGCTGAAAGGAAAGTCGGGCACGGCTCTCAGCTGCTTCAGCCGCGAAGGGAGCAAGGTCGTTCGAGGAAGCTTACCTAAGAAAATCCGGCAACGTTATCTTGTGTCCGTTCCGGTCGAATTCCGAGGTAAAGCTGTAGGACCTGGAGGACTCGAAGCTGACCTTGTCGTAGAGGCCGGGCTTGTTGGAATAATCCTGCAGCTCTTTAAACAGGATTTTCTGCTCGAAAGGCCAAGCCAAACCATCGGCCGCGCTAAGCACCTCGCCGCAACCGACCTCGATGTCGACGACAGTCTTTCGTGATTGGACGTCCCCCAGAAAATGAAGCTGTTTATGACGGTCGGCGCGTTTGGTGTGCCCGTAGCTGTTCAGCTTAAATACCTCCACAAGATACTTGACTTCTTCACCGACAATCTTCCTATTCTTTTGATAATATATCTTGGTTTGCCTTACCCGCTGGATCAAATATTCCCTCTTGCACTGCGGCGCCGAGATTGAATTGTAGAATATCAGGTAGTGTACTGCTTTGTTGGGCCCAGATTCTTTCCGAAATCCTTTCGCATAGTGATCATCCAGGAATTGGTCTATCTCGATGCCAGCTTTCGCTGCGATCTCCTTTTCCTCACGGTACACCTTGTTTTTGCTGTAGGTTTTCGGATCGTCCAAGGCTCCCGACTGCCTGGTGTCGCCTTCCATCCCTCGGCGCAATGTGACCTGCTCCAGGATGATCTCCGATGCCGATAAAGGTACCGAAAACAGCACAATGCCCAGAAACAACAGATACTTCATACTTCACGCACCTCAGGGATAGCATGAGCCACGGCAGCTAGTTGAACCGGGGCATTGCGGCCAATTCGCGGCCTGGTTGCCGCCCAGCCGGGCATGTCCGCGGCGGGCTCAATCGTCGCATAATTCAGATCGCGGTGGGACGCCCATTGCTGAGCGCCCCCGCACAGATCGGACGAGCCCAATTAAGGCATACGGCTCCTACCTCGGGCAATTGACGGCGCTGGTGCGGCCAGGGATGAAGGATGCGCGGTTTGGGCAGCCAGTCGTTGGCGTGAACCACTCCAGAGGTCACGACGTCCTTCCGGCTGCGGCGCCGAAGCGCCCGTCGCTCAAAGGGACGGACAAAGCGCTAGCTCTCGTCACCGAAACCCAGCAGCGACGCATTGCGTATGTGGCTGTGGTCGCCGCGAAGATGCTTGATGCGCAGCTTCACCCCGGGCCTGAGCCATTGTGTCCCCGGCCGTTTCTTCACGCCCTCTGGCGGCGGCCCGGCGTGCTCCCGAACCCGCTTGAACAGCCGCTCCTTCATGCCGCGGCCCAGGCTGATCAGGGCGTAACCGACATATTTCCCGGTGCCGGGCTGTGCCAAAAGGGCGAAGGCTGCCTCGCCGGGCTGGCGCTCGACGCCCAACAGTTCGAATTCATCGACCGTGAAGCTCTTGGTCGTCAGCCAGTCCGAGGTCAGGCCGCTGCGATATCTGCTGTCGGCGCGCTTCGAGACAATGCCCTCAAGCTTGACCTCCTCGACGAGGTGGAAGAGCGACTGCGCGTCACCAGGCAGGGCCTCGCTGAACCGAATCCGGCTGTGCGGCTTGATGATCCCACAGAGAGTTTCGCGGCGCGCCTTGCAGCCGATGTCGCGCAGATCATGGCCGTTGAGGTGCAGAATGTCGAATGCGCAGAGATACATGCCGTAGGGATTGTTGTGGACGGCGTTCTGGAGCGCGTTGAAGTCGGGCATACCGGCCTTGTCGGTGACGACCGCCTCGCCGTCGATGATGGCATTCTTGACCTCAAGCTCACCCGCGGCTTCCACGATCCCCAGATATTGACGCGTCCTGTCCTTGCCGGTTTCGGTATAGACGCGGATATCCTCGGGGCCGTTGATAATGATCTGGGCGCGGTAGCCATCCAGCTTGATCTCATGAATCCAGTTGTCACCCTCGGGCGGCATGGCCACCAGCCTGGGCTCCATCGGGGGTATGAACTCTAGCCGGCCGGCGCCGGCCTCTGCCCGCCTACGCATGGAACCCAGTCTAGGTCAGCTGCGTATATTAGCCATAGTGAATATGATAAAATTCTAAAAGGACGTGCGATATGGCAGACGACAAAAGCAAACGCGACTTTCGCGACCGCAACAAGATATCGGCGGACGATGATTATGAAGTGAACTATTTCGCTCTGCAGAACAACATCACGCCGGAGCAGGTGCGCGAGCTGATCCGCAAGCACGGCAACGATCGGGCAACCCTGACCGCTGCCGCGAAGGGATTGCCGGCACAATGATGACCAAACTCTCAGACCTGGGGCCGCCGATCACCGGCTGGTCATTTGCTATTTCCGTACGATAGGCAGAAAAGCCCGCGCCCCGGTGGTGGGGAAGAGGACGCGGGCTGATCGGAGGGACGAGCCGATCTCGCAGCATGTCTGCACAGGAAATAATGCCGAACTTCTACCTACGCCTTTGTTCCAACGCAAAAAAACCCGCCGCGCCGTTCGCCAAGCCGGTCAATGAGGCCTGGATTTCAATCCCTATTGGGCCGCACCTAAATTCCAGATGTCCCGATGCAGGCGCCATGTCCCGTCGTCGCCCTTTTTCCAGACGACGATGTACTTGCCCGCAAGGGTGGAGAGGGCGCCGTCTTTGCTCGGCACATCGAGCGTAAAGGCGCCAACTTCGTAGGCGAGGTTCGCGCTCTCTTCCACTTCCAGCGCCTTCAGGGTGAGATTTTTCATCCCGCCTTTGATCGCGCCCTGCCAGAATTCTTCCACGCCCTTGCGGCCATCGACGCGCTTGCCGTCCGGCGGCAGCAAGGCAGCGTCCTCGGTATACAATTGACCACCGCCGCCGCGTTTCCGCTGTTGAAGGCGTCCGTGAATTTCGGCAGCGCCGCTTCGATGTCCCCGCGAGCCGACTGGGCGGCCGCAGACAATGCAGACGAAAGAAGCAGCACAGCAGCAAATGCGAATGACTTAACCGGTCTCACCTCGTCCTCCTTTTGCGTGATCGGGCCGTTTAGCGTGGAACCGCAGGTATTCCCGGGAAGTCATGTCCTCCCAAGCCGTTGCGGGCGGCCCGGCAGCCTGTTGGGGGTGACCGGCTGGCCGCCGGGCCTAACCGGCTTGCGCCGGCTGACGGAAACATGCGCTCACACTAATATAATTGCAATATCGAGATGCCGGTGCGCACAGCGGAGTTTGACGATCTCCCGTCCGAAGCGGATGATGGGGCCGGAAAGCGATTTCGGTTCGATCGTCCGCGTGAAAAACGCTAGCCAGGACGCCGCAGGTGTTCGACAAGGGCGCGAAGCTTCGGCGCGACGTTGCGACGGCTCGGATAATACAGGTAGAAGCCGGCAAAGCGCGGGCAATAGTCGATGAGAACCGGCACCAGTTCGCCCCGATCGATCCACGGGCGAAAGCTTTCCTCCATGCCGAAAGTGATGCCGGCGCCGGCAATGGCCAGTTTTATCATCAACGCCATGTCATTGGTCGTGATCTCCGGCGCCACCGCGACGCTGAACTCCTTGCCGTCCTCCGCGAATTCCCAGCGATAGGGCGCGACTTTCGGTGCGCGGCGCCAGCCAATGCAGCGATGGCCCACGAGTTCCTTCGGATGCGAAGGCTCCCCAAACCGATCGCGATAGGCCGGCGCGCAGACGGCCAGTTGCCGCTCGTCACCGGCGACAGACACCGCGATCATGTCCTGCTCGATCACCTCGCCGAGCCTGACGCCGGCATCGTATCCCTCGGCGACGATATCGAATTCCTCGTCCGTCACCGTGATGTCGATCTGAACCTCGCGATTGGCTTCGGCAAACGTCGCCAGGAACGGCCCTGAAAGAAAGCGCTCGGCGATCGACGAGACGGCGAGCCGCAACTGCCCGCGCGGACGCCCGCGCAGGTCCCCGGCGCTCTCCATTGCGGCGCGCATGTCGGCAATGGCGGGCGCTATCTCGGCGTAGAGGCGTTCGCCAGCCTCGATAAGGCCGACGCTTCGCGTCGTGCGCTGGACGAGCGCGATACCGAGCGTCTCTTCCAGCCGCTTCATCGTCTGGCTCACCGCCGAGCGGGTGACGCCCATTCGGTCCGCAGCTGCGCGAAAGCTCCGCTCTTCGGCGACGAGGGCGAAGACGGCAAGCGCATTGAGATCCGGCTGCATTGGTTAGCTGTGCTTTCGACGCTGTGAGCAAATGGTCGTCTTATCGCAACAGTGAAACAGATCCATCTTCGTGGCAACCGCTGCATGGCGGTTCGCAAGATCAAGCAGACGGAGACGAAACATGTCCCTTAGCAAAGTCGTGCTCATCACCGGGGCTTCGAGCGGCATTGGCGCCGCCATCGGCCGGGAGCTCGGTGCCGCCGGAGCAAAGCTCATGCTGGGTGGGCGCCGCACCGATCGGCTGGACACGCTCGCAGAAGAGATCAGGGCAAAGGGCGGGGAGGCAATGACACGGCGCCTGGACGTGACCGACCGCGCCGATGTCGCCGCCTTTGCCGAAGCGGCGCGCCAGGCCTGGGGGCGCGTCGACGTGATCGTCAACAATGCCGGCGTCATGCCGCTGTCGCTGATGGCCTCAATGAAGGTCGATGAATGGGACCGAATGGTCGACGTCAACATCAAGGGCGTGCTCTACGGCATCGCTGCGGTTCTGCCGGAAATGACCGCCCGAGGCTCCGGCCATGTCGTCAACATCGCCTCCATCGGCGCGCTTTCGGTATCGCCGACAGCCGCGGTCTATTGCGCAAGCAAATACGCGGTCCGCGCCATCTCCGATGGCTTGCGGCAGGAGCACGACGACATCCGCGTCACCTGCATTCCATCCCGGCGTGGTCGAGAGCGAGCTCGCCGACACGATCACCGATCCGGTCGCGGTGGAAGCGATGAAGACCTATCGCGCCATTGCGCTGCAGCCCGACGCGATCGGCCGTGCCGTGCGCTTCGCCATCGAACAGCCGGACGATGTGGACGTGAACGAGATCGTCATCCGGCCGACAGCCAGCAAGTAGTCCCATCAAACAGATTTCCATACTTGCCGCTGCCGTGCTTGTTGCCGGCGCGGCTGGCTTATCCGCACAGAAAGGTCTCGCCCAGATGAATATCGCGCGAAATTCCGTTACCCGACCTTCGGCAAGCCACTCCTATGTCGGGATGTGGGTCACGGCGGATGGCCATATCCGCCACAACTTGCTTCCAAATGGTCGCTATGACGAAGCGCGCGGGAACCGTGAGAGCGCATACCAGGGGCGTTATGAGATCACGGGAAATCACATCGACTACTGGGACGACACCGGCTTTACCGCTGACGGAACGTTCATTGACGGTGTGCTGCACCACGCCGGCATGATCTTGTATCGGGAGAAGTAGATGACGTCCGTATCTCGATGACGACACCAGTCGCATCTCGATAAAAAGGTTTCGGCGCCGCTGCACCGTATGTAGTCTGCTGCAAAGCAAAACAGGGGCTCACCTTGCCAACCGAACCACGTTCTCCACGGCTTGCAGTGCTGATCGACGCGGACAATACCTCGGCCAAGATTGCCGACGGCTTGTTCGAGGAGATCGCAAAGATCGGCGAGGCAAGCGTTCGTCGCATCTACGGCGATTTCTCCAGCACCCGCTCAAAGGCATGGGCCGATGTGCTGTCGAAGCATGCGATCATCCCGCAGCAGCAATTCGCCTACACCACCGGCAAGAACGCATCCGACATCACGCTCGTCATCGACGCCATGGACCTTCTCCACAGCGGGCGGTTCGAAGGCTTCTGCCTGGTGTCGTCCGACAGCGACTTCACCCGCCTTGCCGCTCGCATTAGGGAGCACGGCATCGACGTCTATGGATTTGGCGAGCAGAAGACGCCGGAGAGTTTCCGGCAGGCATGCCGCCGCTTCGTCTACACCGAGAACCTGCTTCCGACTGCGTCAGCCAACGCGCAGGATGCGGCGCCGACGAAATCCTTGCAGCCGCCCAGCTCCGCGACGCCGATCATCACCAAGGTCATTTCACAGATGGGAACCGAGGACGGCTGGGTGCCGCTCGGCATTGTCGGCAATCAGCTCGCCAATCTGGCATCGGACTTCGATCCCAGGACCTTCGGCTTTCGCAAGCTGAGCGATCTCGTGCGCAAGACCAATGCGTTTGAGATCGATCATCCCGAGGGCGGAGCGATGCGCATAAGGCTCAAGCCAGCTGCGAAGAGCCGAGAGAAATCGAAGTCGGCAGCATCGCGCTGAGCCCTGCAAAAAGCTAAATATCCCAGTCCAATTGGTGTCCGATTGGCGTCTGGTCGGACCACAATTTCGCTGGCGAAAAACCGCCATTCGGCGTATCATTTTGGTGGCAGAGAGTTCATGGTGGAGGATGCCAATGAACGTCGTTTCGAGAACGCCTGTCGTCAACTTGCCGGCCCATGAACTTGTTTCATCTGCGCTTTCAAAATTCCGCGCCGGCGACACCATATCGACCAGAGCTGCAATAGATGCCATCCGCCGGGCAGGCCCGGCTTGTGCGGACAGCGACGACCAGCTGGTCGAGCTTATCGTCATGACCGCAATTGGTAGGACCATGGGGGTCGTGTTCGACCATCGCTGCCGCTAATGCGCATCGCCCGCAATTGGCTTGCGCACTGTCAAAAATGAGACCGGCGACGTAAGCCACTCAGTAACCATGAATTGTGATTGGGATGGCTCGCGCCGTTCGCTATCGCAACGAATAACCTCGCTGCGCCGTTGCTGTCCTTGGAGTCAAGGAGTGGCGGCAATGCGTGATGAACAATTCGACGTCCGGTGACGATCGAGAGCGAACGGACCGGACGCCCGCTTTCTGTGACGAGGACGGTCCAGGCGGCCTCGCTTCTCGTCGACAAATGGCCAAACGAAAAGCGCGGGCCGAAATATCGCGCCGCCTTGAAAGCCATGATGGATGCGATGGAGCAGCGGCGGGCAGTTGGCAGTGCGCGGCGGGCATTCACGGCCGCCGCCAAGGAAGCCCATGTGTTTGTGCGCGAAGGCCAGCATTAAAGCGCGTCACGTCTGAAGAACTCGATGCGCGCCTTTAGTTCTTGTTTTTAGGGCATGTCGTTGCCCAAAACCGCTGCGCGCCTTTGGCCGACATGTATCAAGGAACCTCACGAAATCTCCGCCGTTATGCTCCAGGTCCAAGAGACTGTTTCGAAGTCGCTCCGGCGAGTCATATGGTGGTGGTTTCGAGAACCGGAGCGCAGCGGACGTTCGGGTCCGTGAGCACCGGAAGCGCAGAAAACGCCATCAGATGGCCGCCGGAGTAGACTTTCCAAACAGTCTCTAAGCGAGGAGAGAACTGCCATGCCTGACGACAAGACCAAAACCGACAACCGCGATCGCTCACAAGTAGCCGGCGACGAGGACTATGAGGTGAGGCATCTCGCCGAGGAAGCCGGCATTACTCCCGAACAGGCACGCACCTTGATCAAGCGCCACGGCACCGATCGCAAGGTGCTGCACAAAATCGCCGAGAGCATAAAGGCGTCGTGATGGCTGACAAACGAACCGCAACGGCCGATCGGAAGAAACGCGAACCGGACGACAAGGAGGCCCTGCGCCTGGCCGAGACCACCGACGTTTCGCCCAACCAGGCGAAGGATCTGATGCGCAAGCACGGCAAGGACAGCGCCAAGGTCGAGAAGGAAGCGAGGAACTTCAAGGCCGAAGGCTGAGCAGCCGCCGAAGGCTGAGCAGCCGATTTGGCGGAGCGTCCGCCCTCGACGCCCCGCATCGCTTCGCAGGCTTCGCCTGGTTGCGTTGTGTGCGGCTTATCAATTTTCTAAGAAATTCGGCCTATTCCCATTTCTAACCATGGGAGCTGGGCTTTTGGCGCATACAGAGAAAATCGCTGCGCGACGCGCGGTCGCGCTGTCGGTTGTCGTGCCGTGCTACAATGAAATCGGTGGGGTCGCCGAACTCTACCGGCGCGTCACCGCCGTTTGCCGTGAACAAGCGGAGCATTCCTACGAGATCGTGCTGGTCATCGACGGAGCCACCGACGGCACCCGCGAGGTCATCTTCGAACTTGCCAAACAGGACAGCCACATCGTCGGCATAGACCTCGCCCGAAATTATGGCCACCAGATTGCGCTCAGCGCCGGCCTGGAGTTTTGCCGCGGCCAGCGCATTCTCATTCTCGATGCCGACCTCCAGGACCCGCCGGAACTGCTCAGAGCCATGATGGCAAAGATGGATGAGGGGTTCGACGTCGTCTATGGCCAGCGGCTGAAACGGCAGGGCGAAGGCTGGTTCAAGCGCGCAACCGCCGCATTGTTCTACCGTCTGCTGCGCAAGATGGTCGACGTCGACATGGCAATCGATTCCGGGGACTTTCGCCTGATGAACCGGCGCGCGCTCGATCATCTCAATGCGATGCCGGAGCGTTACCGCTTCATTCGCGGCATGGTGAGCTGGATCGGCCTGAAGCAGGTGGCCTTTGCCTATGAGCGGCACCAGCGCTTCGCAGGCACCACGCATTACCCGTTGAAGAAGATGGTGCTTCTGGCGATGGATGCGATGACGAGCTTCTCCATCGTGCCGCTGCGGTTCGCCTCGCATCTCGGCATGATCTTCGGCTTTCTCGGTCTTGCTGCGCTGGGCTACACGCTGTTCTCATGGATTGCCGGCAGCGTGTTGCCCGGCTGGACCAGCCTGGCTGCAATCGTCCTGATCCTCGGCAGCGTCCAGCTTCTGGTCCTTGGGATTTTCGGGGAGTATCTCGGGCGCATGTATATGGAGACCAAGCGGCGGCCGCTCTACCTCATAAACGAGATCACTGCCCACGATCCTGCCGCCGGAAAACTGCCCGTCCATCGCCTTCAGGAAATGGCCAAGGAACTGACGAAGGGAGCCGCGCGTGCTTCAGGCCGAGTTTGACCAGTTCGCGCTGGAATATCAGCAGCAGCATGCCGCAAGTATCAGGCTGAGCGGCGAAACCCCGGATTTCTTCGCGCAGTACAAGATCGACGACGTCGCAGCAAGGCTGGCTCGCTCCAATATCAAGCCGCGGCGGATACTCGACTTCGGCGCTGGCGTCGGCAATTCGCTGGGGCCCATGCGCGCCGCATTTCCCGACAGCGAAATCACCTTGCTCGATCCCTCCTCGCAGTCGCTCGACATCGCCCGCAAGCGCTTTCCCGGCCAGGCCGATTTCCGACATTTCGACGGCGAAACGATCCCCTATGACGACGCGAGTTTCGATCTCGCCTTCGCCGCCTGCGTGTTCCATCACATCCCCGAAAACCTCCATGTCGGCCTGATCAAGGAGATCGAGAGAGTGCTGACCGGCGGTGGCAGCTTCTTTTTGTTCGAGCACAATCCCTGGAATCCGCTGACGACGCACGCGGTGCGAAACTGCGCTTTCGACGAGAACGCACTCCTGATCAACAGCCGCGACGTGCGCAAGCGAATGGCTGCGGCCGGCTTCTCCAAATTCGACGTCGTTTACCGGATCTTTTTCCCACGCGTGCTCGCAAGATTGCGACCTTTGGAGCGATTCCTGACCAGGATGCCAATGGGGGCCCAATATTTCGTGCATGCGATCAAGCCTGCCGTTTGAGCGGACGCCCGGCCCTCGGATGAGCGACAAGCTGAAACCGCCAATCGATCTGCCGCAGAGCGGCCTGGAGCTATGATATGAACGGGATTCAGGCGACCGTAGCGACCGTTGCGACCGCGTCGTCGCTCAACGACGCGCAGCGGGCCAGAGTGATGCTCTGCCTGCTCGTCGCGCCTCTCGTGGCCTTCGCGCTTTCCGCCCACACCCAGGCCATCCTGCAGGACCCCGACAGTTGGTGGCAGGTCAAGGTCGGCCTCGATCTGCTGGCAAATCGTACGTTCCCGGTTGTCGACAGCTATTCTCATACTTTCGCCGGACACCCGTGGATCGCCAAGGAATGGCTTGGACAGGTTCTCCTTGCGCTCGCCTACACGGCAGGCGGCTGGAACGGCGTGGCGGTGCTGATCATCTCAACCATCGCCCTGACGGGCACGCTGCTGTCATGGTGTCTCAGCACCTGGTTGAGACCGATGGCGGCAGTGGGACTGGCCTTGTTCGCGGCGGCCATGATCGCCCCGATCTACACCGCGCGTCCGCACATCTTCACCTTCCCCATCATCGTGATCTGGACCGCCATGCTTTTCCGCGCAGCGCGCGATGAGCAGGCACCGCCTCTATGGCTGCTTGCCCTGCTTGTCCTGTGGGCCAATCTCCACGCGACCTTTACCATCGGCTTCGTCATCGCGGCTTTCGCCGGCCTCGATGTTCTTGTGCGAACCCGCCTGTCCAACCCCGTACTCCTTGGCAAATGGGTTGCCTTCGGGCTGCTCTGCCCGGTGGTCAGCTTGATCAATCCCTATGGCATGAAGGCCATCCTTGCCACTTTCACCGTAGCCTATGGCAATGAAGCGGTTCCCTTGATTATCGAGTGGAAACCGTTCGACGCCTCGGATCAACGGTTCCAGGAACTGGGTATCCTACTGTTCGTTTTCGCGCTGCTTGTATCGAAACTTCGCATCGGCTGGGCGAAGGCGCTGTTCATCGTCTTTGCCTTGCATATCTATCTCACCCATCTGCGCTTCATGTACCTGTTCTTTCTGCTGGTGCCGATCGTGCTTGCGGCCGAGATTGCGGAGCAATATCCAGCGCTTTCCCTGGCGAAATGGATGTCCGACAGGCGCGACGGGTTGGAACGGTTTTTCGCGGAGCGATTTTACCGGATCTGCGGCGTGGCAGGCGTTTTGCTGCTGGCTACAACCGCAATGCTCACGAGCGCCTATCCGGTCGCGCCGAGCCAGAAGACTTCGGCCAAGGATGCGCTTGCATTCGTCGAAAGCCATCATCTGTCAGGCAATGTCCTGAATTCCTACAACTTCGGCGGCAGCTTGATTTTCCATGGCATCAAGACATTCATCGACGGCCGGACAGATCAGCTCTTTCTCAACGGCTTTACGAAGACAGATGCCGAGACAGGGCGCAGCAGCGGAAAGCCTGTCCTCGAAGCCCAGCTCGAGAAGCATGCGATAGGCTGGGCCTTGCTGACGCCGGATGACAGCCGGATTCCATTCTTCGATGAACTGGGCTGGAAGCGGGCGTATGCGGACGACTACGCCGTGATCTATACGCGCGATCATTGATTTTCGGCGGCTTCGCGCCGGCGCACGGCTTGTCTTTTAATGCCGTGCGCTGAGATCGTGACGGCAAAATCCCTATAGGATTTTTTAATGCCGTGCGCTGAGATCGTGACGGCAAAATCCCTATAGGATTTTTATTTTTTTCCTCTTTGCCCCGGCTCGAACCTTTATGGGGTTTTGATCCATATTCTGTCGGGAAGGACATATCTTGGTCGCCATCACCAGCGCGACCGAGTGTCTTCACATGACTTCAACCCTGCCGGCTGCAGGCAAGGCAGTGCAAAACGAAAATAAGGAGAAAGTCCGATGGACATCATCGTTCTCGGAATAGGGTTTTTATTTTTCGCCCTGTTTTTCGCCTTCATCAAAGCCTGCGACAGTCTTTAGGCGGAAGGATCACAACATGCTTGTCGATTACATCCTCGGTGGCGCTGCGACCTTGTTCCTTCTCGCCTACCTGACATACGCCCTCGTTCGCCCAGAGCGTTTCTAACGGCAACTGGCGAAGGCACGGAAAGCTATTTCAATGACTTTCAACGGATGGATACAGATCCTCGTCTATTGCGGGATCGTCATTTTGCTGGTGAAGCCGCTCGGCGGCTACATGGTTCGCGTTTTCAGCGGCGACCGCACATTCCTCACGCCGATTTTGGCTCCTGTCGAGCGGAGCCTTTATCGCATCTCGGGGACCAGCGAGCGTGAGGAGCAGCACTGGACCACCTATGCGGCGGCCTTGCTGTTCTTCAACCTGGCCGGATTCCTGGTGCTTTACTTCCTGCAGCGGCTGCAAGGCAGCCTGCCTTACAATCCGGCCGGCATGAGCGGCCTCGAACCCGGTCTCGCCTTCAACACCGCCGCCAGCTTCATGACCAACACCAACTGGCAGAACTACGGCGGCGAAAGCACGATGTCCTATTTCGTGCAGATGGCCGGCCTCACCGTGCAGAACTTCCTGTCCGCGGCGACCGGCATCGCCATCGCAATCGCGCTGATCCGCGGCTTCACCAAGGCTTCCGGCAAATCGATCGGCAATTTCTGGGTCGATATGACCCGCTGCACCCTTTACCTGCTGTTGCCGCTCTGCATCGTGCTGACGCTGGTCTATGTCTATCTCGGCATACCGCAAACGCTCAGCGCCTATATCGACGCCACAACCCTGGAGGGCGCGCGGCAGACGATCGCGGTCGGGCCAGCAGCCTCGCAGATCGCCATCAAGATGCTCGGCACCAATGGCGGCGGCTTCTTCAACGCAAATGCCGCACATCCTTTCGAAAATCCCGATGCGATCTCGAACCTGATCCAGATGGTTTCGATCTTCGCCATCGGGGCGGCGCTGACCAACGTCTTCGGCCGCATGAACGGCGACCAGCGCCAGGGTTGGGCGATCTTGACTGCGATGGGCGTCCTGTTCATCGCCGGCGTCGCCGTCTGCTACTGGGCGGAAGCATCAGGCAATCCGCTGGTGCATGCGCTGGGCATCGATGGCGGCAACATGGAAGGCAAGGAAACGCGCTTCGGCATCGCTTTGTCGGCGCTGTTTGCGGTGATCACCACCGCCGCGTCCTGCGGCGCCGTCAACGCCATGCATGACAGCTTCACAGCGCTTGGCGGCATGATCCCGATCATCAACATGCAACTCGGCGAGGTCATTGTCGGCGGTGCCGGCGCCGGTCTCTACGGCATCCTGATGTACATCGTGATCGCCGTCTTCGTCGCCGGACTGATGGTCGGACGCACGCCCGAATATCTCGGCAAGAAGATCGAGGCCAAGGAGGTCAAGATGTCGATGCTCGCCATTCTCTGCCTGCCGCTGGCGATGCTGATCTTCACCGCCATCGCGGTGGTGCTGCCGACCGGCGTCGCTTCGATGGCCAATGCCGGCCCGCACGGCTTCTCCGAGGTTCTCTATGCCTACACCTCGGCTGCCGCCAACAACGGCTCGGCCTTTGGCGGCCTGACCGGTAACAAGCCCTGGTACAACATCACGCTCGGCATCGGCATGCTGATGGGCCGCTTCCTGGTCATCATCCCGGCTCTGGCGATCGCCGGTTCGCTGGTCGCCAAGAAGACGGTGCCCGCCTCCGCCGGCACCTTCCCGACCGACGGGCCGCTGTTCGTCGGGCTGCTGGTCGGCGTCATTCTGATCGTCGGCGGCCTCACCTTCTTCCCGGCGCTGGCGGTCGGACCGATCGTCGAGCACCTGGCTGGCATCCACGGGCAGACCTTCTGAACCGTCCCACCTTGGATCAAAATTATGTCCTGGCTCGAAACCATACGTCGCAAGATTCGGCATCGTGACGATCGGAAAGGGGCAACCCCGCCGCCTTTACCGACCCCGCCGCCTTTACCGACCCAGCCGCCTTTCCCGACCTTGTCCACGTTCTTCGGCATTGCCGCGGTCATGATCGTGATCTGGCTGCTGGCCTCCGGGCTTCCGCATCTGCTTTCGGCATCCGATCGATCGGCGCCAACCAACAACATCGATACTGGAGCCACCAAATGAGCCAGTCCAAATCCGCTGTCATCGTGGATGCCCGCATCCTGCTGCCCGCCATCGACGGCGCCTTCAGGAAACTGAACCCGCGCACCTTGATGCGCAATCCGGTGATGTTCGTCGTCGCCGTCGTCTCGGCGCTCACGACAGTCCTGTTCGTCAAGGATCTCGTCACTGGTGGCGGCGATCTCGGCTTCTCGCTGCAGATCATCATCTGGCTGTGGTTCACCGTGCTTTTCGCCAACTTCGCCGAAGCGGTCGCCGAAGGCCGAGGCAAGGCGCAGGCCGATTCGCTGCGCAAGGCTCGCACCGAGACCCAGGCCAAGCTGTTGAGCGGCGACGACCGCAGCAATTTCAAGCTGGTGCCCGGCACCAGCCTGAAGGTCGGCGACGTGGCGCTCGTCGAGGCCGGCGACATCATTCCATCGGACGGCGAGGTGATCGAAGGCGTCGCTTCGGTCAACGAGGCGGCGATCACCGGCGAATCCGCTCCGGTGATCCGTGAATCCGGCGGCGACCGTTCGGCGGTGACCGGCGGCACGCAGGTTCTGTCTGACTGGATCCGCGTTCGCATCACCGCGGCCTCCGGCCACACCTTCCTCGACCGCATGATCTCGCTGGTCGAAGGCGCTGCGCGCCAGAAGACGCCCAACGAAATCGCGCTCAACATCCTGCTCGTCGGCATGACGCTGATCTTCGTGCTGGCGACGGCAACGATCCCGAGTTTCGCCGCCTATTCGGGCGGCACCATTTCGGTGACCGTCCTCGTCGCCCTGTTCGTCACCTTGATCCCGACGACCATCGGCGCGCTGCTTTCGGCCATCGGCATCGCCGGCATGGATCGCCTGGTGCGGTTCAACGTGCTGGCGATGTCGGGCCGCGCCGTCGAGGCGGCCGGTGACGTCGACACGCTGCTGCTCGACAAGACCGGCACGATCACGCTCGGCAATCGCCAGGCGACGGCATTCCGCCCGGTCAAGGGCGTCACCGAGCAGGAGTTGGCCGACGCGGCGCAGTTGGCCTCGCTTGCCGATGAAACGCCGGAAGGCCGCTCGATCGTCGTGCTGGCGAAGGAGAAATACGCCATCCGTGCCCGCGACATGGCGACACTGCATGCCGCTTTCGTGCCCTTCACCGCGCAAACCCGCATGAGCGGCGTCGACCTCGATGGCTCTTCGATTCGCAAGGGCGCGGTCGATTCGGTGCTCGCGTTCGTCAATCGGTCGACCGTCGCCACCCATGGCACGCGCCCCGGCAGCGACACCGTCCGCGACCTCCAGGCGATCGCCGACGATGTCGCCAAATCCGGCGGCACGCCGCTTGCGGTCGAGCGCGACGGACGCCTGCTCGGCGTCGTCCACCTCAAGGATATCGTCAAGGGCGGCATCAGGGAACGCTTCGCCGAACTGCGCAAGATGGGCATCCGCACGGTGATGATCACCGGCGACAACCCGATGACGGCGGCGGCGATCGCGGCGGAGGCCGGCGTCGACGATTTCCTTGCCCAGGCGACGCCCGAGGACAAGCTGAAGCTCATCCGCGACGAACAGGCCAAGGGCAAGCTCGTCGCCATGTGCGGCGACGGCACCAATGATGCGCCTGCCCTTGCGCAGGCCGATGTCGGCGTTGCCATGAACACCGGCACGGTCGCCGCACGCGAGGCCGGCAATATGGTCGACCTCGACAGCGATCCGACCAAGCTGATCGAGATCGTGGAAATCGGCAAGGCGCTGCTGATGACGCGCGGCTCGCTGACAACCTTCTCCATCGCCAACGACGTGGCCAAGTATTTTGCCATCATCCCGGCCCTATTCGCCGTCTTCTACATCGCGCCCGGGCAGACGTCAGGTCCGCTGCAGGCGCTTAACATCATGCATCTGGCGACGCCGCAGAGCGCCATTCTCTCGGCCATCATCTTCAACGCGCTGATCATCGTCGCGCTGATCCCGCTGTCGCTGAGGGGCGTCAGATATCGCGCCATCGGCGCGGCCGCGCTGCTCAGCCGCAACCTTCTTGTCTACGGCCTCGGCGGCATCATTGTCCCCTTCGTCGGCATCAAGGCGATCGACATGGCCATCACCGCGCTTGGCCTCGCATAAGGAATCAAGCCCATGCTCAAGCAAATCAGACCCGCGATCACCATGATCGTTTTCTTCACCATCCTTACCGGCCTGATCTATCCGATCGGCATGACCGGCATCGCCCAGGCCTTGTTCCCGCGCCAGGCCAATGGCAGCCTGATCGAGAGGGACGGCAGGGTCGTCGGCTCCGAACTGATCGGCCAGGCTTTTGCCAGCGAGCGCTATTTCCATGGTCGGCCGTCGGCTGCCGGCGACGGCTACGACGCCGCCGCTTCGAGCGGCTCGAATCTCGGGCCGACCAACGCCAAGCTGATCGACCGCGTCAAGAGCGATGCCGACAGGCTGAAAGCGGAAAATCCGAACCAGCCGGTGCCGATCGATCTGGTCACGACTTCAGGCAGCGGCCTCGATCCGCATATCAGCCCCGAGGCCGCCTATTTCCAGGTCGCCAGGGTGGCCAGGGCCAGGCGCGTCGATGAAGCCAGGGTCAAGTCGCTTGTCGACAGCCATGTGGAGGACCGTGAGCTCGGCTTCATGGGAGAGCCTGTGGTCAATGTGCTGGCGCTTAACCTGGCGCTGGACGAGACCACCAGGCAATGAATGGTGGGAAGCAATGAGTGGTCGGCTGGGGATCGACACCATCCCCGGCGCCATTCATGATCGATTGTGATGCCGGACGACAGAAGCAACGAAACCCGACCCTCACCCGACGCCCTGCTTGACCGTGCGGAGCGGGAGGCGCGCGGTCGTCTGCGGATTTTTCTGGGTGCAGCACCCGGTGTCGGCAAGACCTATGAAATGCTGATGTCGGGCCGTGCAAGACTGGCCGACGGAGTGGACGTGGTGATCGGCGTCGTCGAGACGCACGGCCGCAAGGAAACCCAGGTGCTGGTCGACGGCTATGAGGTGATTCCCCGTCGTCGGGTCGAGTACAAGGGGCGCATCCTCGAGGAAATGGACCTCGATGCCATCCTTGCCCGGCGGCCGGCGCTGGTCCTCGTCGACGAGCTTGCCCATACCAACGCGCCGGGCAGCCGCCATCCCAAGCGCTATCTCGACGTTCAGGAAATCCTGACGCACGGCATCGACGTCTACACCACGCTCAACATCCAGCATGTCGAAAGCCTGAACGATGTCGTAGCGCAGATCACGCGCGTCAGGGTGCGCGAGACGGTTCCAGACTCCATCATCGACCAGGCCGACGACATCGAGATCATCGATCTCACGCCCGACGACCTGATCAAGCGGCTCGAGGAAGGCAAGGTCTATATCCCCAGCACCGCCCGGCGCGCGATCGAGAATTATTTCTCGCCGGGCAATCTGACGGCGCTCAGGGAACTGGCGCTGCGCCGCACCGCTCAGCGCGTCGACGAACAGTTGCTGACCCACATGCAGGCCCACGCCATACCCGGGCCCTGGGCGGCGGGGGAAAGGGTTCTCGTCTGCGTCGATGCGCGTCCGGGCGGGGCGGCCCGCGTCCGCTATGCGCGGAGATTGGCCGACCGGCTCCGCGCCCCCTGGACGGCGCTTCATGTCGATACCCCTCGTTCAGCCGCCACGTCCGAGGAGGACAAGGATCGGCTCGCGACGCTGCTGCGCCTTGCCGAGCAACTCGGCGCCGAGGTGACGACCATTCCAGGCCAGAACGTCGCGCAGGACATCGTTCGCCATGCGACCGCCAACAACTTCACCCATATCGTGATCGGCAGGCCGACCCGATCGCGCTGGCGGGAATTGATCGAAGGCTCGCTGACTTATGATCTCATCCGCAATGCCGGCGACATCAGCGTCCATGTCATTTCGGGAAACGAACGCAACGCCGAGGCGACGTCACGGACCGTCAAGGTGGCGGACGAGCAGTCGCAATTCGAGATCTGGCCCTATCTCAAGGCCACGGCCTATGTTGCTGGCTCGCTCGCCTTCGCCATCCTTCTCCACCAGTTTCTCGACGTCCGCAATCTGGCGATCATCTTTCTCATCGGAGTTCTGACGTCGGCGGTGACCGGCGGTCTCTGGCCGGCTTTGTATGCCTGCCTCATCAGCGCCATTGCCTTCAACTTTTTCTTCCTGGAACCACGCTACACGCTGACGATCCAGGACCCGGAGAGCATCGTGGCGCTGGCTGCCTTCCTGGTTGTTGCGGTCATTGCCAGCAATCTGACAGCGCGGGTGCAGCGACAGGCGGTCGCTGCCCGGGCGCGGGCACGCGCCACGGAAGATATCTATCTTTTCTCGAAGAAGCTCGCCGGCGCCGGCACGCTTGACGACGTGCTCTGGGCGACTGCCTTCCAGATAGCCTCGATGCTGAAGTTGCGTGTGGTGCTGCTGCTGCCGGAAAACGGCACGATCACCGTCAAGGCCGGTTACCCACCCGACGACACGCTGGCCGAGGCCGACATCGCGGCCGCCCGTTGGGCATGGGAGCACGATCGCCCCGCGGGCCGCGGCGCCGACACACTTCCCGGAGCAAGACGCCTGTATCTGCCGTTGCGGACCGGTCGCACCGCCGTCGGCGTGGTCGGCCTCGACAACGACAAGCAAGGCCCGTTGCTGACCCCTGAACAGAAGCGCCTGCTCGACGCGCTCGCCGATCAAGCGGCAGTCGCCATCGAGCGCATCCAGCTTGTTGCCGACGTCGACCGGGCCAAGCTCGAGGCCGAGGCGGACCGCCTGCGCTCGGCGCTGCTGACCTCGATTTCCCACGACCTGAAAACGCCGCTTGCCGCCATCATGGGCGCCGCCGGCACATTGCGGGAATTTGCGCCGGAGCTTCCCGAAACGGACCGGGCGGACCTGCTGTCGACCGTGCTCGACGAATCAGAACGGCTGAACCGCTTCATCGCCAATCTGCTTGACATGACCAAGATCGAATCCGGTGCGATGGAGCCGAACTACGCGTTCCACTATGTCGGCGATATCATCGGCACCGCCTTGCATCGAGCCAGAAAAATCATCGGCGAACACAAGACCGAAATGGACATTCCCACGGATCTGCCGATGCTGAGGCTCGACCCCGTCCTGTTCGAGCAGGCGCTGTTCAATCTCCTCGACAATGCCGCTAAATTTGCCCCGCCAGCTTCGACGATCCGCCTGCAGGGCTGGGCCGACAATGGTTCCGTCATCCTGCAGATCATGGACGAGGGGCCGGGCATTCCGCCAGCGGATCTGGAGCGCATTTTCGACACGTTCCACCGGGTGCGCAAGGGCGATCAGGTCCGCGCCGGCACCGGGCTCGGGCTCTCGATCTGCCGTGGCTTCATCGAGGCAATGGGCGGGACGATTTCGGCGGCCAACAGGACCGACCGCCCTGGCGCGGTTTTTACCATCAGGATGCCGGTAGCGGCAGACCAACATTTGGGCGACCCCGAAATGGATGACCGGCCATGACGAACCTGCCATGACGAACCTGGACGTCAGGATATTGGTCGTCGATGACGAACCGCCGATCCGCAAGCTGCTTCGCGTCGGCCTTGGCAGCCAGGGCTATGCGATAAGCGAGGCGCCAAACGCCAGGACGGCGATCGAACTGATGGAGACGGAGAAGCCGGACCTGATCCTGCTCGATCTCGGCCTGCCCGGCATGGGCGGACACGAATTGCTGCGCAAATGGCGGGACGACGGCCTGGATGTTCCCGTCGTCATCCTTTCCAGCCGCACCGACGAGGCCGGCATCGTCTCGGCGCTTGATCTCGGCGCCGACGACTATATCACCAAGCCGTTCGGCATGAACGAACTTGTCGCGCGCATCCGCGTGGCGCTCCGCCACAAGTTCCAGCAGCAAGGCGAGAAGCCGGTCTTCCACACCGGCGATCTCACGGTCGATCTGGTGAAGCGCATCGTCATGATCGAGGGCAGGGAGATAAAGCTCTCGCCGAAGGAGTACGACATCCTGCGCATCCTCGTGCAGCACGCCGGCAAGGTTCTCACCCACCAGTTTCTTTTGAAGCAGGTCTGGGGCGATTCGACCGACGTGCAGTATCTCAGGGTCTATGTGCGGCAGCTCAGGCAAAAGATCGAGAAAACGCCCGACCAGCCGCGTTACATCACCACCGAAACCGGCGTAGGATACCGCCTGCGCGAAGTTGACTGAAGCGAGGGCCGCGGGCGAGCCCGTCTAACCCCACTGCGGGGCGCGCGTCTACCATCAGCCGCCTGTTGCGGCTGATCCAGCGCTCCACAACCAGGCGTCCCGGTTGCACGGCGAAGCCGACTTGATCAGCTTTTCGTTTAACGATCTTGACAGCGATCGAGATGACTTCGGCGGACACGCAGTCCCTGATGTCCAGGATCGGCGAACAACCTTCGGTCAATGGTCGACGCGAGGCGTTCGGGACCGACCGGGCGCCCTCCCGATCTGATGCTGGCGGCATCCGGATAAAGGACGAGAGCCCGACTTCTTGCCGGCGCCATAGCCGCGGCCCGCCACTCTCGCAGGTCCTCAGGGCCTGACGCGCACTTCGCGCGTCGCGCGAACGCGCACAATTGAATGTCACACTTACTGGTTGCAGTACAATATGAAATTTTGCGTTATCGAGTCCCCACAAATTCTCTTTAACAAATCAGGGTTAACAGGCGCCTGCCGCAGGTTAGCCACGTTCGGCTTCTACCAAGCATGATTGGGGAAATTCTACAGCTTGGCGGACCGTCCAAAAACGAAACAGTGGAGCGACGACCTAATGCCGCAACATAGCGCACATGAACAATATCTACTTGAACTTATCAACGCGGAGAGGGCTAAGGCCGGCGTGCAGCCGCTGGCCTTTGGCAATGATCTCAGCGAGGCGGCTGAGGGGACAGCAGATGGATGCTTGCAACCGACACCTTTTCTCACACGGGGTCGGGAGGGTCCACGCCCACCCAGCGTATGAAGGCGGCTGGCTACACCCTCGCGGGCTCCTGGGCGACAGGGGAGAACATCGCATGGGCTACGACCAGGTCACCGACAGGCTATAATGACGAGATACTGCTTCTGCACAACAACCTGATGAACTCCTCGGGTCATCGTGCCAACATCCTCAACGGGAACTTCCGCGAGGTAGGTCTTGGATTCGAGGTTGGCGATTACCGGGGGCGCTCCAGCGGTTTCGTGGCGGAGAATTTCGCCAAGACCGGATCAGACCTGTTCCTGACCGGTGTGGCGATCGACGACAAGGACGGGGACAGGTTCTACGATCCCGGTGAAGGTCTATCCGGTCTCACCATCACAGCGAAGAGCTCGACGGGCACGACGTTTACGACGAAGACCATGGCCGCTGGCGGCTACGACCTCGCCCTCAAGCCGGGCACCTACACCGTAACCTTCTCGGGGGCGGGCATCGAAGCTTCGACGCGCACCGTCTCTGTCGGGAGCAAGAACGTCAAACTCGATCTCGTCGACCCGAAGCAGGGAGCCGTCGCTGCCGTTCAGGATGAACCGGCGGCCGTTTCCGATCCGGCGCCGCAGCAGGACCCGACGCCAACGGCGCAAGCTGAGCCGGCCCCGACAACGCCGCCGGATTCTGGGCAGCCGGATTCTGGCTCCCAGTGGCTTGCAACCTTCTTCGGCAAACAGGGCGCAAACTTCCGGTCTGACCAGACCTTGGCCGAACATGAGGAGGCTGAAGCAACGCCTGGCACGGCTGAGGAGAGTGGTGCACAGGTGGCGCTTGAGGGCGATAGCATCGTGTTTCCACAACTCGGGAACGCTCGGGGCCAACTCGACGACGCTATCGAGCAGGTCCGCGACGATGCATCGACCGCGTTGGCAACTGCGGGCGATCCGAGACCCGCATTTGATTGGGCAGAGTACGCACACACGCAAGCGGGCGATGCCGACGCGCTGGCTGCGAAGCTCATCGAGCAACTGTCTGCGCATAACAACAGCATGATCGCCGATCAGGCCGCGTAGCCGATGCCGGACGATGCGGGCTTGCAGTTATGGGTCCGCATCGCCTGCTGACGTACACGGCTGTTCGAGGGGACATCAATGTCACAATCCGCTTCAGAGAGGCTCCGCCCACCGAGGGCGAAGTCCGAATTGGCTGCCTGCCTGGCGCATTTCCGGCGCGCCTTTTTGGCGGTGGCGGGTTTCAGCGGCCTTATCAACGTGCTGATGTTGTCCGGCTCGGTGTTCATGCTGCAGTCTACGACAGGGTCCTGCCCGTAGCGTGCCGACGCTGGTGGCTCTGATCCTGCTGATATCGATTCTTTATGCTTTTCAAAGTGCACTCGACGCGATCCGCGGCCGGGTGCTGGCGCGTATCGGCAGCGGACTCGACGAGCGCCTGAGTGAACGGACCTACCGCGTGATGTCGCAATTGCCCTTGGCCAGAGGCCGTTCGGGCGAGGGCATGCAACCGGTGCGCGATCTCGATCAAATCGGCGGCTTCCTGGCCAGCGGTGGTCCCGCCACTCTTTTCGACCTGCCGTGGATGCCGCTTTATCTCGGGCTCTGCTTTGCCTTCCATCCTTGGCTCGGCCTGGCTGCGCTGATTGGGGCGATCCTGCTTTTGGCATTGACCGTGCTCACGGAGAAAACGGTCCGCCGTCCGGCAACCGAAATGTCTGGATATGCCGGAGCGCGCAGCAATATCGCACTGGCAAGCATCCGTAACGCCGAAGTGCTCGAAGCGATGGGCATGAGATCGACCCTGGCCTCGCGCTGGGCGGAAGCAAACGGCAAATACAGGCAGGCGCAGATGCGCGCCAGCGATGTCACGGGTTCATTCGGCGCGCTCTCCCGCGGCCTTAGGATGCTGCTGCAGTCAGTCGTTCTCGCGATCGGCGCGTATTTGGTGATCCGCCAGGAGGCCACGCCTGGCATCATCATCATCGCAAGTTCTATTCTCACTGCGCGAGCGCTGGCGCCAGTCGAACTCGAAATTGCGCACTGGAAGAACTTTCTTGCCGCTAGACAAGGCTGGCACCGGCTGAGCGAACTTTTCACACAGTTCCCTGCCACAGAGGATCGCTTGCTGCTGCCGCCGCCGCGGACCGAACTCTCGGTTGAAGGGATCGGCGTCGTTCCGCCAGGCGAACGCCGTTTTGTCGTACAGGACATTGCGTTTTCGCTGAGCGCCGGCTCCGCGCTCGGCGTCATCGGTCCGAGTGCATCGGGTAAATCGTCGCTGGCGCGGGCGCTGGTCGGCGTCTGGCCGGCAGCGCGCGGCAAAATCCGCCTGGACGGCGCCGCCATCGAACAGTGGCCGGCTGAGGCACTGGGGCGACATATCGGCTATCTGCCGCAGGATGTCGAACTTTTCGCAGGCACCATTGCTCAAAACATTGCCCGCTTTGATCCCTCTCCGGATCCGGCAACCATTATCGCGGCCGCCAAGACCGCGGGCATGCACGAAATGATCCTGCGCTTGCCCAGCGGATATCAGACCGAGATCGGCGAAGGCGGCGCATCGCTCTCAGCAGGACAGCGGCAGCGCATCGGACTGGCCCGCGCGCTTTATGGTGATCCTTTCCTCGTCGTTTTGGATGAACCGAACTCAAATCTGGACGCTGGAGGCGAGCAGGCTTTGACTCAGGCGATCCTTGCAGTCAAACAGCGGCACGGCGTGGTTGTGGTAATCGCCCATCGTCCAAGTGCCTTGGCGGCAGTGGACCTTTTACTTGTTCTCGACTCCGGCCGTCAGCACGCATTTGGGGCGAGGGATCTGGTCGTCCGGGGCGCCACGCTGAGTGCCCAAGTGGGAACGCTTCGAGCAGTTGCCCCTGAGGAAAAGGCATCAGGATGACGTTGTTTCATGATCGATCGTTGTCTGGCGCACGTAACGGCGTGAGGCAGATGGTGCCGCGTATTCGTGCCGGAGTGAGCCACCTGGCGGGCGTCAAGGACAAAATCGGCGGGCTGCCGTTCGTTCGGGCCAGCCTCCAAATCGAAGCGCGATCGCAGCCGACGCAGAACGACTTATCCCTTCGCCGGTATATGCTGCTTGGCGCCGCAACCGTGGCGCTGCTTGTCGGCGGCCTTGGTGCATGGGCTGCAACGACGGAATTGTCAGGCGCCGTAATCGCTACCGGCCATATCGCAGTGGAATCCAACGTCAAGGCGGTTCAGCATCCAAGCGGCGGCGTTGTCGGTGCGATCAACGTGCGCAACGGCGATGAAGTCAAAGCAGGCGATATTTTGCTTCGTCTCGACGACACGCTAACACGCGCCAATCTCGCCGTCATAACCAATACCCTGGACGAACTCTCGGCGCGGGAGGCACGCCTCACAGCGGAGCGTGAGGGTTCCGAGGCGATAGCCTTTTCCGAGGATCTCACCAGCCGCTCCTCTGTTGGCCATGTGGCGCGTGTGATCGGCGGGGAGCAGAAACTTTTCGCTTTGCGCCGGGGAGCTTATCGCGCCCAAATCGAGCAACGCAGGCAACGGATGAGCCAGCTCAAGGAGGAGATAGCGGGCCTTGAGGCACAAAGAGCGGCCAAGGAGCACGAGATTGCGTTGGTCCGCGACGAGATCAAGGGCGTCAGGAGCCTGTGGGAGAAAAAGCTCGTTCAGCGGTCGCGACTGCTGGACCTGGAGCGGGGCGAGGCACAGATCGAGGGAGGGCGCGGCCAGCTCGTCGCTGCGATAGCCGAAGCGAACGGCAGAATCAGCGAAACGGAAATGGCCATCATCCAGATCGAGCAGGATTGGCGCAGCGAGGTCGCGAAAGAATTACGCGAAACGGAGGCTCGCACCGCAGAATTGGAAGAACGAAAGATCGCCGCCGAGGAATTGCTTAGGCAAACCGATATTCGTTCACCCCAGAACGGGCGGGTGCATCAGCTTGCGATCCATACGGTTGGCGGCGTCGTCATCGCCGGCGAGCCAATTATGATGATTGTCCCGACCGCTGACGAATTGACTGTGGACGCACGCATCGCGCCTCAAGACATCGATCAGGTGCAGCCCGGCCAGCTTGTCCATCTGCGGCTGTCGGCGTTCAGCCAGCAGGTCACGCCGGAAATCGAAGGACATGTAGCAACAGTTTCTCCCGACCTCGTCGAAGACGAGCAAAACGGACTATCCTACTACAGCGTGCGGATCAGGCTTGACGAAGGCAAGCTTGGCTCGCTGGATCCGGAAAGCCTCAAGCCGGGCATGCCGGTGGAGGCGTTCATGCGCACGACCGATCGTACCGTCATCTCGTTTCTGATGAAGCCATTGACCGACCAGATCAGCCGCGCATTCCGCGAATAGTCGCGCGGCTGGGCTATCGCCGTGCCGTGGCCAACGGCTGCGGCGAACGCAGCGCCGCCCATGCCGCGCTTTTCGACTGTGCGATGTTGCGGTTCAAATTATCCAATTCAGGCCTGAAAAGGCATGGAACTGCAGGATGCCCTCCAGCTTCTTGTCGTCGGCCTCGTATTGGTGCCCTTTTGCCAGCACACATCGGTCGACGGGCTTTGCGCCCTGACTGGCTAGTCCGCCAATTCCGCTCCGGCGTGAGATTTTAATGCATGGCATCATCAGACAAACGCCCTATATAATCGTAAGGTTCTGTTTCGTGCGGGCCCAAGGTTCTGTTTCGTAAGGGAATGGATGGATGTCGCCGCTTCGCCTTTCGACGATCTTGATGTCGGCAACCCTGGCAACAGCGATGCTGTCGAGCGCGGCTGTCTCCGCGCAGAACGTCACTCCCGCCAATCGCAATACGGTGGTCCTGCAAGGCGAATTGCAGATGCTGGAGAACAGGCTGCGGCGGCAGCAATATCAGCAGCAGCAACAGCAGTTCCGTGCCCAGGATCGCGTGGTCGTGCCGCAACGGCCAGATGTGCCGCAGATGGCGCCTACCTGCCAGTTGCAGCGCTCGGGCAGCCGCTTC
This sequence comes from Mesorhizobium sp. WSM4848, assembly GCF_055811375.1. Taxonomy (NCBI): domain Bacteria; kingdom Pseudomonadati; phylum Pseudomonadota; class Alphaproteobacteria; order Hyphomicrobiales; family Phyllobacteriaceae; genus Mesorhizobium; species Mesorhizobium sp. WSM4848. The sequence goes on from NZ_JBVVPX010000023.1 coordinate 27,656, forward strand.
ATCAGGACCTGCCGATGATGAGCTTTCTCATTTATTTAGCCGATATGCTTGAACGCCGCTCTACTTAAAGTAGCATCAAGGGCGGTTTTGATTTCGCAACGTGCCTTTGCGCTTGGGCACTGCCCTGATTGGATCGTCGGCAATGGCAGCCACCAAGAAGAAGGTCGTGCGCAAGGCGAGGAAGGGCGAGCGGATCCGCCAGGTCGCGGCGATTCCCTTTCGGCTGGGCGAGCGCGGCGACGCCGAGGTGATGCTGGTCACCTCGATATCGACAAGGCGCTTTATCGTGCCCAAGGGCTGGCCGATGAAGGCAAAGAGCGGGCGCAAGGCAGCCACCATCGAAGCGCGGGAGGAAGCCGGCGTCCTCGGCAAGACGCTGAAGCAGCCGGCCGGCACCTATTCCTACTGGAAGCGGCTGACGAACCGCTTCGTCCGCGTCGACGTCACCGTCTACCTGCTGGCGGTGACGGAGGAACTGGCCAACTGGCAGGAGGCCAAAAGGCGGCAGCGGGCATGGCTGGCGCAGGAAGACGCAGCCGTGCTCATCGACGAGCCCGATCTTTCAACACTGCTGAAGAACCTGAAAATTCCCCAGCCATCGCCCGCTGGCGAACTTGAACCAAGGCCTCATTTGGCGTCGTCTTCTCCCTGAGGAAAAGGCCGCACCGGCGTGCCCGTATAGGCCCACAACCATTCGCGCGGCAGTGGTCCTTTGTTGCGGTCGCTCTGTTGCGACTGTTCCCACGCATGCGCCAAGATGCCGACCGAGCGCGACAACACGAAAAGGCCACGTGTCAGCGGCGGCGGAAAGCCGAGTTCGCCATAGATGACGGCGGTGGCGCCGTCGATGTTGAGCGGGATCTTCTTGCCCTTGCGCCGCTCGACTTCGGCCTCGACAGCCTCGGCGATGTCGGCGAAACGTCCCCTGACGATGCCGCGCGCGGCAAAATCGCGGGTCAGTTCGATGAGGCGCGGCGCCCGCGGATCGACCGGGTGGAAGCGATGGCCGAGCCCCGGCACATAGGATTTTTCCTCGGCGAAGAAACGATCGAGCCGCGCCACGACCGCATCGCCGAGCGTCACGCCTTCGTCCACTGCCGCGGCGATGTCACCATAGAAGGCAAGCGCCTGCTCGCCGGCGCCACCGTGCACGTCGCCTAGCACATTGATGGCTGAGGCCATGGCGCTGTTGATGCCGACGCCGCAGGTGGCCGCCATGCGGGCAATGGCGATCGACGGCGCCTGCGGCCCGTGATCGACGGCGGCACTGAGCGCGACGCCGAGCAGCGCCGCCTGCTCCTCACCAGGCAGTTCGCCGCGCAGCATCAGCCAGATCATCGACGGAAAACTGACGTGGCCGATCAGGTCCTGTATCTCATAGCCGCGCAGCCGGATCACACCGGGGCGCATTTCGATTATATCGGTCTGCCACCACTCCTCGCCGCGTTCGCGGCCGGTGTTTTTCCCAACGTTGCTCATTTTCTCGCGCCGCTCATGCCTGCGCTCTTGTCTTGACGCGCGGTGGCAGGCTGGCAAACACCTCGTCCATATGCTCGCCCAGCGTTGGTGGCGGCCTGGTCGGCAACGGTGCTGCGCCATCGACCATGAACCCGCCGCGCACGACGGTCAGCGGCCGGTCCATCTTTGGCATGCCATCGAAGCGGGCGGTCATCTCGCGCTCGATCACTTGCTGCTCGGCCAGCACTTGCGGGATGGTCAGCACCCTGCCCGCCGGCACGCCTGCGCGATTGAGTGTCTCCTCCCAGGCTGCGGCCGATCCGCTGGCCAGTGCGTCCTCGATCAGCGCCTTCAAAGCGATGCGGTTGCGCTTGCGCGTCTCGCGCTCGGCAAAGCGCGGGTCCGACGCCAGTTCCGGCAGCCCGACCAGCCGGCACAGCGTGACGAACTGCTCCTGCTTGTTGGCGGCGATGTTGAGCAGGCCGTCGCCGGTGCGAAACGTGCCGGAAGGTGCCGCCGTCATGTTCTCGTTGCCCATCGGCTGCGGCTCGACGCCTGCCGTCAGATAGTTGGAAACCGGCCAGCCCAACGCGGAGAGCGTGCATTCGAGCATCGACACGTCGAGGAAAGCGCCCTCGCCTGTCGTCTTCTGCTTCACAAGTGCTGCGGTGATGGCGAACGCCCCGACCAGCCCACCCAGCGTGTCGGCGACGGGATAACCGACACGCAACGGCGCGGTCTCCGGTGTGCCGGTGATACTCATGATGCCCGAAAGGCCCTGGATGATCTGGTCGTAGGCCGGATTGTCGCGCATCGGCCCGGTCTGGCCGAAGCCCGAAATCGCGCAATAAACAAGACTGGGGCGGACCTCTTTCAACCTGGCATAGCCGAGCCCCAGCCGATCCATCACGCCGGGGCGGAAATTCTCGACCAGCGCGTCGGCGGAGGCGACCAGATCGAGGAAGCGTTGGCGATCGGCCTCTTTCTTGAGATCGAGCACCACCGATCGTTTGCCGGCGTTCTGTGCCAGGAACGAAGCGCCCATGCCGGTGCTGTTGAGTTCCGGCGAGCCGCCGAGCTGGCGCGCCAGATCGCCGCCTTGCGGCGCCTCGACCTTGATCACATCGGCCCCGAGCAGCGCCAGTTGATAGGCGCAGTAGGGGCCAGCCAGAACATTCGTCAGGTCGAGCACGCGGATGCCGGACAGCAGATCGGTCATGATGTTGCAAACAGGTCAGGCATCGCCCGGCACGTGTTCCGGTCCGCGCGTGCGCCGGCGTTCGATGAAAGCGTAGATATGTGGCCCAATCAGCCCGATGAACGCCAGCGTCAGCAGCGTCAGCGACAGCGGATGTTTGTAGAACACCGACCAGTCGCCGTTCGAGATGGTCATCGCGCGGCGGAACTGGGTTTCGGCGAGCGGCCAGAGGATCATGCCGATGATGACCGGCGCCGTCGGGAAATCGAAGCGCCGCATCAGGAATCCGGCCCCGCCGAGCAGATAGAGGATGACGAGGTCGGTCGGCGACTGAGAAATACCGTAGGTGCCGACCGTGGCGAACACCAGGATGCCGGCATAGAGCTGCGGCGCCGGAATTTTCAGCAGCCGCACCCACAACCCGATCAGCGGCAGGTTGAGGATGACGAGGATGATGTTGGCGATGAACAGGCTGGCGATCAGCCCCCAGACCAGATTGGCCTGCGTCATGAACAGCATCGGCCCGGGATTGATGCCATAGCTCTGGAAGGCCGACAGCATGATCGCGGCCGTCGCCGAGGTCGGCAGCCCAAGCGTCAGCATCGGCACCAGCACGCCGGCGGCCGATGCGTTGTTGGCGGCTTCCGGTCCGGCAACGCCTTCGATGGCGCCGACCGTGCCGAACTCCTCCTTGTGCTTGGAGAGCTTCTTCTCGATTGCATAGGACAGGAAGGTCGGGATTTCGGCGCCGCCGGCCGGCAGGGCGCCGATCGGGAAGCCGAGCAGGGCGCCGCGCAGCCAAGCCTTCCACGAGCGCGCCCATTCGGCCGCCGTCATGTAGAGCGAGCCCTTCAGCGGCACGATCTCGTCCTTGCCGGCATAGCGGCGCGAGGCCATGTAGAACGTCTCACCGACCGCAAAGAGGCCGACGGCGACGATGATCACGTCGACGCCATCGAGCAATTGGCTCATGCCGAAGGTGAAGCGCGGTTGCCCGGTCTGCAGGTCGACGCCGATCATGCCGATGACGAAGCCGACGAACAGGCTGGTCAGGCCGCGCACCGATGACGAGCCGAGCACCGCCGAAACCGTGATGAAGGCCAGCACCATCAGCGAGAAATATTCGGCCGGGCCGAAAGACAACGCGAATTTGACCACGACCGGGGCCAGGAAGGCGACGCCAAGCGTGCCGAGTGTGCCGGCGACGAACGAGCCGATCGCCGAAGTGGCAAGTGCGGCGCCGCCGCGACCGGAACGGGCCATCCTGTTGCCTTCCAGCGCAGTGACGATGGTCGCGCTTTCACCCGGCGTGTTAAGCAGGATCGATGTCGTCGAACCGCCATACATGGCGCCGTAATAGATGCCGGCAAACAAGATGAAGGATGCTTCCGGTGCCACCTGGTAGGTGATCGGCAAAAGCAGGGCGATGGTCAGCGCCGGTCCGAGGCCGGGCAGCACGCCGATCGCTGTCCCCAACGTGGTGCCGAGCAGGCACCACATGAGATTGACCGGCGTAAAAGCGACCGAAAATCCGTGCGCGAGATGGCCAAGCGTTTCCATGGCTTCAGCCTCTCAACATACGGATAATCGAATCGAGACCCGTGTTCAGCTGGTTCTCGATGAAGCCGGCGCCGATGTTGACGCCGAGCGCCCTGGCGAAGCCGAAATAGGCGGCAAGCGCCAAGATCAGGCCGAGCAGCACGTCACGCAGCGGATGTCTGCTGCCGAATCCGTGGCAGATGAGAACGAACATGATCACCGAGGCTGCAGTGAAGCCAAGCGGCTGGATCAGAACAAGGTTCGCAGCCAGTCCGACGGCGACGATGCCCATCGCCTTCCAGTCGGTCGGCGTTTCCTTTTCTTCCTCCGGCTGCCAGCCGCCCCGCAGGGCGGCGACGATCAGCAGCAGGGAAAGGATCGTCATGCCGACCATGGTGATGTAGGGGAAGACGGTCGGGCCGACCTTGGAGTAGAGCGGCGACACCGGAATCGACAGCGTCTGCCAGGCCACTGCGCCGGCGCAGGCGAGAAGCCCGATGCCGATCAGCAATTCGGGCACGGCAAGGCGCGGCCGCGCCGCCTGCTGGTCGGTGGTGCTCATGATCGTCCTCCCTGGATAGGCCGGTCTCCCACAGCCGACCTCACCGCAGTTTCACTCGCGCCGGATCGTATGTCCATGCGGCCGGCGAACATCGGAAAGGGGCAGTGCAGACCGCCCCTCTCCAAGGACGTCAGGCAAGGCCGAGGTCCTTGAGGATGGCTGCGATGCGCGCCGTGTCTTCGGCGAGAAATTTCGCATAGTCGTCACCGGTGAGCAGGATCTGCGTCCAGTTGCGGTTTTTGCATTCGGTGGCCCAGGCATCGCTTTTGGCCATCGTCTCGACCAGCGTGACCATCGCCGCCTTGTCGGCGTCGGAAACGCCCGGCGGTGCGAAGACGCCGCGCCAGTTGAACAGTTCGACATCGATGCCGGCTTCCTTCAGCGTCGGGGCGTCGATGCCTTCCTGGCGCTTGTCCGCGGAAATGGCGAGCAGCCGAAGCGCGCCTGCCTTGACCTGTTCGGAAAATTCGCCATAGCCGGAGATGCCGGCCGCGACCTGGTTGCCGAGAAGCGCCGACAGTGCCTCGCCGCCGCCGGCGAACGGCACGTAGGAGAGGTTGGCTGCCGGGACACCGGCCGTCTTGGCGATAAGGCCGAACAATATGTGGTCCGAGCCGCCGGCCGAACCGCCAGCCACCGGAACCTCGGTCGGATCGGCCTTGAGGGCGGCGACGAAATCCGCTGCTGTCTGGAACGGCGAGGCCGCCGGCACCACCAGCGCCTCGAATTCGCCGGTGAGACGGGCAATCGGCGTGACCTCAGTGAGATTGTTGGCCGATTTGTTGGCGATGATGGCGCCTACCATGACCATGCCGGCAACCATCAGCGAATTGCCCTTGCCGTTCCACTGGCTGATGAATTGCGGCAGGCCGACCGTGCCGCCGGCGCCGCCGACATTGGTGATCTGCGAGCCGGAGATCAGCTTCTCACTGCGCAGCACCTGGTCCATCGTGCGCGCCGTCTGGTCCCAGCCGCCGCCGGGCGCTGCCGGCACGAAGATCTGGATCTGCGGTGCGTCCTGCGCGAAAGCGGGCGAGAGATGCAACGCTGCGAAACCGGCGACGCCGGCAGCGGCGGTGCTCGTTAAAAATCTGCGTCTGTTCAGCATGGGATTCCTCCAATCACGACACCTCCTCCGGTGCCTGCCAGCAACGTAGCCTGAATTCAGACCCGCTCGACAAAAATTCATGCAGTCTTTGCATCGTTCTGTCAACCGGAATGGCATTCTGCTGGACAGAACTGTCCGGATGCGGCACAATTGTTCCGATCGGCCCTTCTGTCCAACTGGGAACGGAACGACGTGGTCAAGCGGACAACCGTAACACAATCCAAGCCTGCGTCGACCAACGGCGTTGCCGCGCTCGACCGCGCGATCGCCATCCTCGATGCTTTCGCTGCTGCCGAGCGCTCGCTCAGCCTGGCCGAAATCGCGGCGCGCACCGGCCTCTACAAGAGCACGATCCTGAGGCTGGCGAACTCGTTGCTGCGCGGGCAATTGCTGGAGCGTCTCGACGACGGCCGCTACCGTGTCGGCCCTGCCACCTTTCGGCTGGGCGCCCTATACCAGCGTTCGGTGGTGGCGATCGACATCCTGCTGCCGATCATGCGCGATCTGGCCGAGCAAAGCTGGGAAAGCGTCGCTTTCTATGTCCGTTCGGGCGACGTGCGCACCTGTCTTTACCGCGTCGAGGCCAAGCATCCTATCCGCTACACCATCCGGGAAGGCGACGTGCTGCCCCTGCTGGCCGGCACGGGCGGCCGCGTGCTTGCGGCGTTTTCCGGTCAGCAGGGCGAGCCTTACGAGACGATCCGCAAAACCTACCATTGTTTGTCGGTCGGCGATCGCGACCCCGAGACGGCGGGCGTTTCGGCACCAGTGTTCGGGCCGGGGCACACCCTGCTCGGTGCATTGACGCTGTCAGGCCCGAGCACGCGCGTCGACGCGGCCTTTCTGCAGCGCATGAAAAATCCGCTGATCGAGGCGGCCGCGCGCGCCACCCGCGCTTTCGGCGAAGACGCCTCGATGCTCGAACAGGCGGCCCTGAAGGCCGAAGCGGAAGGCCCGGTGCTGAAGCGGCAGGCCTAGAAAGGCTCGGCCCGATCAGAATCACAGGATGACAGGCCGCAACCCCTAGGGCTGCCGTTCCAGCAGGATCGTCGCATTGTCGTGATAGGTGGTCCGCAACACTTCGCTGTAGCCGCATTTGGCCGCGACGCTCAGCGAAGCGGTGTTTTCCGGATCGATGATGCAGACAGTCCTTGCACGCCCGAATGCCTCGTCGCTCCAGGCGAGAGCCCGTCTGACGACTTCGCTGGCGAACCCTTGGCGATGTGCGCTCGGGACCAGCGCCCAACCGGCTTCCGGAACGCCTTCGATCGACGGCACCATGTCACGCTTCAGATCGTGGAAGCCGGCCTCGCCGATGAAGCGGCAGGATGCCTTGTCCTCGATCGCCCAGAAGCCGTAGCCCAGCAGTGACCACAGGCCGGCATGACGCAGGAAGCGCATCCAGCTTTCCTCGCGCGTGCGCGGCTTGCCGCCGATGAAGCGGGTGACGTCCGGATCGGCCCACATGGCGACATAGGCATCGAAATCATCGAGCTGGTGTGGCCGCAGCACGGTGCGCGGCGTTTCGATGACGGGAGCGACGAGCGTCTGCGGGTTGATCATATGTCATGCCTCGGTTGCGTTTGCCTGTGCTTAGTGCATGTCGCCCAGTGCTCGGTGATTTGGGGGACAGCGATATGCGACAGAGATCCAATCGCCTGCACCAGACAAGAGCCAAAGCCTGTGTAGATCGTCTTCCAGCCCAATGTGAATCCTGCCCAGCGGTGCTACTTTTCACCAGCAGCTGATTCAGCGTCCGCTGTGCCGGTCGACGGAGGGAAAGGACATGGATACCACCGATCTTCTGCTTGCCATCTTTCATCATCTGCTGATGTTTTCACTGGCCGGCATCATCGGCGCCGAATTTGTCCTGATCCGCGGCGATCTGCCCGCCGCGACGCTTCGGCGGCTTGTCGGCATCGATCGCCATTACGGCATCATCGCCATGCTGATCATCGTCGTCGGCATCGGACGCGTCATCTACGGCCTGAAGGGTTGGGAATTCTACGTCTACAACTGGGTGTTCTGGGCAAAGATGGCGGCCTTCGTCACCGTCGGCTTGCTGTCGATCATCCCGACGGTCCGCTTTGCGTCCTGGAGCAGGCAGGCCTCGGCCAGCCCCGGCTTTCAAGTGCCGGCACCACAACTTGCATCCGTTCGAACCTATGTCCGCGCCGAAGCCTGCATCTTCCTGCTGATCCCGGTCTTCGCCGCGGCGATGGCGCGCGGCTACGGCTACTGACTCTCGCTCAACGGTTCGAGCGGCGCGATTTCGACCAGCGGCGCCGCAACATCATTCGTCTTCTCCTCGGCCTTGCAGATGTCGGCGATGACACAGATCGGGCAATCCGGTTTGCGCGCCTTGCAGACATAGCGGCCATGCAGGATCAGCCAGTGATGCGCATGGCGCATATATTCGTCCGGAATGATCCTCAACAGCCCCTGCTCGACCTGTTCCGGCGTCTTGCCGGGCGCTAGCCGCAACCGGTTGCCGATGCGAAAGATATGCGTGTCGACCGCCATGGTGTGCTGGCCGAAGGCCATGTTGAGCACGACATTGGCGGTCTTGCGCCCGACGCCCGGCAGCTTGACCAGTTGGTCGCGGTCGTCCGGCACTTCGCCGCCATAACAGCGGATCAGCGTCTCCGACAGCGCGATGACGTTCTTGGCCTTGTTGCGCCAGAGCCCAACGGTGCGGATATAGTCGCCGACCTTGGCTTCGCCGAGAGCCAGCATCTTTTGCGGCGTGTCGGCGACCTTGAACAGCGCCCGCGTTGCCTTGTTGACGCCGACATCGGTCGCCTGTGCCGAAAGCACCACCGCCACCAGCAGCGTGAAGGCGTTAACGTGTTCGAGCTCGCCCTTCGGCTCGGGCCGCTGAACGGAAAAGCGACGGAAAATCTCGTGCACTTCGGCCGGGCTGTAGAGCGAATGGGACCGCACCGGCCGGGCACGCGGTTTGGCGTTCGCACCGTCGCGGCGGCCCGGGATCAGTTCATTTTTGGGTTTAGAGGAATTTTTGGACTTGGGGCTCGTCATCCCCTTCCTATAATATCCCTGCATGAGCGACACAAACGCCTCATTTCAGGCCGACGAGCCATTCTTCCAGGCGTTGCTGATACCGCATCGGTCGCTGGGCAAAACCGGCTTTGCCATCCTGATGGGCGCTCTGCTGTTCGGCTCGTTGGTCACCGGAGCGTTTTTCCTGTCGCGCGGCGCCTGGCCGGTGTTCGGCTTCCTCGGTCTCGACGTCATAGCCGTCTACATCGCCTTTCGCGCCAATTATCGTGCCGCCCGCGCCCGGGAGGAAGTGTCGGTCTCGCGCACCAGCCTCGACATCCGCAAGACCTCGCCATCAGGCAAATCGGAAGCGCATCGCTTCAATCCGTTCTGGGCGCGTTTTTCGGTCGCCCGCCACGCCGAAATCGGCATCACCAGGATGGCGGTGGAAGCACAGGGCCAGAATGTGCCGATCGGCGGCTTCCTCAATCCCGACGACCGCGAGAGCTTTGCGTCAGCCTTTTCGCGCGCCCTGGCGACGGCGAAGGCGCGCTGAACATAAACGAGCCGCCTCGTCCAAAAGGCGGCTGGCTCTCCAGTGATGCCTTTGCCAAAAATGGCAATTAGCAGCGTCTCCTTCTCTTGGTGAGATGATGAACTTTTCGCCAGCCATCATCGCTCTTCCTCGAAGGCAAATCCTAACCGGGTATTGGGCCGGGAGTAGGCAAGTTTCGGGTGGTGATCGGAGCCGTGAAGGACGATATTCACGCTCAAGGAGATAGTCCGATGAACGCACAGACAGCTATTCTGAAGAAAGACATCACACCCGAAGGCGGTGACTACGAAGTTGTTCGGCGCGCGATCGAGAAGATCAGCCTTGACTATCGTGACCAGCCGTCGCTCGAAATACTGGCCGCGGAAGTCGGCGAGACGCCGACCGGGTTGCAGAAGCTCTTCACCCGCTGGGCCGGCCTGTCGCCCAAGGCGTTTTTGCAGGCGGTCACGCTCGACCACGCGCGCAAACTGCTCGATTCCGGCATGCCGCTGCTCGAGGCTTCTTTCGAGGTCGGCATGTCAGGCCCCGGCCGGTTGCACGACCTTTTCGTCACCCACGAAGCGATGTCGCCGGGCGACTACAAGACGCGCGGCGCCGGGCTAACGATCCGCTACGGCTATCATATCTCGCCTTTCGGCATCGCCCTGATCATGGTCACAGACCGTGGCCTTGCCGGCCTCGCCTTCAGCGATGCCGGCGACGAGCGCGCGGCCTTCGCCGACATGTCCGGCCGCTGGCCGAACGCAACCTATGTCGAGGACATGGCCGCGACGGCGCCCTATGCGGCGCGCATCTTCGATCCGGCGCTGTGGCGCGCCGACCAGCCGCTGCGCGTCGTCTTGATCGGCACCGACTTCCAGGTCCGCGTCTGGGAAGCCCTGCTGCGCATCCCGATGGGCAAGGCCTGCACCTATTCCTCGATCGCCGCCGGCATCGGCGCACCGAGCGCTAGCCGGGCGGTGGGTGCCGCGGTCGGCGCCAATCCGATGTCCTTCGTGGTGCCGTGCCACCGGGCTCTCGGCAAGTCCGGCGCGCTGACCGGCTACCATTGGGGCCTGACCCGCAAGCGCGCCATCCTGGGCTGGGAAGCGGGACAGGTCGGATCCTGACATCGCGCCAATTGTCGATGTCGGCACCGCCCGGAGTTGCGCTGAGAAGCGCGTTCAAACCTGACGCGATTAGCTCGCGCGGTCTGGCAAGCGGCGGCCTTACGGAGTAGCTTCCCGCCATCAGCAGGGAGGCACCACTTGATCATCGTTGTCGGCTCGATCAACCTCGACCTTATCGCCAATGTCGACCGCTTGCCCGCACCCGGCGAGACGGTCCGTGGCTCCGGTTTCGCCACCGCACCCGGCGGCAAGGGCGCCAACCAGGCGCTGGCCGCCGCGCGCGGCGGCGCCAAGGTGCGCATGGTCGGCGCGGTCGGCAAGGACAATTTCGCCGCCGAAGCGCTGGCACTGTTGCGCGACGGCAAGATCGACCTGTCCGGTGTCGGTGAAACCTTCGCCTCGACCGGCACGGCATTGATCATGGTCGCCGACGACGGTGAGAACGTCATTGCCGTGGTGCCGGGCGCCAATGATTCGGTCGTCACAGGCGACCTCTCCAAGGCTTTCATGAAGAAGGGCGATGTCGTGCTCCTGCAGCAGGAGATCCCGCTGCAGACTGTCGATGCAGCACTGGACGCGGCACGGGCGGCAGGCGCGGTTACCGTGCTCAACACGGCACCGTTCCGCGCAGAGGCGGCCGCCTTCCTCGGCAAGGCCGATTATGTCGTCGCCAACGAAACCGAATTCGACCTCTATGGCGAGGCGCTGTCGCTGAGCGGCCTCGATCGCCCGGCGCGGATGCGCGATTACGCCGGGACGACCGGCCGCACAATCGTCGTCACGCTCGGCGGTGACGGCGTTCTGGCCGCCACCCCAGCCGATCTTCTGATGGTTCCGGCGCTGAACATCACCCCTGTCGATACCGTCGGCGCCGGCGACACGTTTTGCGGCTATTTCGCCGCCGGGCTGTCATCCGGCCTGCCGCTCGACCAGGCGCTCGCCCGTGCTGCAGCCGCTGGCTCGCTCGCTTGCCTGAAGCCCGGCGCCCAGCCGGCGATCCCGCTGGCAAAGGACGTCGACGTGGCGCTCCAAAACCAGCCAGCCAGGTGAGAACCATGCGTCCGGCCACAAAACATGCCGTGCCGCCTGCCGGCGATATCTGCCGCCTGTCCGCCGTGGATCTTGCCGATGCGATCCGGCGCCGGCGGCTGTCCGTGCGCGAGGTGGTGACGGCATTCCTCGACCGGATCGACGCCGTGAACCCGCTGGTCAATGCCATCGTCTCGCTGCGCGACCGTGCCGACATCCTGCGCGAGGCCGACAGGGCGGACGCCCATCTGGCGCATGCAGGACATGCCGCACCGCTGTTCGGGCTGCCGATCGCCATCAAGGATCTCGCGCAGACCAAGGGCCTCAGGACCAGCTTCGGCTCGCCGATCTTCGCCGATTTCGTGCCGCAGGAAGACGATTTCTTCGTCGAGCGCATCCGCAAGGCCGGCGCCATCATCATCGGAAAAACCAACGTTCCCGAATTCGGCCTTGGCTCCAATACCTACAACGCCGTGTTCGGCCCGACGCTCAATGCTTTCGACCCGGCCTTGACCGCCGGCGGTTCGAGCGGCGGCGCGGCGGTCGCGCTGGCGCTCGACATGGTGCCTGTCGCCGACGGCAGCGACTTTGGCGGCTCGCTGCGCAACCCGGCCGCCTACAACAACATCTATGGCTTCCGTCCGTCGCAGGGGCTTGTCCCGGCCGGCCCCGAGCTTGACGTCTTCCACGCGCAGATGGGCGTCGAAGGGCCGATGGGCCGCAGCGTGCGCGACATGGCGCTGCTGCTCGACGAGCAGGCTGGCTACGACCCTCGCGCGCCGCTCTCACATCACAAACAGGACTGCTTCCTGCAGGGACTGCAAACGCCGACGGCCGGCGGCCGCATCGCCTGGTTCGGCGACCTCGGTGGTCATCTGCCGGTCGAACCCGGCATCCTTGCTCTCTGCGAGGCCGCTCTCGGCCGCTTCGCCGCGGCATCCTTTCAGACCGAAGCGCTGGTGCCGGATGTCGATTTCGAAGCGCTGTGGCAGGCCTTCGTGACGCTGCGCCAGGCGAGCAGCGGTTGTGCGCTCAAGGCGCATTACGACGACCCCTTGAAACGCGCTCTTCTGAAGCCGGAGGCCGTGTGGGAGGTGGAACATGCGCTGCAGCTCACGGCGCCGCAGATCCACGCCGCCACGGTGAGGCGCTCGTCCTGGCATCGAACGTTGCTGTCACTTTTCGACCGCTTCGACCTGATTGCGCTGCCAACCGCCCAGGTTTTTCCCTTCGATGTCCTCACCCATTGGCCGACGCAAGTGGTCGGGCGTGCAATGGACAGCTATCACCGCTGGATGCAGGTTTCAGCGCTCGCTACGCTGGGCGGCTGCCCGGTGGTCAACGTGCCGGCCGGCTTCGATGGCAGAGGCAGGCCGATGGGCATGCAATTGATCGGGCGGCCGCGCGGCGACATGACCGTGCTGAGAGCGGCGGCAGCCTACGAGACGACGCTGCCGTGGCTGGCTGGAGCCTAAAATCCAGGTCAAGGTTGCCAGCGACATGTGCTGCCGGCTTGCACCTGCGTTGCCGTCATGCATGATCACGGCTGGCCGTGTTGCAAAGCCGATATTGTCGAGGAAAACCATGTCGCTGGAACTCTACGCTACTTATGTCGTTGCCTGTATCGTAATTGTCCTGGTGCCTGGACCAACGGTCACGCTGATCATCGCCAACAGCATCCGCCATGGCTCCCGCGCCGGCCTCGCCAACGTCGCCGGCACACAGGCCGGGCTGGCGATCATGATCGCCATTGTCGGCATCGGATTGACCTCGCTGATCGCGGGCATGGGCCATTGGTTCGAATGGGTCAGGCTGATCGGCGCCGCCTATCTGATCTGGATGGGCGTGCAGATGTTCCGCTCCAGGGGCAAGCTGAACGCCGACGGATCGGCAAAGACACCGCGTGGCGGCTTTTTTCTACAGGGCCTGCTGGTGGCGATCAGCAATCCCAAGACGCTGGTGTTTTTCGGCGCCTTCTTTCCGCAGTTCATCGCCCCTGAGGGCAACTATGCATTGCAGATCGTCGTCATGGGCCTCACCGCACTGATCTTCGCCGCCGTGTCGGATTCGACCTTCGCGCTGGCCGCCGGCCGCGCCGGACGCCTGCTCTCGGCCGGCCGCGTCAAGCTGCTGTCGCGGATAAGCGGCAGCTTTCTGGTCGGCGGCGGCCTGTGGCTGGCGTTTTCAAAGGCGAAGTGAGCGGCGCTCTTTTTCTTCCTCCCGTTGGGAGAAGAAGAACCTAAAGCCGGCCCAGCCTTTCCAGCAGCAGCGCGAACAACGCATCGTGGTCGATGTCGCGCATGACCATAGCGTTGCTCGGCCGTTTGGTCACGCCCCACCAGTCGATGACGGTCATGCCCATGGTGAGTTCCGAGGCGGTTTCAACAGCGACGTTGCAGTTGCGGCCCCTGAACAGCTCGGGTTTCAACAGATAGGCGATGACGCAAGGGTCGTGCAGTGGGCCGCCGTCGGTGCCGTATTTCTCTTCGTCGAATCGTTCGAAGAATTCCAGCATCTCCGCCGTGGCCGTGCCGACCCTGGTGCCGAGCTTGCGGAAGGCTTGGGTGCGCTTGGCGGTGGTCAGCGCCTTGTGGGTGACGTCGAGCGGCATCATGACGATCGGAATGCCGGATTTGAATACGACATCGGCGGCATGCGGGTCGACATAGATGTTGAATTCGGCGGTCGGGGTGACGTTGCCGCCTTCGAAGAAGCCGCCGCCCATCAGCACGATTTCCTGAATGCGCGGCGCGATTCGCGGCTCGCGGATCAGCGCCAGCGCGATGTTGGTGAGCGGGCCGAGCGCGCAGAGGGTGATCGTGCGGCTCTCTTCTTTCATCAGCGTCTCGACGATAAAATCGACCGCGTACTGGTCCTGCAGTTCCATTGTCGGTTCGGGCAATTGCGGTCCGTTGAGCCCGGTCTCGCCATGCACCTCCTCGGCGGTTACCAGTTCGCGCGCCAGCGGCCGGATGGCGCCGGCATAGACCTTGATGTCAGGCCGGCCGGCCAGTTCGCAGATCTTGCGTGCATTCTTTTCGGTGAGCCTCAGCGGCACATTGCCGGCGACGGCGGTCATGCCGACGATCTCCAGCTCGGCGCTTCCGAGCGCCAGCAATATGGCAACGGCATCATCCTGGCCGGGATCCGTGTCGATGATGATCTTGCGGGATTGGGGCATTTCAATTCCTTGTTAGGGAGTCTTTTTGGGCGGGGCTTTTGACGGCTTGAACTCGACCGCCGGGCGGACCATATCAAGACCATCGGGAAAAATGCCATACGGGTTTTTCCACTTTATGTCGCTCTTGAGAGGACAGTGTAACATGAGCCGAATGACGCCTTTTTCCAGCCCGCTTCTCCTGGGTTTCGACGCCATGGAAAAGACCCTGGAGCGTCTGGCGAAGTCGGGTGACAGCTACCCTCCCTATAACATCGAGCGCCTCAGCGGTGCCGACGGCAAGGGCGAAAGGCTGCGTATCACGCTCGCTGTCGCCGGTTTTGCCGAAAACGATCTCGATGTGACCACGGAGGAGAACCAGTTGGTCGTGCGCGGCCGTCAGAACGATGACACCGAGCGCGAATTTCTTCATCGCGGCATTGCCGCGCGCCAGTTCCAGCGCTGTTTCGTGCTGGCCGACGGCATGCGGGTGATCGCGGCGGAGCTGAAGAATGGTCTTTTGTCTATCGATCTCGATCGGCCCGAGTCCGAACGGCTGGTACGGAAAATAAACATATCGGTGAAAGACTGATCTTTACCGATGGCTCTTATGCGAGGCGGCCTTGAACGGCGTCCTCGCGGCAAGGAGGCTTAAATGACCAGAACTGACGAAAATCTTATCATGACCAGCGGCGAATTCGCTCATCTCGGCGAAGGCTCGGTCGCCTATCTCAGGAAAATTTCGAGCGACGATCTGCGCGGCCGTTTCCCGGGCCTCGGCGAAATCGCGCCCGGGCTGGAATTGTGGGCCCTGTTTGCCGCCAACGGCCAGCCGATCCTGCTTTCGGACGCTCGCGAGCGGGCGCTGGCCGGCGCTCTGGAAAACGACCTGACCCCCGTCGCCATCCACTAAGTCAAGTCGCCATCCACTAACAATACGGCGCAGCGATCTGGTTAGAACGGACAGGGCCGCCCGCGGCGGCCCTTTAACCGAACTGATCGAAAAAGCTCAGGCCGCGTGCGAGGCTTGCGTATCCGATAAAAGCGCGTGGATCGCGGCGGCGTCGCGGGTGCCCCTGATCTTGGCCACCGTGTCGGCGTCGCGCAGCACCCGCGCGATGCGCGACAGCGCCTTGAGATGGTCGGCGCCGGCGCCTTCGGGCGCCAAAAGCAGGAACACCAGATCGACCGGCTGGTCGTCCAGCGCCTCGAAATCGACCGGCGTCTCCAGCCGGGCGAAAACCCCGGCGATCCGCTTCACCCCGGCCAGCTTGCCATGCGGAATGGCAATGCCGTTGCCGACACCGGTCGAGCCCAGCCGTTCACGCTGCAGGATGGTGTCGAACACCTCCCGTTCCGGAATGCCGGCAATCGCCGCCGCCCTTTCGGACAGCATTTGCAGCAGTTGCTTCTTGGAGTTCGCCTTCAACGCCGGCAAGATTGCCGGAACGTTGATAAGATCGCTCAGGTCCATACTTGAAATCCCTTGTTCGCCTGCCGTCGCCAGCCCTCACTCTCGCGTGCGGCTGGTGCCTTATCCCAGTGCGGCCTTGGCCGTCAGCCCAGTGCGGCCTTGGCCGTCAGCCCAGTGCGGCCCTGGCCGTCACCCCTGCGCGACCTTGGTCGTAGACGGGTCGATCCAGCCGATGTTTCCGTCCGGCCGACGATAGACGATATTGAGATGCTCGTTTCCGGCGTTGCGGAAGACGAGGACCGGGCTGTCCTTGGTGTCGAGTTCGATCACGGCTGACGCCACCGACATGGTCCGCAGCGTCATGGTTGATTCGGCGACGATGGCTGGCGCGAAATTCTCCGGCATTTCCTCGTCATCGTCTGCAAGCGGCGCCATCACCGTATAGGCGACGTCGGTGGGTTCGCCATTGGCGTTGCCTGAACTATGCGACTTCAGCCGACGCTTGTAGCGGCGAAGGCGGGTCTCGAGGCGATCCGCCGCCGCCTCGAAAGCGAGCGTCGGGTCCTGCGCTTCACCGGTGGCCTGCAGCGATGCGCCGGAATCCAGCCGGATCATGCAATCGGCCGTGTAGCGCGACCCCGATTTGACGACTACAATTTGCCCAGAAAAGCCCCGATCGAAATATTTCCCGATCACTTCTCCGACACGGTCGTTGATGCGCGTACGGAACGCATCACCGATATCCATGTGTTTTCCTGATATGCGCAGTGTCATCTGAATACTGACCTTCCTTGCTCAGGCTTCAAACTGTCCCGAGTTTATACCCGTGGTCTGAGCGCACAAGCTTTGCGGCGTCACTTGCGCCGATTTTAAATCCGAACTTTTCCGATTGATCACAAGCCGCCTTCTTGACCGTCCCGTGGCCAACGTCGTGACGGACCATCCGCATGCGGGCAGTAGCCCGTCCCATGCGGGCGGGCTTCTAGCCACTTCATTGCGGCTTGTCAATGAAGTGCGAAAGCTGTGCAAATTCCGTCGGAGATCAACGTCCGGCGCTGGCCAAAGCGCGTTTTTCACGCCGCCGCTGCACCGACGAGGGAATATTCATGCCCTCCCGATACTTGGCGACCGTGCGCCTGGCGATATCGACGCCGCTTTCGCGCAACATATCCACAATCGCGTCGTCGGAAAGCACGTCGGCAGGTTTCTCCTCGTCGATCAACTGCTTGATGCGGTCGCGCACCGCTTCAGACGAATGCGCGTCACCGCCACCCGACGAAGCGATCGAGGCGGTGAAGAAATAGCGCAGTTCGAACACGCCGCGCGGCGTCAGCATGTATTTGTTGGCGGTGACCCGGCTGACGGTCGATTCGTGCATACCGATGGCGTCGGCCACCGTGCGCAGGTTGAGCGGCCTCAGGTGACGCACGCCATGGACGAGGAAGGCATCCTGCTGGCGCACGATTTCTGAGGCAACCTTGAGGATAGTCTTCGCCCGCTGGTCGAGGCTGCGTGTCAGCCAATTGGCGTTTTGCAGGCACTCCGCCAGGAAATCCTTTTCCGTCTGATTTTTCGCATGCGGCGAAACCCGGGCGAAATAGATATGGTCGACCAGCACGCGCGGCAGCGTTTCGGGGTTGAGTTCGATCACCCAGCTCCCGTCATTGGCCGCACGCACTTCGACATCGGCGATAATCGCGTCGCTGGCGCCGCCCGAAAACGCCATCCCCGGGCGCGGATCGAGCGCACGGATCTCGGCCAGCATGTCGAGCAGATCCTCCTCATCGACCCCACAAATCCGTTTCAGGGTCTGGAAATCGCGCCGGGCCAGGAGTTCGAGATTGGCAATCAAAGCCTTCATCGCAGGGTCGAGACGGTCGCGGACGGCAAGCTGCAGCGACAGGCATTCGGCGAGGTCGCGAGCAAAGATGCCGGTGGGCTCGAATGTCTGGCAGACCGCGAGCGCATTTGCCACCGCCGCTCTGTCGGTGCCGAGACGGGCGGCGATCTCAGCCATGTCGGCACGCATATAGCCGGCCTCGTCGAGGCCATCGGCCAGTTCGCTGGCGATCAGGCGTGCTGCCGGATCGGCGAAAGCAAGCGCAACCTGTTCGGCGACATGCTCGCGCAGCGTGATGGCTCCGGCCGCCATGTCTCCGACATCAAAACCGTCGGAAGAGGATGCGGAACCGTTGCCGGATGCCGATTTCCACTGGGCCGTCAGGTCGGGACCGAGCCGCTCGCTGGTGCCGGGGTCGTCGGGAAACAGGTTTTCCAGCGACGTATCGAGTTTTTCCGAGATCGCCTCGGCGCTCCACGCCGTGTCCTTCTCGAACCAGTCGCCGGCGGTGGCCGTTTCCGGCGCTGCATCGATCTTCTGCGCCTGGTCGCTGACGGCATCGTCCTGCGGCTCGGCGCGCTCGAGCAAAGGATTGCGCTCGATCTCGTCGTCGATGAAGCGTTCCAGCTCGATGTGGGTGAACTGCAGCAGCCGTATCGACTGCATCAGCTGCGGCGTCATCACCAGCGACTGGGACTGTCGTAGCTGTAGTTTTGCCGCCAACGCCATGGTTCGGTTTCAAACGCCCTGTCTACGCATCCGGACTGCCGGAAGGAGTTGGGCATAGAAACTGGCCCGGCTTTTGCTTGTCAAGGCGACGCCGATCAAAACTCGCCTGTCCGTGCGTATTCAGACGAGAAATCGAAGAAAAGCTTTGCCTCGCGTCAAAAGCCGCGTTTGGACAGAAATTTTCACGCTTAATGCGTGTCGCGCAAAAGTGCGCAGCGGTTTTGCGATAACGACATGCACAAGAAACAACCTAAAGCGCGTCGCGCCAAACGCGATGCGCTTTAGAGTGTAAACCCCTCACCGAGATAAAGCCGCCGCACATCCGGGTTTGCGACCACTTCGTCGGCCCGGCCATGGGTCAGCACCTGGCCGGCATGGATGATGTAGGCGCGGTCGATCAGGCCGAGCGTCTCGCGGACATTGTGATCGGTGATGAGCACGCCGATGCCGCGCGCCGTCAGATGGCGCACCAGTTGCTGGATGTCGGCGACGGCGATCGGATCGATTCCGGCGAAAGGCTCGTCGAGCAGCATGTATGCAGGGCGGGTCGCCAGGGCGCGCGCGATTTCAAGGCGCCGCCGCTCGCCGCCGGAAAGCGATAGCGACGGGGCCTTGCGCAGATGGCTGATGTGAAACTCCTCGAGCAGTTCGTCGAGACTGCGTTCGCGCTCCTTGCGGCTCTTTTCGACCACTTCGAGCACGGCACGGATGTTTTGCTCGACGCTCAAGCCGCGAAAGATCGACGCTTCTTGAGGAAGGTAGCCGATGCCAAGGCGGGCGCGGCGGTACATCGGCATAGAGGTGACATCGAAGCCGTCGATTTCGATCGTGCCTTCGTCGACCGGCACCAGGCCGGTGACCATGTAGAAGCAGGTGGTCTTGCCGGCGCCGTTGGGGCCGAGCAGTCCGACCGCCTCACCGGCGCGCACGCCGATCGTCACGCCGCTTACGACTTTGCGGCCCTTGTAGCTCTTGGTCAGCCCTTTGGCGATCAGGGTTCCCTTGAATTTTACCTGATCGAGGTTAATCGCGGCCGGTGCCGCAAGTTTGCTGGCGGCGCGTCCTGGAAGACGCGCCAACAGCGATGCTACGTCGACCATCAGGGGTTCGCCGCTCCCGACTTCGCCGGCGGCGTGATCGACATCATGACGCGTCCACCGCCGCAGGGGTCGACCTGGGCCAGACCGCTCTTCATCTGCACGGTCAGCTTGCAGCCGACCAGTACATTGTCGCCTTGCGAAAGCACGACCTTGCTGCCTGAAAGCACCAGCACTTCCGTCTTCATGTCGAAGGTGCCGCTGTCGCCCGTGGCGACCTGGTCGTCCGATTTGATATAGACCTTGTTGGCGACCTCCAGACGGTCGATGTCGGCCGAGCCGGTCATCGCGGCACCTGCGGCCTGCTCACCCTTGGCGGCAGCGTCGGCGTCCTTGACGTAATAGACCGTCATCTTGCCGGCCTTGAGCAAGGTCGGACCCTGGACGACGCTTACATTGCCGGTGAACACGGCGACGCTGTCCGCCTGGCGAACCTCAAGCTTGTCGCTTTCGATCTGGATGGGCTTGTCGCCGGACAGTTTGAGGCCCGACAGCTGGCTCGTGGTCCTGGACTGCGCCAGAGCCGGCGCCGCCGCCAAAGCCAGCCCCAAAGCCAGCCCCAGGGCGGCCGGCCCAACAGCCGGCAACGCCGAAGCAGCGGCCACGAGCCGTGTCGAACTACTGAACCGCATTGGATTCTCCGCTCATTGCCCCTGCCGCCTTCAAGCTGGCGGGATCGATGTTGACACGCACTCTGTTCTCGAAAACCACGATCTTGCCGTTGTCCTGGACAGACATCGAATCCGCTGTTATCCGCGACCCGCCACGGCTGACGTCGACCGGATCGTTCGTCTTCATAGTGCCTTTGCCCATGTCGAGAAAGACCGATTTGAACTTTGCCGCCATTCCATCTGTGGTGGTTATGGTGACATCGCTGGTCAGGCTCATCGTGTTGCCATCGCGATTGAAGCTACCCTGCGAGGCATTGATGGCCGCGACATTGTCGGTTGCTATCGGCAGCTTGGCGTCGATGCCCTCCAGGTTGATGATGCCTTGCTGGCTCACGTCCTGTATGGCGCGCAAGGCCGTCATCGAATAGGGCAGTTTCTGCTTGGTGAACCCGTTGAGCTTGGGGTTGGACATCACCAGCTTGCCATTGGCGAACGCGCTGGCGTCGGCCTGGACCTGGATTGAGCCAGGCGCCGCGAGATAGGAATAGACCGGGACGGCGATCGCGATCGCGGCAGCGGCCAGCGGCACTGCCAGCTTCAAGATACGCACACGGCGCGAATGGCGCTGGGCGATGCCGAAGGCGTCGACTCGCGCCAGGCCTACGTCCGGGGGAGCCAACCCCGTCTCGGTGTTGGTCGGTTCGATCGGTCGCGCTAACATAACTGCTTTCTTTTAAACCCCTGCCGCCAAGCACCCCTATAGGTGGGATGCCGGCGCCCTCAAGCAAGCACAAGCGGAGGAAAACCGCAAAAGTGTGACGGTTGCTGTTGCACAAACGAAAATGAAACCGGCACAACTTGCACGTCATACCAGATACGGGCCGACAGCGTTAGGGGCTGTGGATTGGTCTTTTATTCTCTCTCGAAGCGTCGGCTCGCCAACGTCGAGACCTTGTCTTTGGCACAAGCTCGTCAGGAATCGGTAGCCGGGCGCGGGCGGTTGCTTTAAAAGCATCTGCTCCCACCGACTGTGAGGCTGACCATGGTACTGAGAGCCGACGACCTGATCGACCGCCGCCGCTTGCGCCGCAAGCTGACATTCTGGCGCGTTGCAGCGCTTGTTGTCGCAGCAGCCGGGCTGATTGCCTTTTCAACCTGGATTTACGGCGACGACTTCACTGGCGCGGCGGTCGACCATATCGCCAAGGTCAAGATCGAGGGCACCATCACCGAAGACGAAGACCTGATCAAGCAACTGGACGCCATCCGTCAATCCTCGAGGGTGAAAGCTGTGATCCTGTCGATCGATTCACCGGGCGGCACCACCGTCGGCGGCGAATCGATCTACGAGGCAGTGCGCAAGCTGGCCGCCGAGAAGCCGGTGGTGGCCCAGGTCGGCACGCTGGCCGCATCGGCGGGCTATATGATCGCCACCGCGACCGATCATATCGTCGCACGCAAATCGTCGATTGTCGGCTCGATAGGCGTGCTGATCCAGTATCCGGACGTCAGCGGCCTTATGGACAAACTCGGCGTCAAGCTCGAGGAAGTGAAATCCTCGCCGTTGAAAGCTTCGCCATCGCCTTTCAAGCCGACCAATGACGACGAGCGCACCATGGTCCGCAAGCTCATCCTCGACAGCTACGACTGGTTCGTCGGCATCGTCGCCGAACGCCGCAAGATGACCAAACCGGAGGCGCTGGCGCTGGCCGACGGATCGATCTTCACCGGCCGGCAGGCCGTTGCCAACAAATTGGTCGACGCGGTCGGCGGCGAGACCGAAGCGATCGACTGGCTCGCAACCAAGGGCGTCGACGCCAAGCTCAAGGTGGTGGAGTGGAAGGACGCGGAAAGCGGCGGCTTCCTGTTCTCGAAGGCGATGGCGCGAACCATCGGCAGTGCGCTCGGTCTGCCCGACTATGGCGGCGACATCATTCACGAACTTGGTGGCGATCGCTTGTTTCTTGACGGTCTGGTTTCCGTCTGGCACCCTTGAGACGAGTGAAAAAGCAAATAAAATCATCCTCATAATTTGACCGCAGTGTTTTCACGGGGAGCCTTCTCATGATCAAATCCGAACTTGTGCAGATCATCGCCACACGCAACCCGCACCTTTTCCTGCGTGACGTCGAAAACATTGTCGGCGCGATTTTCGACGAGATCACCGACGCGCTTGCCGAAGGCAACCGGGTCGAGCTGCGCGGTTTCGGCGCTTTCTCGGTGAAAAACCGCCCCGCCCGCACCGGTCGCAATCCGCGTACCGGCGAATCCGTCGAGGTCGAGGAGAAATGGGTGCCGTTCTTCAAGACCGGCAAGGAGCTGCGTGAAAGGCTGAACAGCGGCAAATAAGCGCCGCGCGGGCTCATGCGCCATGCCGGCCTTTTCAGGTTGGCCCGGCCTTCGGTAGAGCCCGCCTTCGACAGGAAATTCTATGTTCAATCGTTTCATGCTCATCGTGGTCTTCGTGCCGCTGGCCGTCATTCTGATTGCGTTGGCGGTCGCCAACCGCGATCCGGTTGCCTTCACCCTGGACCCATTCAACCCCGGCAATCCGGCGCTGACGATGACGCTGCCGCTTTTCATCTTCCTGTTCCTGGCCCTCGCCGTCGGCATGATCGTCGGCAGCCTGGCGACCTGGATCAAGCAGGGCCGCTATCGCAAGCTGGCGCGCCAGCGCGGCGTCGAGGCCGAGAACTTGCGCCAGGCGGTCAGCCGGGCACCGGCCGCGCAACAAGGCCCCTCCTTGCCGAAGCCGACGGGCTGAGCCGGAACCGCCGCGCGTCCTTTTTGGACGCGCAAAGGACGCTGTACCATTTTTGATTGCGCATGATCTTTGCGGAAAATCGCTTCTGATTTCGCGGTCATGCGGCAGACGTATTTCTCTCGACGGAGTTTCCTATGCTGAGCATTTCGGCGGCCGAGGTCGATCAGGCGCTGACCTTTCCCGGCCTGGTCGAAACGCTGCGCGCGGCTTTTCGCGATGGCGCGGTACAGCCGGTCAGGCACCACCATACGGTCGAACGGCCCGACGGCGCGGCCTCGACCCTGCTCCTGATGCCGGCCTGGACCGACTTCAATGCCGCTGGCTCGTCGGCAGGCGGCCATATCGGCGTCAAGATCGTCACGGTGTCGCCCGACAACAACGCCGTAGGCAAACCCGCGGTGATGGGGCTTTACCTCCTGCTCGATGGTGCGACGGGCGAGCCTGAAGCCATGATAGACGGCCAGCGGCTGACGCAGTGGCGCACGGCCTGCGCCTCGGCGCTCGCCGCCTCCTATCTGGCCCGCGACGATGCTTCCCGGCTGCTGGTGGTCGGCGCCGGCGCGCTGTCACCGTTCCTCGCCAAGGCGCATTCAGCGGTGCGGCCGATCACCGCCATCCGCATCTGGAACCGCACGCCGGCCAATGCCGAAAAGGTTGCGGCGGAATTGCGCGCCGAGGGCTTTGCGGCCACCGCCGCGAGCGATCTCGACACCGAACTCGGCCGGGCCGACATCGTTTCGTCGGCGACGATCACGACCACGCCGCTGATCAAGGGTGCGCTGTTGAAGCCGGGGATCCATGTCGATCTGGTCGGCGGCTTTACGCCGGCCATGCGCGAAAGCGACGACGATGCGATTGCGCGTGCCCGCGTCTACGTCGATACAAGGGCAGGCGCCACCAAGGAGGCGGGCGACATCGTGCAGCCGCTGGCCTCGGGCGTGCTGAAGGCGCAAGCCATCGTCGCCGACCTGCATGAATTGGCGCGCGGCCAGAAGAAGGGCCGGCAGAGCCCCGGTGAGATCACGCTGTTCAAATCGGTCGGCGCAGCCCTCGAAGACCTCGCCGCCGGCATTGCGGTGTACAAAGCTAGGGGAGTAGGGGAGTAGGGGAGTAGGGGAAGCCGTACCATCCGTGCGGCTTCGTGCCAGTCATATTTCCCTATACACTTATTCTTACTCCCTTACCCCCTTACTCCCCTACTCCCCTACTGCCCTACTCCCTTCCGACGGGGAACGTCTCCGGCGTCACGCCGTTGTTCGGGCGTTATGGAAATACGTGGGTTCCTGTTGTTCTGGTCTATCTTGGCGGCCGTTGTCGCGGCGCTCAGCCTTGGACCGTCCTTCGCCCATGTCCTGGAATCGGCTCCTCGGCTGACGAAGTGGTCGCCTTCACTCTGGCGCGAGACGACTGTCTTCAACGCCCAGTTCCAGCTGTTTGCCGCCATTGGCGCGCCACTCGACGTGGCCGCGATCGGCTGCCCGGGACTGCTCGCTTGGATGCTGCGCAGTGATCGTCCGGCGTTCTGGTACGCGTTGGCCGCTGCCGTGCTCTATGCGGTGTCTCTTGCGATGTGGTTTGCTCTCGTCAAGCCGACGAACGATATTCTGGCCACCTGGGTGCCTGGGCCGATTCCGGAGAATTTCGAAGCGATCCGACTGCGCTGGGAAACCGGCCATATGATCGTCGCCGGCTTCAAGGCCGTCGGTTTCGTATCGCTGGTTGCCGCCCTGCTTTGGATCAGGCGCGGCTGACCCGTTCGGAAATGTCCAGTAACCGCGTTTATTGCGCCGGTGAATGTGCTGTGGCAGAAGCGGGCCACGTCGGCCCGGAGATGCCCTTCTTGAAACCTTTTCGCGACAAACGCCGCGACAGCCGCTCGCATCAGCTCGCAAAGGGCGGGGCGGAACCGCGCGGAACCGCTGCATCGGGCAACCGCACCGAGCCGAAAGCCGCGCCGCGCGTCCTTTCGCGCCGCGACGGCGCCCTGCCCGCCGAACACCTGCCGCTGATCCTCGAAGTGGCGCCCAACGCCGACTACGCGTTGCTCGACAGCGGCGCCGGTCAGAAGCTCGAGCAGTACGGCCCCTATCGCGTCGTTCGGCCCGAAGGCCAGGCGATCTGGCAAAAAGCGTTGCCGGCCAAAGACTGGGACCGCGCCGACGCCATTTTCACCGGCGACACCGACGAGGAAGGCATCGGCCGCTGGCGCTTCCCCAAGACGCCGCTCCGCGAAACCTGGCCGATGAAGCATGACGGCATCGATTATCTCGGCCGCTTCACCTCGTTTCGTCATGTCGGCGTGTTCCCCGAGCAGGCCTCGCACTGGGATCACATGGCCGGGCTGATCGCGGCGGCGAAGCGGCCGGTCAAAGTACTGAATCTGTTCGGCTATACCGGCCTTGCCTCACTGGTGGCGGCGCGCGCCGGCGCCGAGGTCACCCATGTCGATGCTTCCAAGAAGGCGATCGGCTGGGCCAGGGAGAACCAGGAGATGGCGGGCCTGTCGCAAAAGCCGATCCGTTGGATCGTCGACGACGCCCTAAAATTCGCCGAGCGCGAGGAGCGCCGTGGCAGCCGCTACGACATCGTCCTGTTCGATCCGCCCGCCTATGGCCGTGGCCCCAGAGGCGAGGTCTGGCAATTGTTCGAGGATCTGCCTGATCTGACCGACCTCTGCCGCTCGATCCTGACGCCGAAGCCGCTCGCTGTGGTGCTGACCGCCTATTCGATCCGCGCTTCCTTCTTCGCCATCCATGCCTTGATGCGCGACACTTTTGTCGGCATGGGCGGCACGGTCGAATCCGGCGAACTGATCATCCGCGAGAAATCCGCCGGCCGGGCGCTGTCCACCTCGCTGTTCTCGCGCTGGGTGGCCTGAATGAGCGAGCGGCATGCCGGCGCGCCAGGGCAGGTGAAGGAAGTCACCAGCCTTGCCAATCCGTTGATCAAGGACATCAAGGCGCTCTCGCTGAAGAAATACCGCGACCAGCAGAACGCCTTCACGGCCGAGGGGCTGAAGCTGGTCATCGACGCGCTCGACCTCGGCTGGTCGATCCGGACGCTGGTCTTCGCCAAAGCCGGACGCGGCAACGCGGCGGTCGAAAAGGTCGCGGCACGCACGGTTGCCGCCGGCGGCACCGTGCTCGAAGTTTCGGAAAAAGTGCTCGTCGCCATCACCCGCCGCGACAACCCGCAAATGGTGGTCGGCGTCTTTTCGCAAAAGTTCCTGCCGCTGACGGACATCCGCGCTCAAGACGGCGATGTCTGGGTGGCGCTCGACCGCGTGCGCGATCCCGGCAATCTTGGCACCGTCATCCGCACCGTCGATGCCGTTGGCGCCAAGGGCATCATCCTGGTCGGCGAGACCACCGATCCTTTTTCCGTCGAGACCGTGCGCGCCACGATGGGCTCGATCTTCGCTGTGCCGGTCGCCAAGGCGACGCCGGAAGCCTTCCTTGCGTGGCGAAAAAGCTTTCCTGGCCTCGTTGCCGGCACACATCTGAAGGGTGCGGTCGATTACCGTTCGGTCGACTTTTCCAAAGGCCCGGTGCTGCTGATGATGGGCAACGAACAGCAGGGCCTGCCCGAAAGCCTGGCCGAAAGCTGCGACAGACTGCTGCGGATTCCACAGTCCGGTCGGGCTGATTCGCTCAATCTCGCGGTGGCCACCGGCATCATGCTGTTCGAGATCCGGCGCGGCGCGCTGAAACTTGCCCCGGAGGGTCCCTGACCGTGACATCCCGAATGGTGAAATCCCCAACGGCAAAATCATGGTTGCCGTACGTCGTGCTGGTCGCCGCCGCGGTGACGCTCGACCAGTGGGTGAAATATCTGGTCGAGACCGGCCTCCCTTTTCAGGAAAAGGTCGATCTTGTCCCGTTCCTGGCATTGTATCGCACCTACAACACCGGCATTGCCTTCTCGATGTTTTCGTCCTTCGGCGACACCGGCCTGGTGATCATCGCCGCTTTCGTCGTCGCTTTCGTGCTCTATCTCGCGGCCCGCACTCCGCCCAGCCACGTGCTTACCCGCATCGGCTTTGCGCTGATCGTCGGCGGCGCGCTCGGCAATCTGTTCGACCGCGTTACCTATGGTCACGTGATCGACTACATCCTGTTTCACACCCCAATATGGTCCTTCGCCATCTTCAACCTCGCCGACGCCTTCATCGCGGTCGGCGCGGTGGTGGTCGTCCTCGACGAACTCATTGGTTGGCGGCGTGAGGCCAAGCCCTCAAGCGACTGACCTGGCGATTGACCTGGCCTTCTGCCGCCATACAGTGTCCCATTCAAGAAGCCCGAGGAGAAGACATGCCCGAAACCTTCAAAGCCATCCTCGTTTCGCGCGACGCCGAGAAGAAGCAGTCGGTCGCGATCACCGACCTTACCGAAGCCGACCTGATGGAAGGCGATGTCACCGTCGCCGTCGAGGCGACGACGGTGAACTACAAGGACGGCCTCGCCATATCCGGCAAGGCGCCGGTGATCCGCCGCTGGCCGCTGGTGCCGGGCGTTGATTTCGCCGGCACCGTCATCTCGTCCTCCCATGCCGACTGGCGCACGGGGGACAAGGTCATATTGAACGGCTGGGGCGTCGGCGAGACGCATTTTGGCGCCTATGCCGAGCGCGCCCGTGTCAAGGGCGACTGGCTGGTGCCGCTGCCCCAGGGCATGAGCCCGCATGACGCGATGGCGGTCGGCACGGCAGGTTACACCGCCATGCTTTGCGTCATCGCGCTGGAACGGCACGGCATCGTGCCGGATCGCGGTCCCGTCGTGGTGACGGGCGCGGCCGGCGGCGTCGGCTCGGTCGCGATTTCGATTCTGTCCAGCCTCGGCTATCACGTCATCGCCTCGACCGGCCGCAGCGCTGAAAGTCCATACCTGACCGACCTGGGTGCTTCGGAAGTGATTTCGCGCGACGAGCTTGCCCGGCCGGCAAAGCCGCTCGCCAAGGAACGCTGGGCCGGCGGCGTCGACGCGGTCGGCAGTCACACGCTGGCCAACGTCCTTTCGATGACCTCCTATGGCGGCGCCGTCGCCGCCTGCGGCCTGGCCGGCGGCATGGATCTGCCGGCGAGCGTCGCCCCGTTCATCCTGCGCGGCGTTTGTCTGCTCGGCATCGATTCGGTGATGGCGCCGAAAACGGTGCGCATCGAGGCGTGGCGCCGCATCGGCACGGACCTCGACCTCCAGAAGCTCGCCAGCCTGTCCACGACCATTGGCTTCGATGGCATCATCGACGCCGCGCACGACATCGTCGAGGGCAAGATCCGCGGTCGCGTGGTGGTGGACATGTGAGCTCTTCCTTCTCCGGTTTTTAATCGCGCAAAAGCATGCCCTCGTGCCCGACCCAAGGGTGTGCAGCGGTTTTGCGATAGCGACATGCGGAAAAGAACAAACGACCCGCTTCAGGAGCGGAGAGGCAAAAACCACGCGACCGCTAAAATTCGAACGATCCGCCGCAATTTTCCATAATCTCTGTCTGGCAAGGGTTTCCGCATGGTCACGGAATCCGGCATCAGAGAAACAGAGAGCGCCGAAAGCGTCGACGGGATCGCGCCGGAGGCGCCAAGCCGGCAGCATATCACGGCGCCGCCACTGGCGCCTGAATTGCCCGCCGCCAATCGCGAAGGCCTGCCGTTCCTGATGCTCGTCGCCATCGTCGTGCTGGCAGGCCTGTCGCATCTGACCGGCGCGCCGATCTTCATCACCGTCGGCCTTTTGGCGACTGGCATGGCCGGCCTTGCCGCGCATCTGCGTGCCAGGCGCAAGCAGCGTCGCACGGTTGCCCTGCTTGGCGAGACCGCAGCGCGCAGCCGCGCCGAGGTTGAGAGCCTGGCCGACCGCGTGTGGGAGATGCAGGAGAGCGAGGAACGTTTTCGCGGGCTGATCGACGCGCTTGGCGATCTCGTCATCCATCGCGACCGTGACGGCCACATCGTCTATGCCAACAAGGTTTTCGCCGAGCTTGTCGGAGCCGATCAACGCGACCTTGCCGGCAGGGCCCTGGCCGACCTCGGCATCGACGTCGGCATCGTTCCCGATGCCGCTTTTTCCGACCATGAATGCCTGAGCTCCACCGACGTCGCTATTAGCACACCGAGCGGCCCGCGCTGGTTCTCATGGATCGAACTGTCGGTGCGCGACAAGGAGAGCGGTGCTGTCTCGCATCGCGCCATCGCCCGCGACATTACCGCACGCAAGCACGCCGAAACGTCGCTGATCACCGCCCGCGAGCGATCCGAATATGCAAGCCAGGCCAAATCGCGCTTCCTCGCCACCGTCAGCCACGAGATCCGCACGCCGATGAACGGCATCATGGGCATGGCTAAGCTGCTGGCGGACACCGGGCTCTCGCCGCAACAACGGACCTATGTCGGCGCCATCTCGACCTCGGCCAGCGCGCTGCTGGCGCTGATCGAGGACCTGCTCGACTATTCCAAGATCGAGGCCGGCCGCTTCGATCCCGAACCGCAGCCAATGTCGGTGCGCGAGATCGCCGACAACATCGTAGAACTCCTGGCGGCGCGCGCCTTCGCCAAGAATATCGGCCTTGGCTGCCATGTCGAACCCGACGTGCCGCAGATGATATCAGCCGATCCTGGAAGAGTCAGGCAGGTGCTGCTCAACCTCATCGGCAACGCCATCAAGTTCACCGACAGCGGCGGCGTGTTGGTGAGCATCGCTCGTGCCCGCACCGAAACCACCGACCGCATATGCTTCACCGTCACCGACACCGGTCCTGGCCTGCACGAGGACGACTTGGAGCGCATCTTCGAGGAATTCGAACAGGCTGACGGCACCTCGACCCGCGCGCATGGCGGCGCCGGACTCGGTCTTGCCATCTCCAGGCGACTGGTGATCGCCATGGGCGGCACGATCTCGGTTTCGAGTCAGCTCGGCCATGGTTCGGAATTCGTCTTCGAAATCCCTGCAATATCCGCCACCGAACCGCCGCAGAGCCGTCAGGATGCGCTGTCAGGGCGGCGCGCCGTGATCCTGTCGAAGAACGCCATCGAGGCCGACGCCATCGCCCGCACCATCCGCGCCAATGGCGGCAAGGTCGATCTGGCCGCGACCGCCGCCCAGGCAGCGTCCTTCGCCGAAGGCTGCCACGTGCTTTTGGTCGATGCGGCCATGGAGGAAGGCGACGGCAGGTTGCTCAAGCGCCTTCGCCAGAGCGGCTTTGCCGACTGCGAGGCGATCACACTGATCGCGCCGACCGACCGCGGCATGCTGGGCGAGTTCCGCGCCAGCGGCTATGCCACCTTTCTGGCAAGGCCGGTGCGTGGCGAAACGTTGCTTCGCGTGCTTTTGGCCAGCAGCGTGCCTGCCCTCACCCCGCCGCAGCCGGAAAAGCGCGGCGCACCATCCGCCCGCGCCATTGGCAGCCGGCGGCGGGGTCTGTCCGTGCTGATCGCTGAGGATAACGACATCAACGCCATGCTTGCCCGTGCCACGCTGCTGAAGGCCGGGCATCGCGTGAAACTGGTCGGCAACGGCAAGGCCGCCGTCGAGGCCATCACCGGCGCCGACCACAAGTACCGCTTCGACGTGGTGCTGATGGACCTGCATATGCCTGTCATGGATGGGCTGGACGCCATCGCCGCCATCCGCCGGCACGAGGAGGAAACCGCCGTGCCGCCGGTTCCGATCATGGTGCTATCGGCGGACAGTCAGGAAACGACCCGCCACGCAGTGCTCGCCCATGGCGCCAGCGGCTTCGTCACCAAGCCGCTCGACCCCGACGCGCTGGTCCATGCGGTCGAGGGCCACGTGGCCGCGTGATCTGCCGGCTGTCCTTCCCTGGCTTACCTTCAGAACATAGCCGGTTGAAGGGTTGCCCAGCCGACGAAGTATTGCCGGCAGGGCCGCATCACGGTACTGTCACAATCCTGTTGCACCTACACCGTATCCCCGTGCCAAGAGGGATGGCTCGAAGGAGAATCACTCGTGCATACAGTTATGCCGGAATGTGACGCTCGGCCGAACGCCAGCGGTGCTTTGCTCACCGGGCGTAACGTCGATGCCGTCATAAAAGGCGAAGCGCTTGGCCGTATCGGCAACCTCGAAGTGCGGCTCGCACGCAACGAGGCCGAGATCGCCGCCGCGCAGGAAGTGCGCTACCGGGTATTCTATGACGAGCTCGGCGCCAGGAAAACCCTGTTTCAGGTGCAGGACCGCCGCGACGCCGACCATTTTGATCCGCTCTGTGATCACCTGCTCGTCTTCGACACCTCGCTATCCGGTCCCGAGCATCGCCGCATTGTCGGCACCTACCGCCTGTTGCGGCAGGAAATCGCGGCAGCGGCCGGCGGCTTCTATTCCGAGGGCGAGTTTGAGCTGACCAATCTTATCGCCCGCCACCCCGGCCAGCGTTTCCTCGAGCTCGGCCGCTCCTGCGTCTTGCCGGAATACCGTTCGAAGCGCACCATCGAGGCGCTCTGGCAAGGTATTTGGGCCTATATCAACCATTATGGGATCGGCGTGATGACCGGTTGCGCCTCGTTCCCCGGCACCGTGCCGGCGGCGCACGCCGAAGCGCTGACCTATCTCGCCCATCACTGCCGGACGAAATCGGCCTGGGACGTGCGCGCGGTCGCCGGGCGCTACTGCCCCATGGATTTGATGCCGATCGAGGCGGTCAACGCCAAGGCCGCGATCGCGGCGATGCCGCCGCTGGTCAAGGGCTATCTGCGCGTCGGCGCGCGGATCGGCGACGGCTGCGTCATCGACCGCGAATTCTCGACGGTCGACGTGTTCGTGGTGATGCCGGTCAAGGAGATCGGCGCCCGCTACGTCAATTATTATGGCGGGGAAGCCCAGCGCTTCGCGGCGTGAGTAGGGTAGTAAGGGAATAAGGCAGTAGGGGAGTAGGGGAGTAGGGGAAAGAGAAGGCACTGGCCGGAGTAGGCAATTGCTCTGCTTTACCGCAGGTAGCGTTATCCCCTACTCCCGTACTGCCCTACTCCCCTACTCCCCTAACTTACGCATCCTTCTCAGCTTGCTCATTCACCGGCCCTGGCTCGACCGGCGCTTCACCAGCCACATGCTTGGGACCGCCCTTGGCAACGCCGACCATGGCCGGCCGCAGCACCCGCTCGCCGATCGAATAGCCTGGCTGCACGACCTGGACCACCGTGTTGGCCGGCACCTCCGGATT
Source organism: Mesorhizobium sp. WSM4848 (assembly GCF_055811375.1). Classification (NCBI taxonomy): domain Bacteria; kingdom Pseudomonadati; phylum Pseudomonadota; class Alphaproteobacteria; order Hyphomicrobiales; family Phyllobacteriaceae; genus Mesorhizobium; species Mesorhizobium sp. WSM4848. The sequence goes on from NZ_JBVVPX010000023.1 coordinate 59,992, forward strand.
GGGCACCTCGAACATCGCCTGGTGAAAATTCGGGTCGAATTTCTCGCCTTCCGGCTCGAGCTTCTTCACTCCGTGCCGCTCGAGCGCCGATAGCATGGCGCGCTCGGTGAGCTCGACGCCCTCGATCAGTGACTTCAAACCGGCATCACCCGACGCCTTGGACTCAGCCGGGATCGCATCCAGCGCGCGACGCAGATTGTCCGATACCGACAGCATGTCACGGGCGAAATTGGCAACCGCATAGGCACGTGCATCGTGCACGTCACGGGCGGTACGGCGGCGCAGATTCTCCATCTCGGCTGCGACGCGGAGCGCGCGGTCCTTCAACTCGTCGTTTTCCTTTAGCAGCCGCACAAGCGCTTCATAGTCGCCGTCGGCGCTGCCTTCCGGGCGTTCGGTGGCAGCCCCGGTCGTCTCGGCTTCATCGGGCGCGCGTTCGTCTTTTGCCTGGTCGCTCATCGCCGTTTCCCGTCATTTCGAATGGTGTGGATTTGTGCCCGATATCGAGGTTTGGCGGCCAAAAATCAAGGGGGCAAGCGATACTGGAGCGGCCGCCCGCGCTTCGACGACGCATCATGAAGACCTTTCGATATTAATTCAAATTTTACTGTAATCGCCGGCTTTGCTTGCCAAGATGCTGCGATGGGGGAACCATTCGTCTGCTGGAAGAGTTTCGAAACCGACACAGGATTTTGAGATGGCGACCCGCAACGACGGCGACCGTAAGAATGGCGCCCGCAACGATGACGAAAGACGTGAACGGCTCGCGGCCGGCCTCAGGCGCCAGTTCGGCACCGAGGCTACGGTCCGCTTTCTGCGTGCGTTGCCGGCGTTCCGAACGGAGAACGACATTCCCGACCGTTTCAAGGAATTGCTCGACCGCCTGGACGGCATCGAGGGCAGCGTAGCCAGTCGCCGGCCGCGGTAGTCGAATACATTCGCCTGACATTGCAGGCTGCCGGGTCCAAGCATGCCCTTCCGAATGGAGCACCTTGCGCGTCGCGCGACAATTACCCGCAGTAACTTGGCGTGATGCCTGCCTTGCGGCGACGGAATGGTCCGTCTATGCTTCCTGATGAACATGATTTCCCCCGAAGCTGTAGCGAACAGCAAGCGTGCCTGGTTGAAAATCCTGGCGCGCTACAAGAAACCTGACAGGCGGCGCAGCGCCGTCGAACTTGCCATCACCCTCATCCCTTTTGCCACCCTGTGGGCCCTGTCCTCGGCTGCCTATGCCTATGGCCATTGGTGGGGTCTGATCCTCATCCTTCCGGCCGCCGGCTTTTTGGTGCGGATCTTCATGATTCAGCACGATTGCGGCCATGGTTCCTTCTTCGCCAACCGCACCGCCGACGACTGGATCGGCCGCGGCCTGGGCATCCTGACTTTGACGCCTTACGATTGTTGGCGACGTGCCCACGCAACCCATCATGCCAGCGCCGGCAATCTCGATGAGCGCGGCACGGGCGACATCAAGACGCTGACTGTCGCGGAATATCGGCAAATGTCATGGCGGGGCCGCCTTGCCTATCGTCTCTATCGCCATCCGCTCGTCATGTTCGGCCTCGGCCCCATTTGGCTTTTCATTTTTGAGCAGAGACTGCCGGTCGGCATGATGCGAGGCGGCCTCACGCCTTGGGTGTCGTCGATGGCCACCAACGCGGCCATCGCGGTCGCCGCTGCCGCCCTCGTCTGGTTCGTCGGCCTCGAAGCGTTCCTGGTCGTCCATTTACCCATCGTCGTTCTCGCCGGGTCCGCCGGCATCTGGCTGTTCTATGTCCAGCACCAGTTCGAAGAGACCGAGTGGGCAAAGGACTCCGAATGGGAGTTCCAGCATGCGGCCCTGCACGGCTCGTCCTATTACGACCTGCCGCCGGTACTGAACTGGTTCACCGGCAATATCGGCGTCCATCACGTGCACCATCTCTCCGCCAAGGTGCCGTGCTATCGTCTGCAGGAGGTCCTGAGGGACTATCCGGAACTGCGCGAAATTGGCCGCGTCACGCTTCTCGACAGCCTGCGCTGCGTCAAGCTGGCGCTGTGGGATGAGAGCCGCAGCAAGCTGGTGTCGTTTCGCGAAGCGCGGATGACTGCGTAAAGCGCGTCCTAAAAAGAACGCGTGGCGCTGTAAAGCCGCCGCACCACGGGCGCGGCGGCTTTCCAAGATCCAGCTCAAGCCGCCTGGCGTTCGTCGCGCATCACGATCTCGCCGTGGCGAATCTCGGTGCCGAGCACTTTCAGGCATTCGCGCATGAAGGCGGCCAGCCCTGGCCAGCCCTTGGCCGACACCAGATTGCCGTCGACATGGGCGCCGGTCGGCGCGACATCGATGTAGGTGCCGCCGGCGAGCGTGACTTCCGGCTCGCAATACTGCAGCGCCGCGACCTCCCTGCCACGCAGCACGCCGTCGACCGCCATCAGGATCTGGGCGCCGTGGCAGATGGTGAAGATCGGCTTGCCGGTCTCGTGGAAATGCCGCACCAGCGCCTGCACGCGCTTGTCGATGCGGATATATTCCGGCCCGCGACCGCCTGCCGCATAGACGGCATCGTATTCAGCCGGATTGGCCTCGGAAAACGTCTTGTTGAGTATGTAGTCGTGACCGAGCTTTTCAGTATAGGTCTGGTGACCCTCGAAGTCGTGCAGCGACGTCTTCAGGATGTCGCCCGCCTTCTTGTCTGGACACACGACATGGACCGTGTGGCCGACCGCATGCATGGCCTGTTCAAAGACGAAAATCTCGTATTCCTCGCTGAACTCGCCAACGAGCATCAATATCTTCTTACCAGCCATTTCCCGGTTCCTCCCTTGGTGGCGATATTTATTTCGGATCGCGAAATAATAGGCCCTATCTTAAGGTGCGGATGCCGAAAATAAAAGATTGAATCGGCAAAGTGGTCCGACCAGATGCGACCTGCTCCGTCGGGAAGATCAGCCGGCGCGCACCCGCCGCCAGGAATATTTGGGGCCTTTGGCCTCCGGCTTCACGGTCGGCTGGTAGGACAGCGGCAGACCGCCGGTGCGGCCTTCCTCCAGCCGTTTCAGCAACACTGGATTTGATACTTCGAACTCGTCGAAGCCGAGGCGCAGCATATGCGGAAGCTGGTCGACCAGAACCTGTCCGGTGGCGCGGACCGCGCCCTCGAAACGGTAGCGGCTGCGCAGCAGTTCGCCCTTGGAGAAGGAGCGGCCGTCACTGAAAGCCGGGAAGGCCAGCGCCACCAGCGATATCTGGTCGAGCAGGTCCGCGATCTTTTCGAGCTGATCGCCGGGCTGAAGCAGCACGCCGATGCGCTCCTTCGCCGACCGGCGCACCGCCGGATCGAGGTCGAGAAACACCTGCAACGGCAGGATGAAGCGGCCATTGCCCGACAGCGCGTCGGCGCTCTCGGCATGGCTCCACTCGTCCTCGCTAAAACCTGTCGGGGTCCAGAGGCGGGTGGCGTTTTCCACTATCGATTCACTCATCGAGAAATTCCCAAGTCCACAAAATTCTAAAGTTCAAAACGCTCGAGGGTGTGCTGAGATTCAGGTCAGGCCGAGCCGAGAATGGTGGCTTCCGAGAACCGGAGCGGAGCGTACTTTGGGTACGTGAGCACCGGAAGCGCAGGAAGCCGCCATTCGCAGGCCGGCCTCACCTGAATATCGACATACCCTAAAGCGATGCGTCGGTCAGCGACTTCTCCAGCCCCGACAAATGGATGCCGCACTCGGTCTTGGCGTGCCCCGCCCAGCGGCCGCTGCGCGCGTCCTCGCCCGGCTGCACCGGCTGCGTGCACGGGAAGCAGCCAATCGAGAGATAGCCATAGGCGACCAGCGGGTTCTCACGCAGCGCATGCGCGCGCATATAGTTGGCCTGGTCCGATGTCGTCCAATGCGCCAGCGGATTGATGCGGATGCGCGAGCCGACCGCCTCGAACACCGGCAGGGATGCCCGCGTCGTCGCCTGAAAACGCTTGCGGCCGGTGAACCAAGCTCGGAACGGTTCGACGCCGCGCGCCAACGGCTCGACCTTGCGGACCTCGCAGCAGGCGTCGGTGTCGGTTTCGTTCAGGTTGCCGCTCGGATCGATCCGTTCGAGCGCCGCTTCTTCGGGCGTGATCACCCTGATATCGGTCAGCCCGAAATCGGCAACCAGCGCGTCGCGATAGCCGAGCGTCTCCTCGAAGTGCTTGCCGGTGTCGAGGAAGATGACCGGCAGCGTCCGGTCGATCTTGGCGATCATGTGCAGCAGCACCGCCGAATCCGCGCCGAACGACGAAACAACGGCGATTTCACCGTGAAACAATTCCCGGGCCGACCGCTCGATGATCTCCAGCGGCTTCAGATGACCATAGAGCGCATCGAGCCCCGCCGCTTCGGCGGCGATGCCGGCCTCTGCGTCGACGATACGATCAAGCGGCCTTGGCTTCGCCAGCATAGAGCGCCTCCTTGAACGGCGCGGGACCGACACGGCGGTAGGCGTCGATGAATTTTTCGTTTCTGTCGAGCCGGAGGCCGAGATAGGTCTCGACGATCTGCTCGATGGCGTCGGTGATCTCTGCCGAGCTGAAGCCGCGGCCGATGATCTCGCCGACCGAGGTGTTCTCGTCGGCCGAGCCGCCGAGCGTCACCTGGTAGAGTTCGGCGCCCTTCTTCTCGACGCCGAGGATGCCGATATGGCCGACATGGTGATGGCCGCAGGCATTGATGCAGCCGGAAATCTTCAGCTTCAATTCGCCGATCTCGCGCTGCCGCTCGAGCGAAGCGAAACGAAGCGAGATTTCCTGCGCCACCGGAATCGAGCGCGCCGTGGCCAGCGCGCAATAATCGAGGCCCGGGCACGAGATGATGTCTGATATCAGGTTGGAATTGGCGGTCGCCAGTCCGATGTCGACCAGCGCGTCATAGACCGCCTTGAGGTCGGCGCGCGCGACATGCGGCAGGATCAGGTTCTGCTCGTGGCTGACGCGTAGCTCGTCGAAAGCATACTTTTCGGCAAGGTCGGCGACCGCTTCCATCTGGCTGTCGGAGGCGTCGCCCGGCGCTTCGCCAATGCCCTTGAGCGAGATGGTCACGGCGGCATAATCGGGGTGGCGGTGGGTCACCACGTTCTGGTCGAGCCACTCCGAAAAGCTCTTCGAATCGAGGCGGGCGAGCTTGACGGCCTCGTCGCCTTCCGGCCGTTCGACCAGCGCCGGTGGTGCGAAATAGGCATCGATGGCGCGGATGTCGGCTTCCGGCAGCTTTAGATCAGCATCCTTCAGCTCCTGCCATTCGGCCTCGACCTGGCGGGTGATCTCCTCGACGCCGGTCTCGTGGACGAGGATCTTGATGCGCGCCTTGTATTTGTTGTCGCGGCGGCCGTAGAGGTTGTAAACGCGCAGGATCGCCGTGCAATAGGACAGAAGGTCGGCCTCGGGCAGGAAGTCGCGGATCTTCTTGGCGATCATCGGCGTACGGCCCTGGCCGCCGCCGACATAGACGGCGAAACCGAGTTCGCCGGCAGCGTTCTTCTTCAAATGCAGGCCGATGTCATGCGTCTGGATGGCGGCGCGGTCGCGCTCGGCGCCGGTCACCGCGATCTTGAATTTTCTCGGCAGGAACGAGAATTCGGGATGTACCGACGACCATTGGCGCAGGATTTCCGCATAAGGACGCGGATCGGCCACCTCGTCGGCGGCGGCACCGGCAAAGTGGTCGGCGGTGACGTTGCGGATGCAGTTGCCGCTGGTCTGGATGGCGTGCATCTCGACACCAGCCAGATCGGCCAGGATCGCCGGAATGTCCGACAGCGCCGGCCAGTTGAACTGGATGTTCTGGCGCGTCGTGAAATGGCCGTAGCCCTTGTCGTATTTGCGGGCGATGTGGCCGAGCATGCGCAGCTGCTTGCTGTTCAGCGTGCCGTAAGGCACCGCGATGCGCAGCATGTAGGCATGCAACTGCAGGTAGACGCCGTTCATCAGCCGCAGCGGCCGGAATTGATCCTCGGTGATCTCGCCGGCAAGCCGCCGCGCGACCTGATCGCTGAACTCGGCGACGCGGGCCTGGACGAAATCGTGATCGAACTCATCGTAACGGTACATGTCTGGTCTTTCCGGGCGCGTCCGCCCGTTTTCTTCAATGTGGTCGTTTACGCCGCCCGGGCGGCTACCGGGCGGGCCTGCTTGCCCAGGTCGTTGCGGTTGGTCGGTCCGGCGGCGCGGATCTTTTCGCGCAGCCGGACCGGCTCGACCACACCATTGGCGACGGTCACGTCGATCAGATTGACGTCGACCACTTCATTGTTGGCAGAAGCCGTGGCGCCGATCACCTCCAGCCGGTCTTCAGCCGCCTTGTCATAGGCGACATCGGCATTGTCGATGGTCTCGGCCCAGCCGCCATTGGCGTACCAGACGGCTTCGCCGTCGGCGAGGCGGTTTGCAGTCAGAACTTTCATCGTTCAGCTCCTTCGGCGGCTGTTTGGGCCGCGCCTTCATGCCTGTGTGCCGCCAGCGGCTCGGAACGTTCAAAATTGGCGCCGGCGACCGCATCGCCGATGATCGTCATGACCGGACCGGTAAGGTCCGCGCGGACCTCCAGCGACGGCAAGTCGGCGAGCGTGCCGTGGAAACGGCGGCGGTTGGCAAGGCTGGCATTCTCGACCACGGCGACCGCCGTATCCGGCGACAGGCCGGCCTCGATCAGCCGGCCGGCAACCTCGGCCGCGACCGAGCGGCCCATATAGACGGCGACCGTAGCGCCGGAAATGGCGAGCTTGGCCCAGTCGGGCAGCGAATTTCCCTTGAGGTCGTGGCCGGTTGTGAACACCATCGATGACGACACGCCGCGCAGCGTCAGCGGCAGCTCGAAATCGGCAGCGGCGGCGAAGGCCGCGGTGACGCCCGGAACCACCTCATAGGCGATGCCGGCATCGCGCAGCGCTGCCATTTCCTCGCCCGCCCGGCCGAACACCAGCGGATCGCCGGATTTCAGCCGCACGACGCGCTTGCCGTCGCGGCCGAGCTCGATCAGCAGCGCGTTGATCTCGGCCTGGCTCTTGGTGTGGCAGCCCTTGCGTTTGCCCACCGGCAGACGCTCGGCGTCGCGACGGCCCATGGCGACGATCGCCTCCGGCACCAGCGCATCATGGACGATGACATCGGCTTCCATCAGCAGGCGGTGGGCGCGCAGCGTCAGCAGGTCCTCGGCGCCCGGGCCAGCTCCTACCAAGGCAACATGGCCCGATGCCGGCGCATTCGAAAGCAACAGGTCGACGGCGGCATCATGCGCCTGCGAAAGCTGGCCGGCGTCGATGGCGCGAGCCGGCGCGCCATCGAAAAACTCGCTCCAGAAGCGGCGGCGGGCATTGCCTTTCGGCAGCAATCTCTCAGCGGTGCCGCGCAACGAGGCAGCAAGCGAAGCAAGCGGCCCGAGCGACGGCGACAGCATGCGGTCGATGCGGCTGCGCAGCATCTGGGCAAGCACCGGTCCGGCCCCTTCCGTGCCGATGGCAATGGCGACCGGCGCGCGGTTGACCAGCGCCGGGGTGAAGAAATCGCACAGCTGCGGCCGGTCGACGGCATTGACCGGAATGCCCAGCCGGCGCGCGTCCTCGGCAACGCGGCGGTCAAGCGCCTCGTTGCCGCTGGCAGCAAACACCATCACCGCGCCTTCGAGATGCGCGGCCTCGTAGGCGGCAGCGATGTGGCCGGCGCCATTCGCGGCGATGAAGGCCAGCAATTCGGGCTCGGGGACATCGGCTATGATGCGCAGGACGGCGCTCGACTGGCCGATCAGCCGCGCCTTGGCCAGAGCCTCCTCGCCGCTGCCGACGATGGCCACGGTTTCGCCCTCGACCCGCATGAAGACGGGAAAGGCGTTGAGCTTGGCGGGGGCATTCGGCATAGCGAGCGGAATCCTGAATACGCTGTCGGTTTTACGCGCGGGCGCGAAAAAGCAGAAGGAACGCACTCGCGCATCGCTTCGTGCGAAGCAATCGCTTTTCCGCAAGCACCAAAGGCAGGAGAAAAAAATTCCACACCCGCGAGTGGAGCGCATCCAAGCCGCTGTTGCGCGCCTTGATCTGCGGCCGTTCTAGCGCCAAGCGAAGTATATTACAAAACACTTTTTTCTAAATTCTACCAATCTAGTAGATTAAAGCCCACATGCGCTGAACACCGTCATCCCAGTTGGTTGGCTCGCTCGCCGTGCTTGTCGTCACCGGAACATTCCTGCCTCGGCGCGCGTTTGCCTCTGCGAATCCGAGCCTGGCTGTTCAGCTACGGCAATGGCTCCAGAAACGGGCCTGAAAAACCATGAAAACAGAAAAAGGAGCGCTCCGGTGAATAACCTCAAGCTGAAACGCGGACTGTGGGTCGTGGTGGCCGACGGCGAGAAGGCACTGTTCCTCGAGAACCGTGGTGATACCCAATATCCCGACCTTCAGGTCGTGCAGGAGATGGAACAGGCAAATCCGGCGACGCGAGAGCAAGGTTCGGACCGCCCCGGCCGCTACAGCGACGGCCCGTCCGTCCACCGCAGCGCAGTCGAGGACACTGACTGGCATCGCCTCGGCAAGGAGCGTTTCGCCGATGAAGTTGCCGAGCGGCTGTACAAGCTCGCGCATCGCGGCGCCTTCAAGGAGATGGTGCTGATCGCACCGCCGCAGGTACTGGGCGACATGCGTCGAAAACTGCACAAGGAAGTTGCCGAGAAAATCACAGTGGAAATTCCCAAGACGCTGACCAACCACACCATAGTCGACATCGAAAACCTGCTGGAGCGCGCCTGATCGGGCATCAGCCTGCGCCGCCCCTTACCCTCTCCCCGTGAAGAACGGGGAGAGGGTTCGCCGGCGTTGCGGTCAAGCCCCTTCTCCCCGTCGTTCTCGGGGAGAACGTCCCGGCAGGGGGATGAGGGGCAGAGTCAACGATCGATCAAAAGCTCACACGTGCTGGCCGCCATTGATGTGGATTTCCGAGCCCGTCACATAGGACGCCTGCTGCGAGCACAGGAAGAAGATGATGTCGGCGACTTCCGCCGTGGTGCCCAGCCGCCGCAGCGGAATCGTCTCGACGATCTTTTCCGTGCCCGGTGACAGGATCGCCGTGTCGATCTCGCCGGGTGCGATGGCGTTGACGCGGATGCCGTGCGGGCCGAAATCATGCGCCATTTCGCGCGTCAGCGAGCCGAGCGCCGCCTTCGACGTCGCATAGGCGGTGCCGGCGAAGGGATGCACGCGAGTGCCGGCGATAGAGGTGACGTTGACGATCGAGCCCTTGGCCGACGCCAGTTCCCTGAACAATCCCCGTGCCAGCATGATCGGCGCGAAGAAATTGACCTGGAACACGTCGCGCCAGACATGCATCGGCGTGTCGATCGAATTCATGCGGCTGTTGCCGTCCTTGAGCTTCGGCGAGATACCGGCATTGTTGACCAGCGCATGAAGCTGGCCGCCATGCGCCTCCAGCCGATGGCGGATCTCCGAGATCGCGATGCCGACATCCTCCTGGTCGGCGAGGTCGACCTTGATATGGTCCTCCGGACCGGCCGGCCACGGGCAGTCGTCGGCAAAGGCCTGGCGCGAGCAGGTGATGACGCGCCAGCCTTCGCGCGAAAAACGCTTGACCGTAGCATGGCCGATGCCGCGGCTGGCGCCGGTCAGCACGATGGTCTTTCTGGTGTCGGTCTCCATTCACGATCTCTCTTTAACCCGCAGATGTAGCGGAACACTGCAGCGATGACGAGGGGGTCAGCCGCCGGTGAGGATGTCGAGGATCGAGGTTTGCCGCTTCTTGACCGGGCCGCCGACATCGGCGGGCGGCACCGGGCGCTTGATCGATGCGGTTGTGCCGCCACCGCCCGGCATGCCGAAGCCGCCGGCATCGACCGTTTCGGCGGGGCGCACGGCGCGAGGGGGCGACGCTTTTTGGGCGGACGGCGCGGATTGGCCAACCGAAGCGGACGGCGCCGGCGCCGGTTGCGCCGTGTTGGGCGGTAATTCGTCCTGCACGATCGTATCGGCAGGCGTCGACCTCCATGTTCCAGGTAGCGGCCGCACCGGCACGCCTTCGTGCGCGGCGACCATGAACTCGTGCCAGGCCTGCGCCGGAAGCGCGCCGCCGGTGACCTTCTTCATCGGACCGCCATCGTCATTGCCGAACCAGACTCCGGTGGTGAGATTGGCGGTATAGCCGATGAACCAGGCGTCGCGCGAGTTCTGGCTGGTGCCGGTCTTGCCGGCGGCCGGCCAGGCAAAGGCCGCCTTCCTGGCAGTGCCGATTTCGACAGTGCCCATCATCATCGAGTTCATCATGCCGACGATCTCGGGCTTGACGACGCGCGGGGCGCCACCGCCGTTGTTGTCGTAGAGCACCTTGCCGCCGGCTGTCGTCACGCGGCGGATGAAATGGACTTCCGGCCGGTAGCCACCATTGGCGAAGGGGACATAGGCCGACGTCAGTTCCAGCGGCGTCACTTCAGAGGTGCCGAGCGCGATCGAGGTGTTGGCCGTGAGGTCGGACTCGACACCCATGCGATGCGCCGCCTCGACGACCGCGTCAGGCCCGACTTCCATGGTCAGCTGGGCGGCCACCGAGTTCAGCGATTTCGCCAGCGCCGTCGCCAGCGTGACCTTGCCGAAATACTTGCCGCCGTAATTGGTTGGCGTCCATTTGCCAATTTTGATCGGCGCGTCGTTGCGCACGCTGTCGGGTGTGCGGCCGGCCTCCAGCGCCGCCATGTAAACGAAGGGCTTGAACGCCGAGCCCGGCTGGCGGCGCGCCTCCGAGGCGCGATCGAACTGGCTGGTCGAATAATCATAGCCACCGACCATGGCGCGTACCGCGCCGGAATTGTCGATCGACACCAGCACGCCCTGGCTGGCATTGAGCTTCTTGCCGCTGCCGTCGATCAGCCGGCGGATCGATTGTTCGGCGAGCTTCTGCAGCGTCAGGTCGACGGTGGTGTCGACGATGATGTCGCCGCGCACGTCGCCGATCAGGTCGGGAAGTTCTTCCACGATGGCGTCGGCGACGTAGTTTTCCGAGCCCGTCCAGTAGGATGCCACCCGCGACGCCGGCGCGCTCATCGCCGTGGTCAGTTCCTTGGCGCTGATCTTGCCTTCGTCGCGCATGGCGGCGAGAACAAGCTGCGAGCGCCGCTCGGCGGCCTTCGGGTCACGCGCCGGAGACAGTCGCGACGGCGCTTTCAACAGGCCGGCGAGAAGTGCGGCTTCGGGCAGCGTGACGTCGCGCGCGCTCTTGCCGAAATAGCGGCGCGAGGCCGCCTCGACACCATAGGCGCCGGAGCCGAAATAGACCCGGTTGAGATACATCTCGAGGATCTGGTCCTTGGTGTGCTTGTGCTCGAGCCACAGCGCCAGAAGCACTTCCTGCACCTTGCGTTCCAGCGTGCGATCGGGCGTCAGAAACAGGTTTTTCGCCAATTGCTGGGTCAGCGTCGAGCCGCCCTGCGAAAAACGCCCGCCGACAACGTTGGCCACCATGGCTCTGGACAGACCGATCGGGTCGATTCCCAAATGCGAATAGAAGCGGCGATCTTCGATGGCGATGACGGCCTCGGGAATATAGGTCGACATTTCATGCAGGCCGACGGTTTCGCCGCCGCTCATGCCGCGATTGGCGAGCAGTTTTCCGTCGACCGAGACGATCCTGATGTTGGGCGCGCGGTCGGGGATGGCCCAGGTGGTGGCCGCCGGCATTTTCGCGCCGTAATAGACGACGATGCCGGCGGCGGCGATGCCGCCCCAGATGGCCAGCACGAAGCACCAGTAAGACAACCGGCCGAGCATGCCGAAAAGGCCGCGCCGGCTTTTGCCGCGTCCGCGACGCGACGCTTTTGTCCTGGCCGATTGGCGCTTTGCAGAGGTCTTGCGGTTGCTCGGCACGACGCGATCCTCCTCGCTCACCGAAAAACCGGCCGAGGATTTCGCCCGCGGCGGTCCCTCGAAGCTCGGTTCGATGCGGCTGTCTCTGCGGTTCGCCATGCGCTGTGCTGTCTGTCCCGATGCCTGTCGCATCGGCCCGAAAATCGAGATCGATTTTCGGAAAAGACGATGCGAAGCTTCAAAGTCTTAGAGCGTGCGTCCGAACGGACGAACGTTGCTCCATGGCGTTCGGGGTGCAGAGTAGATGCGGCGATTTAAGGGCGAGTTAAGTCGTACGCGGGCACTGCCGGTCGACCGGCTGTCGATGCCAGCGAAGACGGCCAGCGTGTCGAGAGCGTGCGGCCGCCAACACCCGCTCAATTCTGCTGGATCGATATACCCTTGTCGTCGATCTTGAGTTCCACGCCCTCCGGCCTGGTTTGCTCGCGATAGACATAGGTGCCGAGCGCGATGACCACGACGACGAGCCCGCCGATGATGAGATAGAGCATGTTCTGTTTCATGGCGCCCTTGATGTGCTTCGAGATCAGGCCTGCTTCACCAGCTTGATCAGCACGAGCAGGATCACGGCGCCGATCGTGGCGTGGATAATGGAGGCAAATATGCCGCCGCCTATGGCGAATCCGAGCCTTGGGAAGAGCCAGCCGGCGATCAAGGCGCCGACGATGCCGACGACGATATTGCCGACCAGGCCGAGGCCGAAACCCTTGACGATCAAGCCGGCGAGCCAGCCGGCGATGGCGCCGATGATGATGAAGACAAGCAGGCTTTCAGTACCCATTGCAGATCCCTCCCGAGCGAATGGTCGCGGAGCAAAAATCTCCGAATCGACCTCCGATCGCAACAGGTCCAACCTATTGGAAAGAAGCCGGCGCCGCCAGCGGCGTCATTCGCCGTCGTCATCGCCGGATGCAGGCCGCCAGCTGATCGGCTCGATCTTTCTTTGCGTATGACCGTCCGTATAGGCCCACCAGCCGGTGTCGTTCTCGTCCCAGTCGCCGCCGGCCGCTTTCAGCCGGTCGAGCGACCTGTACTGGGCGATGGATTCGTTCATCACCCCGTCGCTGTCCTTCCAGTAGACGGTGACCTTCGAGCCATCCCTGGGTGCTGTTTCGATCGGTTTTCTGGCAGCCATCTCATCCCCTCCATCGCCCGATAGAACGTCGAGGCGAACACCTGGTTCCACTTAGCTGTGGGCGAAGATGTCTGCCTCATCCCAGCCCATCAGGTCGAGTTTTGCACGCGTCGGCAGGAAGCGGAAGCAGGCCTCAGCCTCCTTGGTCCGGTTGTCGCGCGCCAGCCGCATCGTCAGCACGTCGCGCAGCTGGTGCAGATAGAGCACGTCGGAAGCTGCATATTCGAGTTGTTCGGGCGACAGCGTCTCCGCCGCCCAGTCCGACGATTGCTGCGCCTTCGACAGGCTGACGCCGAGAAGCTCAAAGCAGATGTCCTTCAGCCCGTGCCGGTCGGTGTAGGTTCGGGTCAGCCGCGAGGCGATCTTGGTGCAGAACACCGGCTCCGGCATGACGCCGAAGGCGTGGTAGAGCACGGCGAGATCGAAGCGGCCGAAATGGAACAGCTTGGTTATGCTGCGGTTCCTGAGCAGGCTGACGAGGTTTGGCGCCTTCTTCTGGCCGGGCGCGATCTGGATGACGTCGGCGGAACCGTCGCCCGGCGAGATTTGCACCACGCAAAGCCGGTCGCGATGCGGGTTCAGCCCCAGCGTCTCCGTGTCGATGGCGACCGCCCCGACGTCGTAGTGCAGGAGCCCCGGCAGGTCGTTCTTGTGGAAGCGGATATCGCTCATCGTTTTCTCCGGTCGCGACGGGGAGCGCGTCGTTCTATCCCGTCCTTGCCGCGATCCGATGAAAAATCAACAGAAAGTTGCAGTCTCGCCCTCTCAGCGTGTCAGCGCGTCGAGAATGCGCGCCCACGAGCGCTGGCCCTTGTGGAAGGAACTCATCTCGTATTTCTCGTTCGGCGAATGGATGCGGTCATCGTCGAGCCCGAAACCGACCAGCAAGGATTCGATGCCGAGATAAGTCTGGAAATCGCCGACCACCGGGATCGAGCCGCCGCTTCCCGTGGTCACCGCCGGCTTCGGCCACTCGTTGGACAGCGCGTCCTTGGCCTTGGCGAGAAATGGCGAGTCGTAGGAAAGCTGGATCGCCGGCGAGCCGCCATGTGGGTGAAAATCGACTGAGCAGTCGGCCGGGATGCGCTCCCTGACGAAGGCCTGGAAAGCGGCGCGGATCTTTTTCGGATTCTGCTTGTGGACGAGGCGGAAAGACACTTTTGCCGAGGCTTCCGCCGCGATCACCGTCTTGAACCCTTTGCCGGTATAGCCACCTAAAATGCCGTTGAACTCGGCAGTCGGCCGCGCCCAGGTGAGTTCGAGCACCGAGCGGCCGTGTTCGCCGGAAGGGATCGACAGGCCGACAGGCCCAAGGAACGTCTCAGCGGTCTCGCCGAGCGCCTCCCACGACTTCAGGATCTGCGAAGGCGTCTCCTCGACACCCTCATAGAATCCGGGAATGGTGACGCGGCCGTCCTTGTCGTGGATGTCGGCCAGGATCCTGGCCAGGATGCGAATCGGATTGGCGGCAGCACCGCCATAGAGACCGGAATGCAGGTCGCGGTCGGCGGCTTTCACCGTGATCTCCTCGCCGACCAGACCGCGCAGCGCGACGCAGATGGACGGTGTATCGCGGTCCCACATGCCGGTGTCGCAGACAAGCGCGAAGTCGGCCTTGAGTTCGGCCGCATTTGCCTCGAGGAACGGCTTCAGCGATGGCGAGCCGGACTCCTCCTCGCCCTCGAACAGAATTGTGATGCGGCACGGCAGCCCGCCATGCACCTGCTTCCAGGCGCGGCAAGCCTCGACGACGGTCATCAGCTGCCCCTTGTCGTCGGCCGAACCACGTCCCGTGATCACCTGGCGGCCGGGCTCGATCTCTTTTACCGAAGGCGCGAACGGGTCGCTTTCCCAGAGCTCGATCGGGTCGACCGGCTGCACGTCGTAATGGCCATAGAACAAGACATGCGGCGCGCCGGCCGGCCCGTCATGGTGCGCCACCACCATCGGATGGCCTGGCGTATCTCGCACGCTGGCGTCGAAGCCGATCAGCTTGAGCTCAGCCACCAACCATTCTGCCGCCTTGCGGCAGTCTGCGGCATAGGATGGATCGGTGGAAATCGACTTGATCCTGAGCAGACCGAACAGGCGCTCCAGGCTCTCGTCGAGATTTTTGTCGAGGCGGTCGAGGACGGGAGAAATTCTGGACATTTTTATCAAGCCTTTCGATTCTGAGCGGCAACCCTAAAGCTGCGAGGCGGAAACGAAAAGCCGGCGGTCGTTGGACCACGGCCACCGAAAGGCAAAAAAATGCCGCCGTGGTGGAGGGGGAACCACGGCGGCCTTTACTCGAAACGATGCGGCAGCCCGGAGAGGGGGGATAGGCTGCCGCAAGTGTCCGGGATAGGCGGGGGACGGGCCTTGCTCCGGACCTCGGCGAAAAATGCCGATGGCGTTTATCTGTGTCTCCGAACGTGGCGATTCAAGGGCACGAAGATTACACTTTCGTAACATACCCGTGATCGGTTCGACGTGTCAGGGATGTGGCCGGAACCGGTGGTTGAGGCCGCCTTTGGCATGGACCACGACGCCGCGTCGCGCTATCCCTTCGTCCCATGAAAAAAGGCGATCATCTGTTCCTTGTCGACGGCTCCGGCTACATCTTTCGTGCCTATCACGCGCTACCGCCACTGACCCGCAAATCCGATGGGCTGCCGACCAGTGCCGTCCTCGGCTTCTGCAACATGGTGTGGAAGCTGACGCAGGACGCCCGCAACACCGATGTCGGCATCGTGCCGACGCATTTCGCCGTCATCTTCGACTATTCGTCGAAAACCTTCCGCAACGACCTCTACCCCGAATACAAGGCCAACCGCTCGGCACCGCCGGAAGATCTGATCCCGCAGTTCGGCCTGATCCGCCAGGCGACCAGGGCCTTCAACCTGCCCTGCCTCGAGACGGAAGGCTACGAGGCCGACGACCTGATCGCCACCTTTTGCCGGCTTGCCTGCGAAGCCGGCGCCGACACCACCATCATCTCCTCCGACAAGGATCTGATGCAGCTGGTCGGCCCTACGGTCGCCATGTACGACCCGATGAAGGACCGCCAGATCGGCGTTCCCGAGGTGATCGAGAAATGGGGCGTGCCGCCGGAAAAAATGATCGACCTGCAGGCGCTGACCGGCGATTCGGTCGATAATGTGCCGGGCGTGCCCGGCATCGGACCGAAGACCGCGGCGCAACTGCTGGAACAGTTCGGCGATCTCGATACGCTGCTCGCCCGTGCCACCGAGATCAAGCAGGACAAGCGCCGCGAATCGATCATCGCCAATGCCGACAAGGCGCGCATCTCGCGTGAACTGGTGACGCTGAAGAACGACGTGCCGGTGAACGGCGGGCTCGATGATTTCGTGTTGCACCCGCCCGACGGACCAAGGCTGATCGGCTTCCTCAAGACGATGGAATTCTCCTCGCTGACCCGCCGCGTGGCGGAAGCGACCGGAACGGAAGCGGCTGACGTCAAATCCGTTCCCGTCATTATCGAGCGCGCCGACACCGCGCATGGTCCCGATATGGGGTTTGGCGTGCCGGCCGCCGCCGGAAGCGCGGCAGGCGCAGTGACAGACGAAGCCGGGGAAGCGGTGCCGGCCACCGTCAAGGTGGAACCCAAGCAAGGCGACACCCCTTCGCTTCTGTCGGCGCTTCGCTACGAGGGCGCCACTGCCAGCAAGATCGACACTAGCGCCTACATCTCCATTCGCGACACTGAAGTGCTGAAGGCATGGGTGGCCGTGGCGATGGAGACCGGCATCGTCGCCTTCGACACCGAGACCAATTCAGCCGATCCGATGCAGGCCGAGCTGATCGGCCTGTCCATCGCCACTGCGCCCGGTCGCGCCGCCTATGTGCCGCTCGCCCACAAAAGTGGCAACGGCGACCTGCTCGGCGGCGGATTGGTCGAAAACCAGATTCCGATCCGTGAGGCGCTTGCCATCCTGAAGCCGTTGCTGGAGGACAGGTCGGTTCTCAAGATCGTTCAGGAGCTGAAATACGACCTCGTCGTGATGAGCCGCCACGGCATCGATATCGCCCCCTTCGATGACACCATGCTGATTTCCTACGTGCTCGACGCAGGCACGTCCGGCGGCCACAGCATGGCGGCTCTGTCGGAAAAGTGGCTCGGCCACTCGACCATTGCCCTCAAGGAACTGGCCGGCTCTGGAAGGAGCTTCGTCGGCTTCGATCAGGTCGACATCGACAAGGCAACGGCCTATGCCGCGGAGCACGCCGATGTCACGCTCAGGCTCTGGCGGGTGCTGAAGCCGCGGCTTGCCGCCAAGGGCCTCGTCTCGGTCTACGAGCGGCTGGAGCGGCCGCTGGTGCCGGTTCTGGCAAGGATGGAGCAGCGCGGCATCTCCGTCGACCGGCAGATCCTGTCGCGGCTCTCCGGCGAGCTGGCACAGGGCGCCGCGCGGCTGGAGGACGAGATCTACCAGCTCGTCGGTGAGCGCATCAATATCGGCTCGCCAAAACAGCTCGGCGACATCCTGTTCGGCAGGATGGGCCTGCCCGGCGGCTCCAAGACCAAGACCGGCCAATGGTCGACCTCGGCGCAGCTTCTGGAAGACCTCGCCGCAGAAGGCCACGAGCTGCCGCGCAAGATCGTCGATTGGCGCCAGCTGACCAAATTGAAATCGACCTATACCGATGCGCTGCCCGGTTTCGTCCATCCCGATACGAAGCGCGTCCACACCTCATACGCGCTTGCCGCAACGACGACGGGCCGGCTGTCGTCCTCCGATCCCAATCTGCAGAACATTCCGGTGCGCACCGTCGAGGGGCGAAAGATCCGGACGGCCTTCATCGCCGACAAGGGCAACAAGCTGGTTTCCGCCGACTACAGCCAGATCGAGCTGCGTGTGCTCGCCCATGTCGCCGAGATCCCGCAGCTCAAGCAGGCGTTTGCCGACGGCGCCGACATCCACGCCATCACCGCCTCGGAGATGTTCAACGTGCCTGTCGAGGGCATGCCCTCGGAGATACGCCGCCGCGCCAAGGCGATCAATTTTGGCATCATCTACGGCATTTCCGCGTTTGGCCTGGCCAACCAGCTGTCGATCCCGCGCGAAGAGGCCGGCGCCTACATCAAGAAATATTTCGAACGTTTCCCGGGCATCCGCGACTACATCGACGCGACCAAGGCCTATGCCCGCGAATACGGCTATGTCGAAACGATCTTCGGCCGCCGCATCCACTATCCGGAGATACGGTCGTCAAATCCGTCAGTCCGTGCCTTCAACGAGCGCGCCTCGATCAACGCCCGGCTGCAGGGCACCGCGGCCGACATCATCCGCCGCGCCATGATACGCATGGACGAAGCGCTGGAAAAGGCGAAGCTTTCCGCCCGCATGCTGCTGCAAGTGCATGACGAACTGGTCTTCGAGACGGCCGAAGCGGAGGTCGAGGCGACGATCCCCGTCGTGCGCCATGTCATGGAGAACGCCGCGATGCCGGCGGTGTCGATGTCAGTGCCGCTGCACGTCGACGCCCGCGCCGCCGACAATTGGGAAGAGGCTCATTAGTGCGCCCCAGCCAGGTGTGTTGTGATTCAGGTCAGGCCGAGTCGAAAATGGTGGCTTCCGAGAACCGGAGCGGAGCGTACGTTTGGGTACGTGAGCACCGGAAGCGCAGGAAGCCACCATTTGCAGGCCGGCTGAATATCAATACACCTTAAGCCGCCTCGGCCAGGCATTTGGCACACGTCCCGCGGAACTCGATCACCGCCTTCTTGGCGGCAAAACCGGTCGAGCGCACCCATTCGTCGAGCCGGTGTCCGACATCATGGTCGGAAAATTCGGTCACCTGCCCGCATGTGTCGCAGATGGCAAAGGCGGTCATCGAATGGCTGTGGTCGTGAGGCTCGGCGCAGGCGACAAAGGAATTGAGGCTTTCGAGCCGGTGCACGAAGCCGGACTTCACCAGCGTGTCGAGCGCGCGATAGACTTGCAGCGGTGCGCGAAAACCCCGCTCGCGCAGCTGGTCGAGCAATGTATAGGCGCTGAGCGGACCACTGGCGGCCTCGAGCTTCTCGAGCACGCACAGCTGGTTTTTTGTCAGCCCATCCCTTGCCGCCATGATCCTGTTTCCAACCCGTTTTGCGCCGGCTGCACGTCCACTTCCGCATGCGAGCGCTTCAATTCCATCCAGATAGCGACGAACCGGCCTTTTTGCTACTGTTTCTGTGTCGGCATGGCCGAGAAGCCGGCCAACTCCGAGCAGACGCAAACTCGATGAAACCGGCGGGAGCAGTCCCCGCGCATCTGTTAGGCTGTGCGTTGCCATCATTTCCGGGTTGGGATCACTTCCGTGGCGGACCCTTGCGCTCGGCGGAGGCGGCCCACAGATTGATGTCGGCTTCGCGTGCGTAGGTGTCGATTTCGGCGAGCTCGGCATCGCTGAAATCGAGCACCTTCAGCGCGCCGACGCAATCCTCGACCTGTTCCGGCCGGCTGGCGCCGATCAGCGCCGAGGTCACCCGGCCCTTGCGCAGCACCCAGGCCAGCGCCATTTGCGCCAGGGTCTGCCCGCGTCGGCCAGCGATGGCGTTCAGCGCCTTGATGTTGGCGATGGTCTTGTCGTTGATAAAAGCCGGCCGCAGCGACTTGCCCTGGCTGGCGCGGCTGCCCTCAGGGATGCCGCCGAGATATTTGTCGGTCAGCATGCCTTGCGCCAGCGGCGTGAACACGATCGAGCCGACGCCGAGCCCCTCCAGCGTGTCGAGCAGACCATCGTCCTCGACCCAGCGGTTGAGCATCGAATAGCTCGGCTGATGGATGACGCAAGGCGTGCCGAGCTGCTTCAATATGTCGGCGGCCTCGCGCGTGCGCTGCGAATTGTAGGAGGAGATGCCGGCATAAAGCGCCTTGCCCGAGCGCACCGCCTGATCGAGCGCACCCATGGTTTCTTCCAGCGGCGTTTCCGGATCGAAGCGGTGCGAATAAAAGATGTCGACATAGTCGAGCCGCATCCGCCTCAAGCTCTGATCGAGACTGGCCAGCACATATTTGCGACCGCCCCACTCGCCATAGGGTCCGGCCCACATCTCATAGCCAGCCTTGGTCGAGATGATCAGCTCGTCGCGAAAAGAGGAGAAATCCGTCCGCAGGATTTCACCGAAAGCCGTCTCCGCCGAACCGGGCGGCGGGCCGTAATTGTTGGCGAGGTCGAAATGTGTGATGCCAAGGTCGAAGGCCTTGCGCGCGATCGCCTGCTTGGTCCGGTGCGGCGTGTCGTCACCGAAATTGTGCCAGAGCCCGAGCGAGATCGCCGGCAATTTCAGGCCGGATCGCCCGCAGCGATTGTAGACCATGTTCTCGTAGCGGTTTTCGGCGGGCACATAGGGCATGGGAGATCCTCAAATCACAAGCGAGCCAGGCAGCTGCCTCCGCGAAAAAAGGGTGGGGCGGCTCTGCCCTCTCCCTTAGCCTCTTGCCGTTCCTATGGGGAGAGGGATCGACGGTAAACAGAACGTGTCGCAATCGCTGAAGCGCTTGCGCTACTTCTTCTTCGCCGAAGGTCCTTTCTTTTTCGCCAACAGCCCTTCCGCGTCCTTGACGCCCAGTGCCGCAGGCCGTTCGCAGGTGGTCTGCATGGCAACGAACTTTCCGCTCGCGCCCGACCGCAACATGCCGGTCATCACATCGACGGCATGCAGCGCCAGTTCCATCGAACAGCGATGCGGCCGTCCTTCCGCGATCGCCAGCGCCATGTCGGCGAGACCGGCGGTGCGGTAATTTGCCATCATGCCGTGCGAGTGCATCTGGTTGGCCACGCCGAACGGATGCTTCCACTTTGGCAACTTCTTGACCGGCTTGGCGGCATCGGTGAAGCGAACGTCGCCGCCGAAGAAATTCGGATCCGGCAAGAACACAGTGCCCAACTCGCCGTAGAGTTCCATCGGCGCGTGGCCATGGCTCCACACATCCCAGCTGGTATTGAGCGTCACCACGGCGCCATTCTCGAACTCCATCACGCCGTGGATCGTCGTCGGCGTGGCGACCAGGACTTTTTCGCCGGCGCGAGGCTTGGACGAGATCGTGCGTTCTGTCGACGGGATCGAAGCGAAGGCCGCCACCTGCTTCAACGGCCCGATCAGCTGGATCAGGTTGGTGATATAGTAGGGTCCGATGTCGAGCACCGGACCAGCGCCAGGCTGGAAGAAGAAGTCCGGATTGGGGTGCCAATGCTCCATCCCATGGTTCATCACATGGCATGTGCCGCTGGTGATCTTGCCGAGCTTGCCACTATCGATCAGGTTGCGGACAAGCTGGTGCGCGCCACCGAGGAAAGTATCAGGCGCCGAGCCGATGCGCAGTCCGTCTCTCTCAGCCAGTTTCTTCAGGTCGAGCCCTTCCTTGACCGACAGCACGAACGGCTTTTCCGAATAGACGTGCTTGCCGGCATCGAGGATCTGTTTCGACACCTCATAGTGGACCGCCGGAACGGTGAGGTTGACGATGATGTCGATGTCGCCGGCCTTGAGCAGCCCTTCGACTGTCTCGGCGCGCAGCTTGAACTCCTTCGCCCGCGCCTTGGCTGCATCCATGTTGATATCCGCGCAGGCGCGCATCTCGATGCCGCGAAACAGCGGCGCAAACGAGAAATACGCCTTCGAGATGTTGCCGCAGCCGATGACGCCGACCCCGAGTTTTTTTGCCATGCTGGTTTACTCCTAATAGGTCTTGGCGGCTGCGATTGAGCGGCGGGCGAAGCGCTCGATGTCGTTGGGGTTGTCCTGTTCCATGACGTAGTATTTGGCGGCGCTCTTGGCGTGCAGCGCCTGGATCAGACCGGCCCAGTCGATCGTCCCGTGGCCGACATCCGACCAGCCGTCCTCGTCGAGGCCCTCGCCTGGCTTGGCGATGTCCTTGACATGGACGGCGGCGATCCGTTTGCCATACTTCTCGATCCAGGGCAGCGGATCGCCGCCGCCGCGCACCACCCAGGCGACGTCCATCTCCCAGTCGATGTCGGGCGCTGCCGCCAGGATATGGTCCTGCGGCACCGAACCGTCGGCAAGCTTTTTGAATTCGAAATCATGGTTGTGCCAGGCAAAGCCGTAGCCGGCCTTTTGAGCCGTCTCGCCGACCTTGGCCAGGCGTTCGCCGAAGCCGCGCCAGCCGGCGGCGTCGGTCGGCCTGCTCTCGGCGACCAGATAGGGGCAGATGAGCAGCGTGATGCCGAGCGCGTCGGCGATTTTGCGCACGCCGTCGAAATCGTTCTCGAGCGCATCGATCGAGAAATGGCCGGTCGACATGGCGAGGCCGTTGTTGTCGAGTTCGGCACGAAACGCCTTGGGATCGTCATAGACGCCGCCGAAGCCCTCGACTTGCGCGTAGCCGAGCTCGCCGAGCATCTTGAGCACCCCTTCCCAAGGTTGGAAATTGCGGGCGCTGTAAAGTTGGAATGACCAATTCATCGTCTCTGTCCGTTCTCTGGGGATGGATGGGCTGGAGGGTGAAATTCTCGGGGGAGTTACAGGCGGGTGCCGGTGGCAGCGTCGAACAGCGAAGCGCGCATCGGGTCAAAACCGATGCTCACGGTGTCGGCGTTGTTTGGCGTGCGTTCAGATGTCACCCGCACGGTGAAATTCTGATTTCCGAGCTTCAGCCAGACCAGCGTGTCGGACCCCATGGGCTCGACGACCACGACGTTTGCCGTGGCTGTGAACGGCCATACAGCGCCGCTGTTGAACGCGACATGCTCGGGCCGGATACCGAACACCGCCGCCCCTGGCACGGGCTCCTTTTCGAAAGCGTAGGTGGCAAGCGGAATCCGCACATCCTCGACGGCGAAGTGCCAAGTGCCATCATTTTTCTCCAGCCGGCCGTCGAGGAAATTCATCGCCGGAGAGCCGAGGAAGCCGGCGACGAAACGGTTGACGGGGCGGTTGTAGATGGTCTGCGGGGCGTCGAGCTGCTGGATGACGCCGCCCTTCATCACCGCGATGCGGTCGGCCAGCGTCATCGCCTCGATCTGGTCGTGGGTGACATAGATCATGGTGTTCTGCAGCTTGCTGTGCAGCAGTTTTATCTCGACCCGCAATTCGGCGCGCAGCTTGGCGTCGAGATTGGAAAGCGGCTCGTCGAACAGGAAGACGTCGACATCGCGCACCAGCGCCCGCCCGATCGCCACACGCTGGCGCTGGCCGCCCGAAAGCGCCGACGGCTTGCGCTGCAGCAATGGCTCGATCTGCAGGATTTCGGCAGCCCTTGCGATGCGCTTGGCGATCTCGTCCCTGGGAATGCCGGCAACGCGCAGCCCGAAGGACAGGTTCTTCTCCACCGTCATCTGCGGGTAGAGCGCATAGGACTGGAACACCATGCCGATGCCACGGTCCTTCGGCTCTTCCCAGGTGACGTTCTTGCCCTTGATGAAGATGCGGCCGTCCGAAACGTCGAGCAGGCCGGCGATGCAGTTGAGCAAGGTCGACTTGCCGCAGCCGGACGGCCCGAGCAGCACGATGAACTCGCCCTCGGCGACATCGATGTTGAGCGTTTCCAGCACCGAAATTGCACCGAAATTTAGCGACAGGTCCTGGATCGAGACGCTGGGATTCTCGAGTCTTGTCATCATCATCCTTTCACCGCGCCGGCGGCGATGCCACGCACGAAAAGTTTGCCGGAAACGAAGTAGACGACGAGCGGTACCAGGCCGGTCAGGATGGTAGCGGCCATGTTGACGTTGTATTCCTTCACGCCTTGCACCGAGTTGACGATGTTGTTGAGCTGCACCGTCATCGGATAGGTGTCGGGGCGGGTGTAGACGACGCCGAACAGGAAGTCGTTCCAGATGCCGGTCACCTGCAGGATGATGGCGACGACGAAGATCGGCAGTGACATCGGCAGCATGATACGGAAATAGATGCCCCAGAAGCCGGCGCCGTCGACGCGCGCCGCCCGGAACAGTTCCTCCGGCATGGAAGTGAAATAGTTGCGGAACAACAATGTCAGGATCGGCATGCCGAAAATGGAATGGACGATCACCAGGCTGCTCAGGCTGCCATAGAGGCCGATCTCGCGCAGGATGATGACGATCGGATAGATCATCACCTGATAGGGGATGAAGGCGCCGACGATCAGGATCACGAAGAAAGTGTCGGCGCCCTTGAAGCGCCAGTTGGCAAGCGCGTAGCCGTTCACCGATGCGATGGCGATCGACAGCACGACCGACGGAACGGTGATGCGCACCGAATTCCAGAAGCCGCGCGAGAGCCCGTCGCAGTTGAGGCCGGTGCAGGCGCTGGACCAGGCCTTCGCCCAAGGCTCGAAGGTGATCTCGAGCGGCGGCGAGAAGATGTTGCCGAGGCGTATCTCCGGCATACCCTTGAGCGATGTCACCACCATCACGTAGAGCGGCAGCAGATAATACAGCGCCACCACGATGAGCGTGCCGTAGAGGAAGATGTTGCGACGCGAGAACACATGCCGCGGCTTCGGCCCTCGCGGCCCGGATGCCTCGAGCCGGATAGAGCCAGTACCGGCAGGCAGGGGAACGGCAAGGTCAGCCACGCTTCTTGCCTCGGAATTCGAGATAGGCCCAGGGAACGATGACGACCACCACCGACAGCAGCATCATGGTCGAGGCAGCAAAACCCTGGCCGAGGTTCTGGGCGAAAAACATGTAGTCATAGACATATTTGGCCGGCACTTCGGAGGCGATGCCGGGACCGCCGCTGGTCTGGGCGACAACCAGGTCATAGACCTTGACGATGCCGGCGGCGATGATGACAAGCGCGGTGATGAAGACCGGCCGCATCATCGGGATGATGATGAACAGATAGGTTTTTAGGGTGGGTATCCCATCCACCCGCGCGGCCTTCCAGATATCCTCGTCGATGCCGCGCAGGCCCGCCAGCATCAGGCACATGATGAGCCCGGTGCCTTGCCAGAGCGCGGCGATCAAGATGCCGTAGATGACGATGTCGGAATCGTAGAGCGGATCGAAGCTGAAGCTTTCCCAGCCGAGGCCGCGCACCACCCCCTGGATTCCGAACTCCGGGTTGAGCAGCCACTGCCAGACCAGACCGGTGACGATGAAGGAGAGCGCGAACGGGTAGAGGAAGATGGTGCGGAACGTGTCCTCGAAGCGGATCTTCTGGTCGAGCAGCGCCGCCAGCATGAAGCCGATGACCAGCGAGAACACCAGCGACAGCACGCCGTAGACCAGCAGGTTCTCGATCGAGACCAGCCAACGCGGCGTCGACCACAGTCGGTAATACTGGTCGAGCCCGACGAAGTTCAGCCGCGGCAGCAGTTTTGAATTGGTGAAGGAATAGAGCACCGTCCACGCGCTGCCGCCGACGAAGATCACCAGTGCGGTGAGGACCATCGGAATAGAGGCGACCTTGGCGTTAAGGTTGCGGAAGAGTTGGTTGGGGCGTTCGCTCTTGCTCATCTGCACAGCCGGGCTGGATCGGGTAAGGCCAAAGGGTTAGGGCCAAGGGTCAAGGCCGAAGGGTCAAGACTTGACCCGGAGCTCCCGGCCCCGCGGCGGGCCGGGAGCGAGCGGTTCGTCGAAAAGTCAGTCCGCTGAGGCAACGATGTCGGCGAAGCGCTTTTGCGCCTCTTCCACGGTCATGTCCGGCTTGGCGAAGAACTCGGAGAAAAGGTCCTCCTTCTGCTTTTGGGTGTCTTGCGACAGCAGCTGGTCCGTCCAGGGCATGACGCTGCCCTTGGCCAGGATGTCGAGCCCTTTCTTCATGCAGTCGTTCGCCACCTTGAGGTCGATATCGCCGCGCACCGGCAGCGAGCCCTTCTTGAGGTTGAAGGCGACCTGCGTCTTGGGATCGAGCAGCGCTTCGGCCAGCGCTTCCTGCGCCTTGGACTTTTCCGCGTCCTGCAGCAGCGGGAAGTAGAAGGCGTCGCCGCCGGTGGCGATGACCTCATTCAGGCCAAGGCCGGGGAGACACGTATAGTCCTTGCCGGCAGTCTGCCCGGCAACCCTAAACTCGCCCTGCGCCCAATCGCCCATGATCTGGCCACCGGCCTTGCCGGAGATGACCAGATTGGTGGCCTGGTTCCAGTCCTGCACATTGGTGTTCTTCGCCATCTTGCGGGCATCGTCCGCAGCCTTGAATACCTTGGCGACCTCGGGCCCGGCGGCGAATTCGGCATCCTTGTCGCGATAGACCTTCAAGAAAGCGTCGGTGCCGCCGACCGCCGTAAGCAACACGTCGAAGGCGCCCGAGGATTGCCAGGGCTGCCCGCCGACCGCGAGCGGTATGATGCCTGCCTTCTCCAGCGCCGGGGCGGCTGCAACATATTCATTCCAATTCTTTGGCACCGGCACACCGGCCTTTTCGAAGGCCGCATTCGACAGCCACAGCCACTGCCAGGAATGAATGTTGACCGGCACGCAATAGATCTTGCCGTCGAGGGTACAGCCGTCGAGCAGGCTCTTCGGCTGTACGATTTCCGCCCACTTGTCCCTGGTGGCCAGCTCGGTCAAATCGCGCATCAGACCGGCCTGCACCAATTCTTCCGCTTGCCGTCCGTGGTTGAACTGGGTGGCGCCCATCGGGTCGCCGCCAGTGATGCGGCTGATCATGATCGGCCGCGCCGTGCCGCCGGAACCGGCGATGGCGCCGTCGACCCAACGGTTGCCTGTCGCGTCGAACGCCTTGGCGAATTCGGCGACCGCCGCCGCCTCGCCGCCCGAAGTCCACCAATGGGTGACTTCCAGATCCGTCGCTGCCGCCGGGCCGGCGAATGGCAGCGCGGTTGTCACCGCCAACGCAGCGGTCATGAATTGGTATTGCATTTCGGCTCCTCCCAGAATCTGAAACGTTACAGATTTTCGATACGGCAATTGTTGGAGGCGCGCAACCCCCGAAGTGGAACAGTTCGGCATTTTTTCGAGCCGCGAACAAACTCGCCGCGCAATGTCCGCCCACTGTACCGCAGCAGGCCAGGTTGCATGGCAAAAATGAATGCTGCAACGCGTGAAATTCGGCAAAACCTTGCTCAGCGGGCAAGTCCTTGCCGACGCACACCGACTTTGCGTCGAACGGAGCGCCGCTCATCCAAGCCAGCTTTTACTGGCCGCTACCCGATGGCAAGTGACAATCTGTAACGTTTCAGTATATAAGGTGCTCATTCGGCGAGCCGAGCCGCCGATTGCCGGCCTGCACGGCAACTGCTATGCGCCTGACGGGCGGGATGAAATGGACAGAGATCAGACGGAAAAAGACGACGAGGCCTCGGGGCTGGGCCGGCCGACGTTGAAGACGCTTGCCTTCATGACCGGGCTGGGCGTCACCACCGTGTCGCGGGCGTTGAAGGACGCACCCGAGATCGGCGCCGAAACAAGACGGCGCGTCCAGCTCGTCGCCAAGCAGATCGGTTACCGCCCCAACCGTGCCGGTGTGCGCCTGCGGACCGGCAAGACCAACGTCATCAGCCTCGTGCTCAACACCGAGCGCGAGATCATGAGCTTTGTCTCGGACATCATCTACGGCGTCTCGGAAGTCCTCGCCGACACACCCTATCACCTGATCGTCACGCCCTATTCACGCACTCAGGATCCCTTGGACCCGATACGTTATCTGGTGGAGACCGGCTCCGCCGACGGCGTCATCATTTCGCGCACCCAGCCGAATGACCCCAGGGCGCGCTACATGCTCGAGCGTGGTATCCCCTTTGCCACGCACGGCCGCACCGACATGGGGCTGATCCACCCCTATCATGATTTCGACAATTACGCGTTCGCGGCCGAGGCTGTGCGCCACCTGGCCGGCATCGGCCGCCGCAGGCTGGCTCTGCTGGCGCCCCCAGTCGAGCTGACCTACCACAGTAATACGCTGAACGGCTTCACCGATGCGCTGAGCGAGGTCGGCGCCAGCGAGATCCCGTTCAACACCGTTTCGGTCGACCATTCGATCGAGCAGATCAGGATGAGGACCGCGCAGCTGATGCGCCGCGACGTCAGGCCCGACGGTTTCGTCAGCAGTGCCGCTGCCGCGACACTCGCCATCGTCGCCGGCATCGAGGACGCCGGCCTCAAGCTCGGCCGGGACGTCGACGTGGTGTCCAAGCAGTCGTCCGACCTGCTGCACCTGTTTCGCAGGGAATTGCTGGTGGTCAACGAAAACTTCCGGCTGGCCGGCGCCGAGCTCGCCCGCTCGGTGTTGGGCTGGATCGGCGGCGCAACACCTGGCTCCTTGCAGAGCCTGAGCAAGCCGACCGGGGTTCTGGCCTATCGCCCTCCCGACTAGAGCGGATACGTTCAAATTGAACTGGGCATCCCGCTCGATCTATTTGTCTTAGCCGCATTTGTGCGACGCCAAGTGATTCCACTTGGCTGCAAAATGCGCGCCGCTGACTGGCAGCCTTGGGCCGAGAGAAGACCGGCAGCTTCGGGCTGCGAATATTCAAGAGCGGACCTTCAGGTTGGTGTGGTATCGTCGTGACCTTCACCTAGGCAGGCGCCTTGCCGCCGGCCATCCAACGTCATCGCTGAATGCCACACCATTTTTGCAGAACTTGATGCACACAACTCATAAGGCGGGAGACCGCAACTTGGTGCGCCGCGAAGTGGGGTGTCTTGGTAAAGCGCCAGCGCCTTTGTTGTCTTTCCCGCTGCCATCAGTCGAGACGTTCAGGATGAAAGGCCGCCGGCGCTGGCAACCGCCGCGCCGGTCACAGAGACTTTCAGGAAACTTGCGGCGAGACAGCACTTGGCTTGAAGCTGCCGATGTCAGGCCGCTCAGTTTCTGGCGGCAATCGTCACTCGTCGCAACTGGCTCAGGTGCTCTTGAGCGTGCCGTTCATCCCTTCCGGATAGAAGCCGCCCTTGCTCACTCCGTCCTTGTTGCTGAGATAGACGATCCGGAGCACCTCCTGTGGCGTTCTGGTGAAGGCGATCGCATCGGGCGTCGAAGGAACGATGTTGGCTTTTCCGTCCACCTGGATCCCCTGGTCCTTATCGTCAGATCCGTCGATTTTGTCTCGGGCATCGGAGACGGCGTTGGCGGCCTTCCAGGCTTCCTTTCCCTTCCGGTATAGCGTAGATCGCGCCATGCCCATGTGGTAGGCCTCGACCGCCAGGATGCCTGCGGCGGCGGCGAGGAAGTCTTTGTTTTTCAGAACCGTCGCCGCACCGGCATAGGCGGTGACGCCGACATCCTCGAACAACATCCCGCCGAGAACGAAGTTCGTTTCGTTGCCGAACGGGTCGAAGTCCGCACCGAGACCAGCTGCCTCCGCAACCGCCTTGAACCCCCCATCGAAATCGATCGCCGGCCGATCGACGGCGTTGGCCCCAAGTATCTTGCGGTAGAAGCGAACGTGCGCGAGTTCGTTTTCCGCGACTTCCTGCATGAATTCGCCGATGGCCGGCGTCTCGAACGAGACTTGCTTTCCACCAACGACGTCGCCGGGCTTCGAACCGACATCGGCTGCGTCGATGCCCATTCCGGTGGTGCCGCGGAGGTAGTATTCAGCCTCCATATATTCGAGGTTGAGCGCAAAGCGGAAAATGTCCTCGTCCGATATGTCCTGTGCCAATACCGGAGAAGGCCGTGCGATTCCGCCGAGTGCCGCTCCGGCACCGAGTACGACAAGTCCCTGAAGCGACTGACGCCGGGATAGGTGAAGTGCGCCCTGCATGGCGGGTCTCCTATGTTTGTTGATTCAACGCCGCTGTCAGCACCGCGGCGCCGAGTGCATTTGCCTGATGATTAGATGGTCCGGGCCGCCAAAATATTCCCGCGTCCCGCTACAACATCCCCGCGAAGGAGCCGACGTAATCTCGGCATGGACGGCGTCTACGTGCGCTCGGTCGCCGTGTTCAACGGATGAGTATCCTTTCGAACCAGGCGGATTGCGAGCCGGTCCAAGACTGATTGCGCGAGGCGGTCACAACGGGCGCCCGCGAAGAGAAACGTATCCGTGAACACGGTGGCGAGCTTGTCCCGCAGCGCCTCGCGGAGCAGCCGGCGTGCGCGATAAAGTCGGGTGCTCACCGTCTGAGGTCGCAATGCCAAGAGAAAAGCCGTTTCCTCAATGCTCATTTCCTCGACGTCTCGCATGACAAAGACGATGCGAAAGGGCTCTGGCAAGCCACCGACGGCTCGCTCCAGGAGGTCGCGGATTTCAGCGAGAGCGGCCGCCTCTTCGGGATCAAGCTTGTGGGCGCTGAACGGAGCGACCATGCCTTCGATGGCTTTCACGTCGACGGTGGGCCGCCTTTTCCGGCGGCGTCCCAGCGCCTCGTTCAGCGCGATCCGGGTGAGCCAGGTCGACAGCTGCGCCTCCGCGCGGAATTCGGCCAGATGGGTGAAGGCGTGGATATAGGTCTCCTGAAGTACGTCCTCGGCCTCGGTGTCGTCATTCAGGACAGCGCGGGCGACCCGGTGAAGCCGCTGATTGTGACGCTTGATGATTAACCAGAATGCGGCGGGGTCACGCAGTCGCGCGTGTTCAACCAGCCCCGCGTCGTCAAGGTCCTCGATCCTCACTGCCTCGGTGGATCCGGTCGGCTTCATCATAGGCGCTCCAGATGCATCAGCTTACCATGAGATAAGCGTTTTCCGGGTTTTCGGTCTGCAGCCCGGTGGAGACTTGGGACTCTAGCGGGCCAGAGGTCTGCTCACCAAGCAAATCGGACCTTGTTGTGGAGCAGTTCCATCTTCCGGTTTTGGCGCCAAGACTTCCAGCATGGTTACCCGCGATATCTGCTTGGTCGAGGTAAAGTTCGGCTCTATGGCCGACATGAGGCGTGCTGCTGACTGGCACCCTGGGCCGGAGCTGACCGTCCGTGATTGGGAGCCATATGGCTAAAGCGGCCGAGCCGCTACCGCCCGAATACCGGAACCACTCACTTGTCCGGTTACGTCGCGTTTAGCTCTGCCATGTAAGCAATTCGGAATCCGGAGGCCGCACGCTAATGTTGGACAACTACGAGGTCGACGGGTTTGGCGTGATCCACCAGATCGACTTCACACCGATCAAGTACGACAAGCAATACATTTCCTATTACGAGGACCTGAGTGACCGGACTATCAAGCTCGGATATCAGCGACTTGGCTGGGTGCTGGGAATCACCGGCGAGATTCCCCGGTCCGTGCTGGAGATTGGATATGGCACGGGCACATTCGTCGAAGCCGCGAAAATAGCCGGGGTCGCCGACTGCGCCGGCTGCGACATCGCCAGGTTTCCGCTGCCCAAGGGCGTCCGCTTTGTCGATTGGGATGAGGCTCTCGCCAGCTCGTGGGATCTCGTCGCCCTGTTCGACGTGCTTGAGCACATCCCGGACCTGGGTTTCCTCGCCCGCCTTCAGGCCCGCTACCTGGCCGTCGCTGTCCCGTATTGCCGCTGGCGCGAGATCGGCACCGCCGGCGACGCTTGGTTCCGGACGTGGCGTATGCGTCTCCCCAATGAGCACCTGCACCATTTCGACCGTGACTCGCTGGTGGCACTCCTCGCACACAGCGGCTTCCAGTGCGTGACGCTGAACTGCTTCGAGGACGGGATTAGACTGCGGCCCGGCGAAGTGGGTCCAAACATTCTGTCCGGCTTCTTTAAAAAGCCATAGGCCAGTTTCCCCGCGGGGTCGACCAAAGCGATAACGCTCGCGCTGTTTTCCCGCCCCAAAACCGACTTGGTCCTTTCTCGTCCGGATTTGATCATGACTGTGCGAAAACGGGCGAGTCAGGTAAGGTTTTGACGGATCGCTTTTCACTAAACTGCCGACGCTCAGCGCCAAACAATGAGCGTCGTGGTTGGGCCGTCTGCTTTTCTTCCGGTTTCGGGCGCGATGGGCAAAAAAGCTTGACGTTCCTCTTGCGACCCGAGTCGGTCAACTGATGGAGGCGCCAGAGCCCCCAAAGGCGGATGATCGACAGTTTTTGAGGTGATCGTAACGAGATTCGTCAACGGGCGGATCCCGAAAGACGGCACTGACCCGAGAACAATAGCTTTATCATTTTTTGAGTCCTGCGCGGTAGGTTCCGCGCATGGGGCTGAAGACTTACTTGATCATCACCGGCGTCGGCGCGTTCGCGGCGCTGACAATGCCATGGCTAGTTATCATCGGCAGTTTCCTGATCATCCCGGGGCTCATCCTCGCGTCGATGCCAACGGCCTTCATGTATGGCGTCGCCTTCGCGCTGTTCCGCTTGCTACTCGGACGTTTCCTTTCAGGGGTTCCTCTGAACGTCATGTCGGGCGCCGCGACGCTGGCACTGTTCTGGACCATCCCCCAGCCAGGCCTCACCTGGGCGAGGGGCATGCTGGCCAGCCTGGAGGAGCCGGACATTCAGTCGAGCGCGCCGATTGCGCTCAAGGGCGACATTCTCCTCGCCCGCCCGTTCGAGGGCCGTTGCGATGCATTGTGCGCGGCCTTGCTCAAGACCCCGGGCGTCACTTCGGTCCGCGTCCAGACCCTTCGCGGTCATCCCAATACCTATCGCGTCGTGCCGGACTCGACGCCCGGCAAACGAAGCACCGTCATCGGGCATGGCCTGCTGGAAGAGCGGCGCTACGATGCCTCCGATCCGCTCGCCCCTCAGCGCGCGCTGGAAGCCGAATGGAACCTGATGTTGTCAGAGGGCAAGGCGCTGCTGCAAAGCGACGACGCCCCCGAACCCGGCTTCACCATCGCGATCGAGGATGGCCCTGCCGTGCCCGATGCCAAGCCCCGATCGGGACGGGTGGATTGGTCGCTCGAACCCTCCGCACCCCACCGCAAGGCGCTCACCATCACCGACGCCGGTGAACAGGTGCTGCTGCGGCAATCGATCCTGTCGATCTTTGCCCCGGCGGCGCCGTTGCTGATCGGGACTTCGGGCGGGATCGAGAACTTCCGGTTCGGCTGGGCGCGTCGGCGGCTCGGTGACGGAACGATGTACGCCGAGATTCCGGTCAACCGGCTGCTACTCGACCACACCAGCGTTTCGCGCGGCGTGAATATGGAAACGACGAAAACGAGAACGCGCGAGGAACTTGACAGAGCGCTCGAGGATCCGCGCAAGCCGATGAGCGATCCCGCGTTCGCGCTCGCCAATCAGTGGATGGACGCGTTCCGCGCGAACGACCAGCCGCTCGGCGAGAGCGACCGGCGTCTGCTGGTTCGCATCCTGGAGGACCCGCGGGTGCGATCCTCAGACGGGCTGTGGGCGATCATCAAACAGGTCGATGGCGACTCCGCCGATCTGCGGCGGCTCGCCGCCCGCCGCTACCTCGCCGCCACCGACAAGAAGGAGGCGCGCCACTGGATCAATGCCCTGGCCGGCCTTCCCTTAGGTGCATACGCCGATCCTCTGCCGGAAGAGCGTGCGATTCTCGCCGATCCGGCGGTCAGCCGCTTTGCCACCGGCCTGATCAAGCGCCAGGGCGACCGCGGCGTCGATGCCGTGCCCGACCTGTTGCGGCTGCTGCGCGAGTACTCCGTCTACGATCCGGGCAAGTATGGCTTCAGCGACCTGACCGTGGCTACCGATGCCGTGCGAAGCGGCTTTCGCCGCATTGGCCACGCGGCCTCTTTCGCGCGGCCTGAGATCGAGCAGCTCCTGGCTTCGCCGGGTCTGGAGTACCGCTACAAGACGCTCGGCCAGGAAGAATGGGACACGCTGCTGGTCGTCCTCGGGAAGCCTGTCGAAACGCTTACCAAGCCGGAAAACCGAAGTGGAACCGACGCGAGCTACCGCGAGCGCGTCGCTCAACGGGCCGCCAAGCCTTACGATCCGCGCCGGGATTGATCGCCGAAACGGGACGAAGAATCTTCGGGGACAGAGCTACGTCCGGCGACTGGATGGATGATGGGCTGGCCCGTTCGGGTGCCGCGCGGTCTGAATGTCCGGATCGTTTCAGTCGATCACAAGCAGAACAGCAGCCCTACGTCTCGTCCCTCTCATCGCGCAAATTAGACACAACGCGGCGGTTCTGCGACCTGCAGGCGGTGTCGGGGCAGTCGCGGACGAGCCTGTCCTTGCCGTAGCCCTTGGCCCACATGCGGTTGCGGTCTATGCCGCCGGCGGCGAGGTAATCCATCACCGCATCGGCGCGCTGCTGCGACAGCGCCGTTTCACTTGCGCCGGGATCGTCGGCGAAACCCTGCAGCTTGAGCAGCCAGCGCGGATGCTTTGCTAACCAGGCGATCTGGGTGTCGAGGGTGGCCTTGGCGACAGAATCGAGCGCGGCCGACCCTTGCGTGAAATAGGTGCGGCGGCCGACATTGAGGATAAAATCCTCCTCGCTGCCCGGCTGCACGTTCTGGAAGCCGGCAACCTCGGTGTTGGTGATGTCGGGCGTCGAAGGGGCCAGCGTGTTGCTGGTCGAGCACGATGCGGCCAGCACCAGCAGGCCGGCGGCGAGCAGCCGGCGCGTGTTTGCAATCATGCGGTTCATAAGGCGCCAATCATTCGACAGGGGTGGAAGCGGGCGCCTGGTCGGCGATGTGCGGCAGGACCTGCACCGCGGTGCCGATCGGGCAGCGCTGGTAGAGGTCGATGATGTCTTCCGGGAACATGCGGATGCAGCCGCTGGAAGCGTCGGTGCCGATGCTCCATGGCTCCAGCGTGCCATGCAGGCGGTAGCCGGTGTCGGCGCCGTTGCGGTGCAGATAGAGCGCGCGCGGCCCGAGCGGATTGTTGGACGCGCCGCCTGCGATCATGTGCGGTAGGTCCGGCTTGCGCTTACGCATTTCGGGGGGCGGGACCCATTGCGGCCACAGCGCGCGGCGGTCGATCGTCGCGCGGCCGTACCATTTGAAGCCGTCCTTGCCGACGCCGACGCCGTAGCGGATGGCGGTCTTGTTTTCCATGATGACGTAGAGGAAGTGGTGGCGCGTATCGACCACGACGGTGCCGACCGGCTCGCTGCTGAAATACTTGACGATCTGGCGATGCCATCTCTTGTCGATCTTGGCGAAGTTGGTCTTGCGATAGACAAAATTGTTGTCGCTGGCGGTACCGGCGAAAAAGGATTTTGCCGCCGCGGCTTGAGCAATATTGCTGGTTGCACCCACCGCGACCAGCGCCAGGCCGCCGAGCACGACACCCCTGCGTGATAAAACCATCGGCAATATTCCCCCCCATGCCAAAAGCCTGGCGGACCATAGGTGAGAATTACTTCGCCTCAAAGTGGAAAATGCTGCGTTGCTTCAGTCCGCCGTGTCCGGCCAGTCGGCAATTTGGCGGCCAGTGACCGAATTGTGACAATCTTGCCGAAGACGAACGTCTAACCTAAACCCATTCCAGGACATTAACCAGATTGGCGCGACTGTTGGGACCGGGCGTAGTTGCGACATTGCCCTATCCGGACGTGTGAGCAATGCCGTGGGCAAACCGTGATGCATGCTTTTTTTCGTTCGGTTGCTGCGATGATCGTGATGTCCGGCGTGGCAGGTTGCACCAGCGTTTCCTACTACGCACAATCCTTGAAGGGTCACGTGGAGATCATGGCGGCGCGCCAGGATGTCGGAGAGCTGATCGACGATCCGTCGACCCCTGGGACATTGCGCGCTCGAATGGCATCGGCGAGCGCCATCCGACAGTTTGCGATAGATGAACTAGCGCTGCCGGACAACAATAGCTACCGCAGCTATGTTGACGTTGGTCGGGACGCGGTGACATGGGCCATCTTCGCCGCGCCGGAATTCTCGCTCACGTCACGAACATGGTGCTTTCCGGTGTTCGGATGCGTTCCGTACCGAGGATATTTCTCCAAAAGGTCTGCGACTGAAACCGCTGTCGAACTTCAGAGACAGGGCCTGGACGTCTATGTGACGGGCATCACTGCATATTCGACGCTTGGCTGGTCAAGTGACCCGCTGCTAAGCACGATGCTCAGCCAAGATGAATCGGGTCTTGCAGGGCTGGTATTCCATGAGCTGGCCCACCAGCGCGTCTACGTACAGGACGATTCCGCGTTCAACGAGGCGTTCGCTGTCGCTGTCGAAACAACCGGTGTCAGAAAGTGGCTGCGCGCGAATGGGGATACTGCCGGTTTGCGCCGTTACGAAGCCGACCGGAGGCGCAGAGCTCAATTTCTTGCGCTGGTGTCGCAGACCCGAGACGAGCTAAGGCAGGTCTATGACGACAGCGCTACCTCTGAGCAGAAGCGGGCCGCAAAGACAGCCGCGATCGAACGGCTGCGGATGCGCTACGGCGAGATGCGCGTCAGTCGCTGGCGTGGATACCGGGGATACGATGTCTGGTTCGATTCTCCGATTAACAACGCGAAGCTCGCCGCGACTTCCGTCTACGGCGATCAGGTGGCGGCGTTTCTCCGCTTGTTCGATTTGTGTTCGGGCGACTATCCAAGGTTTTACGCGTTGGTTCGACGGATTGGAGCGTTAGACAAATCTGACCGCGCCGAAGCGCTCAAAGCAGCAGATTCATGCGATTGGAGCCGGTCAATCCGAAGGCCAGAAGCGGCGCATCGGTCGCCGATGTACTCGGCAGCCGGCGCAGGTGATTGAATTGACCATTTGGCGGCCGATTTCCCACATACTTTGACGTCGGGCGGGGCCGGAAGCGGCTTACAGAAGCCAAAAGCGGGCTTGCCTGAACTCCCCGGCGGGTCCTGGACCACAATGATTGCCGGCGCGCCGTGGCGCCCCGGGGTGCACCCTACGAGGCCGAAAACTTCACGCTCACGCCGCGCTGCCGAAAATAAGCCTGCATCAGCTTGCGGCCCGAACGGTTGTTCTGCGCCAGCCTGGTCGGATCGAACACCGCGTGTTCCATCCCCTCTCGCGTCAGCGCCGCTTTGAGCGCCGCAATATGTGCGTCGATGTCGTTATTGTTCGCCCGGAGCGATGCATAGATGCTGTCGGTCGCTTCGGCCACGGTCGGCTCGCTCACGGAATGTACTCCTTTGGCTATTCGGGCGGCGGCTTAGCACAGATCAAAGGCTTCGCCGATACCGAAAAGACGCCTGGATGGGCGGCAACAGTGTTCCCCGGGGGTCGGTTTTGATCATGGGTTCCGCCTGAGTCGGAGATCGCAAGCCATGTCGACACGAACGAGTGAGGAGGATCGGACGCACACGTTCGAGTATCCGGGCTTGCCTGCCGCGACGCGGGCGGGGGATGGCTCCGCCCGGGCGTGGCCTGAGGAAGTTCACCTCAAATTGCTCTTCGGAAACAGCACGCGATCGGGTTTTGCATTCATTCGCGCCAGCATTTCCTTGATCAAGCGTGTTTTGGTGCGCCCCGCTTCCTTCGGCGGCACGAGGTAACGCACGATGGCCTCCAGCCAGGTGTTTTCACTGACGCGAAAATGAACCACGGGATGCTC
This sequence comes from Mesorhizobium sp. WSM4848, assembly GCF_055811375.1. Lineage (NCBI taxonomy): Bacteria > Pseudomonadati > Pseudomonadota > Alphaproteobacteria > Hyphomicrobiales > Phyllobacteriaceae > Mesorhizobium > Mesorhizobium sp. WSM4848. The sequence continues at coordinate 97,237 of NZ_JBVVPX010000023.1, forward strand.
CTTCACCTCGAGTTCGTCCACCGGCGTTTGCGACAGGATGTGCTTATAGACCTTCACCTTCCGGCTCATGATGTCGCCGATCTGCTCGTCGACGACCTCTCTCATGGTTTTCGCTACGAATTCCAGATCGCTTTCATACGCGAGCTGGAACTTGATTTCGTTCCAGACATAGGGAAACAGCGGCCAGGAATAGTTGAAGACCGGCGTGTCAAACACGGTGGAGTTCGGAAACTTGATGACGCGTCCGCTCGGATGATCGGTCCAAAGATGTTCGCCGCCGAATTCCCATAACGTCGTGTCGAGATAGCTGACATCAATGACATCGCCATGGGCATCGCCGATGCGAATGCGGTCACCAACGCGATAAGGCGCCCTGGCCAGAATATAAATCCATGCGATGAAACTGGAGATCGGCATTTGCAGCGCAAAGCCGAGAATCAGTGAAATCAGGCCGAGTGAAACAACCGCAGCGTACCAGTTCACAAATAAGACCGAAATGGCCACGAAGACGATGGCGACGACGACGACCAATCGAAAAATACGTTGCAGGTTGAAACGCGAAACACGATTGGGAATTCGGCCAATGAGAAAGACTTCGATAACATTCGCGACGGTCAGCATAACGAAAATGAAAAGGCCGCCCCTGACGTAGTTCAGCACGCGAACGCGCAAAGGCGCGTCAAGCCATTCTAAGCGCCAATTGATCAGGACTTGGATGCCAAAAAGCAGCAAGGCAGCGGCAGCGAAACCAAGCGTCCACCAGACGTCTTCCTTGCGAAGGTTGAAGCGGAATTTTTCCCCGGGCTTTTTCGCCTTCTGTTCCATAGTTTTTGGATCAGCAGTCTGTTGCGCGGCCCGTTCGAGTCGGGAAAGGTTCTCCTGTTCCTTGGCGCGCGGTTCCATGGGTTCACCTCCCGATGTGGCCATCAACACCCAGCCACTGCCTTCTCGTTCCTCGACGGCGGCATTCCAGCAAACGACCCAATGTCAGTCGCGGACTGGCTCCTCGCCGGTCCCCGAAAGCTGGCCTTCATTCCGGGGGCCCCGTCCTTGGTGAAATAGGGCGGCAAGCATGTCGCCACCATATTCGGCAAATGCCTTATAGCCCGATCCGAAATTAAGTTGAGTTTGGTATCAGCAGCTCCCCGAGGGCCCACCGGTAGAGATCTCGACTGTTCATCGAGCGGCCGTTGGTTCGAATTCGCTCTTCCGGCGGGATCATGCCGGCGGATAGCCGCCAATCCATTGGATAGCACGGTTGACTCAAGCCCATCACAACGACTGAGCGAACGGCGGGATTCGGGATCGAGCTGAGCGTTGACGAACGGCTGAGATGCGGCGCTAACCTGCCGCTCCGCTCCCCCAAGGGCCATGGAACGCGCCCGGCCCGTCGATGCGCTCGAAGCCGTGCGCGCCGAAGAAATCGCGTTGCGCCTGGATCAGATTCGAGGTGCCGCGGCCCTGGCGATAGCTGTCGAAATAGGCGAGCGCCGACGACAGCGCCGGCACCGGTGAGCCGGCTTCCGACGCCCTTGCCACGATGCGCCGCAGCGACGGATGCGCCTCCTGCATCATCGCGATGAAAGCCGGCGCCATCAAAAGATTGGTGGCCGCCCCGCCGGTGCCGAAGGCTTCCGCCATCGTGTCCAGCAATTGCGGCGGATGATGCAGCCGGCCCGCCAGTTGAATTCCTTCGACGCGCCGCTCATCACCGCGAAGCCTTGCGTGTAGGCTGATATCTTGCCGGCGAACAGCGCCAGTTCGAGATCGTCAAGAAGCGCGTCCTTGTCTCCGGAAATCCTGGTCACGCCGCCATTGCCATAGGTGTTTTCGGCGGCGAGGCGCTCGTCCTTGATCGACGACAGCACGCGCGCCGCCACCGCGGCCTCGATCGCGGTGGCCGGAATGCCGAGCTGCTGCGCCTCGATCACCGACCATTTGCCGGTGCCCTTCTGGCCGGCGCGGTCGAGGAGATGGCGCCACTCCAATCAGCTTCCCAATGCTAGCCTTACGGCTGAGATCTGAAGCGGTTCATCTCGGCCTCTAATCACATGAAATCCGAGGTTCTCCGCGACGAGATGTGGAGGTAGAACACGGATACCGGCGAGAATATCTGCGGAGACCAGAATAGGTTGACCGAGCGCCTTGGATAGCGACTCCAGACGTCCAGTGGTATTCACGACATCGCCGAAATACGCAATCTTGTGTCGCTCAAGGCCAATCTCAGCCGTAACCACCGACCCGCAATGCAGGACGGCGCGAAACTCTGGCACTTGCCCGAAACGCGCTTGCCACGCCGCCGCCTGATCCCTTATGGCCGCTGCGAAGTCGAAGACGCAACGAAGACACGCGGCGTCCCGCATGCCGCGATCCATCGGCCAGGTGACCAGCGCCATATCGCCGATATAGTCGTCAATAGAGCCCTGGGAGCGACGAACGGGAGACGCAAGTGCGTTGAATATCTGTCCGAGATAGGCCTGGGTCTCCAAATCGCCGTATCGCTCCGCGAAGTGCGTGGATCCGCTGACATCGAGAAACAGAAAGATGCGCTCCTCCTCGATGGGCCGGTGATAACGCCCAAGAAGCAGGCTGGTGAACAGGCTCGGCCCGATAAGGTCACGCAGTCGGAACACGAATGCGACGAGCGTGGAGACACCGAGTGAATACAGAAGCCCGGACTCCGACATCACCATGGCTTCCCGCGCGGTGCTCATATAGCCGATGAGATGGTGAAGCGCTGTGCCGGCGGCGGCGTTGCCGATCAAGATCATCAAAACGTAGGTTGCGATCGTAATCACGACGAAGACCGGCGTTGCCGCTTGCCGGATGATATCGCGCCATCGGCGCAAGATAACGCCGCGCTCATACAACAGAATAGGAGTTCCGATGAACACGCCCCTGACTGCGGAGTGCAGGGCCTCGACGTCGAACATCAGCGCGTAGGCAAAGCCCGCTACTGCCCCCACAATGGGTGCGAGGAGCCACTGCAAAGGGCGACGAAAGTGGTCCCGGCCAGTGTTCATTTCGTATCCTGCTCGATGAGATCGGGCCCCCGGCCTGTTGCTCGGTGCGGTTGTGATTTCATCAGTTTCGCCCTGGGCACCCTCGATCATGTATCGCGGTATGGCGATTTGCTCAGGCTAGGCTTGCCACCTCCAGTATGGCGTCTGCAAATGCCCGCGGGGCTTCTTGCGGAAGATTATGCCCTATGCCGCCGGTAATGAGGCGGTGCTCGTACTTGCCCGAAAACTTCTTGGCATAGGCACCGGGGTCGGGATGCGGAGCGCCGTTGGCGTCACCCTCAAGGGTGATCGTCGGCACGACGATCACCGGCGCCTTTGCAAGCCGCTGCTCCAGAACGTCATATTGCGGTTCGCCTTCTGCGAGGCCGAGCCGCCAGCGATAATTGTGGATGACGACCGCCACATGATCCGAATTGTCGAAGGCCCTGGCGCTGCGCTCGAACGTGGCGTCGTCGAACGTCCACTGCGGCGAGGCAATCTGCCAGATCAGCTTGGCAAAGTCCCGCCGGTACTTTTCGTAGCCGGCCTGGCCGCGTTCGGTGGCGAAGTAGTACTGGTACCACCATTGGAGTTCGGCTTTCGGTGGCAGTGGCATCTTGTTGGCCTCCTGGCTGCCGATTAGATAGCCGCTGACCGAAACAAGCGCCTTGCAGCGTTCGGGCCACAATGCGGCGACGATGTTGGCCGTGCGCGCGCCCCAGTCGCAACCGCCGACAATCGCCTTATCGATTTGCAGTGCATCCATCAGCGCGATGACGTCGACGGCGACCACCGCCTGCTGGCCATTTCGCGGTGTTTCGCTGGAGAGAAACTGCGTCGTGCCGTAGCCGCGCAGATAGGGGACGATGACGCGAAAGCCCCTCGATGCCAAAATGGGTGCAACGTCGACATAGGTGTGAATGTCATAGGGCCAGCCATGCAGGAGGATGACCGGCGCACCGTCGGCCGGTCCGAGCTCCGCATATCCGACGTTGAGCACGCCGGCGGTGACCTGTTTCAACGGGCCGAACGATGTATTCGTGCCCGGTTTGATTGTTGTCGCACCCGTCTTCGTCATGCTGAGTTGTGCGCTTGCGGAGCCCGTCATGGCAAACTGAGCGGCCGCGACGGTGGTGACGGCCACGCCCAAAAATTGACGTCGATGGAGGTCGATCTGTTCGGTCATAGTGGTTTGTACCCGTTGATAAGGCATGGTGCCTGGTGGAAGATTGTCTTCGGTCGACTGTCACATCGGACACGTCGACCGTGATAGGTGCGAATGCTTGGTTTGCGACCCCCTCGGCGTCATGGAGGAGCACACGCCGCCGTGTCGGGAATACGAACCCGTCAAAGGTTTTGTGGTCATAAGCGTAGTGTGCGACCGGCGGGTTTCCCGTCACGTCGGGCGAATAGTCCATGCGCCGCTGCATGAACGCATCGTCGTAATAAAAGACCTGATCGGCGTTATGGTTGGCGATGGTCTTAGGGAACGTGACGGCCAGCCGTCGCCACGTTTGCGCGCCCTCTCTCCAAGGGGCGATTTCTCGTGCTTCGACACCGGGTAGTGTGAAGACGAACGGCGCCGTGAGGTAGTTCCATACGGCGGCGCTCGTGAAGTACGCCACCTGGATCGCATCCCAAGGTGTGCTGCCATCCAGAAAGGGCAGCGGAAATGTACCACGTGGATTGAAACGTTCCTCGATGATGCGGCCGTCGCGCGTAGCGATAGCGACCCGCTCGGGAGCGACATCCAGCACAGACATACGGTCTGGTGCTGTGAAGGGCGAAAAAACGATGTGCTCGCGATGTGGATCGAGCGTGACGGTCTGCTTGGAGTAGACGTCCGGCCAGCCCCTTGCAGCCCAAAATACGCCCCCAAGCGACATTTGCGCAGTGATACTTGTAACGTTGCCCCAATTCGGCAAACCGCCATGCGCCTCGAGGACGGCCGTCAAAAGTTTGTCCATTTTGATTCTCCTCTGGCGCTTTACTCAGGCTGACTCATTGAGTTTGGTTACGCAGCCACGGCGATGCCGTACCGCGCCGGCGAGGTGTTGAGCGAAAGGTTCGGGATGAGTTTCTGCCGCGCCGCTTCATAGGCGTGCCAGTCGGCGACGTCGGGAAGCGAGGGAATAGTCACCAACTCGCCCTGGTCGAGGCCGGCAAGGGCCGCGTCGACGAGGTCATCGGACTGCATGATCGCCTTGCTCGGCAGATCGTCGAGCGAACCTCCTGATACGTCCCAGAAATTGGTGGCGATGGCGCCGGGCAGAACCGCCTGGATGCGCAGCTTCTTGTCCGCAAGCTCCTTGTGGAGCGACTGGCTGAAAGCGAGCACAAAGGCTTTCGTCGCGCCATAGACACCGTTGAGGATTTCCGGCGCGATGGCGACCGCTGACGAGATGTTGATGATTGTGCCGCCGCCTCGCGCCACAAAGGCCGGAGCCGCGGCATAAGTCAGGCGGGTCAGCGCCGTGATGTTGAGCTCGATCATCGCCTGCATTTTGTCCACGTCGGATTCCAAGAGCGGCGCGACGGCGCCGATGCCAGCGTTATTGACCATCATCGTGATGGCGGGATCGGCGCCGAGCAAGGTCTCGATCCGGCCCAGATCCGCCTTGTCGTTGAGGTCAGCGGCAACGGCGCTGACGTTGCAATTCGTTGAGCCGGCGATGCGCTTGGCCACTTCGTCCAGCCTCTCCTGGCTGCGCGCCACGAGAATGAGGTCATAGCCGCGGCGCGCCAGCCGGTCGGCGTAGATCGCTCCGATCCCGGCCGAGGCGCCGGTCACCAGAGCAATGCCCATTTTGGAGTGCGTCATGATCGTTCTCCCATTCGATTGCGCCGGCAACAGCGCGTGAAAACATCAGCGGCAAACCAGGCTTGGATCGCCGGTTGAGCTGGGCGGCGGGACGGCGACCCGTCCCGCACACCCGATTTTGGGTTGCTGCTTAGAGCGGCAGCGGCTTGCCCGCCTGCTCCGCCACCATGTACCTGGCGTACCAGTCCGGCCAATTCTCATCGCGCTGGCCGCCATTGCGCTTCTCGTGCTCGCCGTGTGCTTCTGACGCGCGCCGCATTGCGGCCGCAAGGTCCGCTACCGAAGCATAGTCCGTCGTATTGGAATCGACCCGGCCAGGGAGCCGGGTGGTGACCTCCTGCAGCAGCCACTCGTTGCCGTCTGGATCCTTGAAGGTTGCGTAAGAGGAATAGCTCTGCCGCTCCGGATGCCTGCCGCTGAGCGCTGGTTTGCCCGGACCGGCGCGGTGGAACACTTCGCTGACTTCGACGCCGTGGCCAATGAGTTCGGCGCGCGCGGCCTCAATGTCCGACACGACGAGGAAAAGCCCGCTTGCGGAGCCGGGCGCGGCCGACGTGATGCCGGTGCCGAAATGGATCGAGGCCGGCGAGCCCGGAGGCGTGAACTGCATCGCCCGGAACGTGTCGCCGACGACGAAGTCGCCGTCGAGCCTCCAACCCAGCCCTTCGTAAAACTGCTTGGAGCGTGCTGCGTCCGAAACTGGGATAACCACGGCCTCGAGCTTCATGTCGAGCGTCCGCGTTCCGAGGGTTTCGATCGGGTCTTCGCTATGCGCTGGAATAGTGCTGCTCATGTCGATCTCCTTAGGTTTAACCTGTTGAGCGTTGAACGCGTCCGGGCTGGCGCCTGGTACGCGCCTCAGAAATCTTGTCGGAGCGGTCGGAACGCCGCACGCAACTCGGCGGAAAACAGTTCGGGCTGCTCCCAGGCGGCGAAATGACCGCCCTTGTCGACCTCATGGAAGTAAATCAGGTTTGGATAGGCGCGCCGGGCCCACGTCTCCGGGGCCAGATAAGTTTCCTCCGGAAAGACCGTGATGGCCACCGGCAGCGCGATCTCGAGGGTCCGCTCCACGGCCGCAAAAACAACGCTGCGTCCACCGTACTCCCAGTACAGCCGCCCTGCTGAGGTCGCGCTGCTGCTCAGCCAGTACTGAGTAATGTCGTCCAGCACCTCGTCCGGGGACTTTTCGGGATCGCTGTTGTCGTATGTCCAGCGTGAGAAGCCCGGATGTCCAAGCATCCACGCCGCGAGGCCTGTGGGAGAGTCATTGATGGCGTAGCCGATCGTCTGCGGCCGGGTGCCCATCATCGTAGCGTAGGATCTGTTCCCCATCTTGGCTGCAGCGCTGAGCGCGTCAAACGCTGCGCGTTCCTTATCCGTGAGTCCCGTTGGCGCTGGCCCGCCGACGGCGAGCACCGCGGCAATCTCGGGCGGCACCACCGCCGGCAAGTTAATATGAATGCCGAGCAGACCTGTCGGCGCCTGGCGCGCCATCGCGCTGGAGACGGGGGAGCCCCAGTCGCCACCCTGTGCGACGTAGCGGGTGTAACCCAGGCGTTTCATCAGCTCCGCCCAGGTTTGCGCGATGCGATCCGGTCCCCAACCCGTCTCTGTCGGTTTGCCGGAGAAGCCATATCCCGGCATCGAAGGCAGGACGAGATCGAACGCGTCCTCCGCTCGTCCGCCATGAGCTGTGGGATCCGTCAGCGGGCCCACGGTCTTGAGCAATTCGAACACCGACCCGGGCCAGCCATGCGTCATGATCAGCGGCAAAGCATTGGGATGCTTCGAGCGGACGTGAATGAAGTGAATGTCCACGCCGTCGATCGTTGTCATGAATTGAGGCAGGGTGTTGAGCTTGGCCTCGGCCTTTCGCCAGTCGTAGCCGGTGCCCCAATACTTGACGAGCGGCTTCAGCTTCGCCAACTGTATGCCCTGCGACTGGTCATCGACCGTCTCGCGATCCGGCCACCGTGTTTCGGCGATGCGCCGACGAAGGTCTTCGAGCGCCGCTTGCGGGATGCTGACGGTGAAGGCCCGGATCGAGCGATCTTCGGCCGCACTGGCGTTGGCCAAGGCGGAAAAGATGCAAAACCCGAATGCCAGCACGGTCGCCAACTTGTGGAGCTTCATGGCTGAATCTCCTTGCCCGGCGAGTGGAACGTCACCGTTTGCTTGGTGAAGACGTTACCTTCGGCGTCCACCACCTCGACTAGGACCTTGTGCTGACCGCGCGGCATGCCCACCAGGATGATGGTGTCGCTCAGACCGTAATCCGCCCACGCCCAGGGCAGGTCGTCGACGGTGAGGTGCAGATGCCCGACCCGCGGAGACACTTTGCGCGCGGCCGGCCCACCGACAGGCAGGATGCGCAGGTTCTCCACCCGGTACGGGATGAACACCACACCCCCGGCCAACGGACCCGGAAGCGGCGGCTCCACGATCAGCTTTGGCGCGGGCTCGTTGTCGATGGGCACGACCGTGCTCTGGGCGAACGCACCCGTGGCGAACACGGTGCAAGCCGCGAGTGCGGTGAGCGTCTGGATGAGAAGGTTCATTGCATTCTCTCCTTTTGGAGATGCGCTGGGGGTTTAATCGCCAGGCGGAGGGTGACGCGCACGTCCGGCGCGCCATCCCCGCTCAACACTTCACGCCGTCCGCAACGTCTTGAACGATGCGCGCACGTCGTCGGTGAAGTACTTCGGCTGTTCCCATGCCGCGAAGTGGCAGCCCTTGGGCGGGTGGCCGTAATGCAGGAGCTTCGGGAACGCGCGCTCGGTCCAACTCTTCGGCGCCGTGTAGATCTCGCTGGGGTTCGCGCTCACGCCGACGGGAATGGTGATGCCTTTGGCGTCGAAGAAGCCCGCCTTCGCCGTTTGCCGGTGTTCCCAATAGAGCCGGGCCGACGAGATGGCCGTGTTGGTCAGCCAATAGAGCGTGATGTTGTCGAGGATGTCGTCGCGGGTAAGGCCCTCCGGCTCCCCATCGAAGGAGCGGGCTATCAGTGCATAACTGTCCGCATCGTGATCGAGAATCCATGACGCCAGGCCGGCAGGTGAATCGACGAGCCCGTAAAGCGTCTGCGGACGAAGCGCCATCTCGTTGGCATAGCCCAGACCGAACTTGTAGAAGAAGGCGACCTGCTCGTAGGCGCGCTTTTCGTCGGGCCCGAGATCGGCGGGAGGCGGACTGCCGGCGGCAAGCGCCTTCACAATCTCGGGCGGAATGGTCGCTGGCATATTGGTGTGGATGGCGATCAGTTCGGGAGGCGCCATCAGAGCCATCTGTTCGGTGATGAGAGCCCCCCAGTCGCCGCCCTGTGCAACAAACCGGTTATAGCCCAGGCGCTTCATCAGCACGGTCCACGCTTTCGCGATGCGCACCGGATCCCAACCGGGTTGGGTCGGTTTGGCGGAAAAGCCGTAGCCTGGCATCGACGGGATCACCACGTCGAACGCGTCGGCCGCGGTTCCGTCATGCGCCGTGGGGTTCGTGAGCGGATCGATGACCTTCAGCAGCTCGATGACCGAACCGGGCCAGCCGTGCGTGATGATGACCGGCAGCGCACCCTGATGGCTTGATTTCACGTGGATGAAGTGGATGTCCAGCCCGTCGATCTCGGTGACGAAATGCGGCAGCGACTTCAGCTGCGCCTCGCACTTGCTCCAATCGTATTCTGTTCCCCAGTACTGGATGAGCTTCTGCATCGTCGCGAGTTGCACACCTTGTGTGTCGCCTGCCGCCAACGTCGCCGAAGTCCGCCGGGAAGCGGCCTCGGTCACCAGCTCCCGCTCGGGCCAGCGCGTGGCGGCGATGCGACGGCGTAGCTCGTCGATCTCCTCCTGCGGGAAGCTGACGGTGAAGGGGCGGATTGAACTGGCTTCGGCCGCGGCCGCCGGCTGAGACGAGGTGAAGTTGAACGCGGCAGCACCTGCCGAAGTGGCAAGCAATGCGGTGGCCGATGTGGCAAGAAAGTCGCGCCGATTTGGCGCCGGTGATGCCGTGGACATGATCAGTCTCCTTCGTTGCGCGGTGCCATTAGAGTGGTTGACCACTTTAGTTGTGCTCTCACTCCGGTGCGCGCTCCATCGGACGTAGGTTGGTCGTAACCGCATTTTCGTTTATGGCGGTCACACCTAGGTTTATTGGCCCCGACGGGCCCGAGTATCCCTCGGTTTAACGGATGCGCTTCGACGAATTGGATTTTGGGGTCTGCTGAGCCTGATCGCGCCCAGCGATCAGCGACGCGCTAGTCGCTCTCACCGGCATTGTTTTTCAATGCAACGTCGAGGCAGCGAGACAGCGTGTCGCCGTCAAAAGGCTTGCTCAAAAAGCAGACGGCGCCTCGAACCAGCGCTTGAGCGTGCGCCTTTTCATCGGGAAAGGCCGTGATGAAAATGATGGGCGTGTGATGTCCACGTATGCGCAAGATATCGTGCAACTCGATTCCGCTCATCTCCGGCATCTGGATGTCTGAAATCAGACACGAGGTTTGAGCCAGTTGCTCCGAATGCAAGAACGCACGTGCGGATGGGAAAGCGTGGGCGACAAACCCAAGCGACCGTACAAGACTCGCAGTTCCGCTTCGAATGGATTCGTCATCGTCGACGATTGAAATAACGCGGGTGTCTGGCAAGCGATTGGCCCATCTATGCGCACCGACAATGGTACGAGTCGGCTGTGTTCGAAAAGTCATACATAGATATGAGGCTACGAGGACATTTCCCGGCCGATACCGAGTGCTTCGGCCATTTTGACCAGGTCCGCGAGCGATTTCGCACGCATCTTCTTCATCGCGTGGCCGCGATGAATCTTAACCGTAATCTCGCTGAGGCCGATGTGAGCGGCGATCTGTTTGTTCATTAAGCCGGTAGCGACGAGCGCCATCACCTCCTGTTCGCGCGAAGTCAGGCTGTCGAACAGGCCCTTTAAGTCGAGCCGTGCGCGATCGGCATCCAGCCTGGCCCGGTCGCGGGTGATCGCGGCGGTGACGGCATCCAACATATCCTGGTCGCGAAACGGCTTGGTGATGAAGTCGACGGCGCCGGCTTTCATAGCCCGTACGGACATGGGGATATCGCCGTGTGCAGTAATGAAGATGATGGGTATATGGACATCGGCCTTAGTCAACTCGGCATGAAGCTCGAAGCCGCTCAACCCCGGTAGCCGAACATCGAGAACCAGGCAGCTCGGGATCGGAGGCAGCTTGCTTTGCATGAGTTCGTTCGCCGAATGGAATAGTTCGGCGCGCAAACCGACCGAGCGGAATAACAGGCCGAGCGAGTCGCGGATTCCGACGTCGTCATCGATCACATAGACAGCAGACGCGACCTCTGTCGTCGGCTGCAAACTGTTCGGTGCGACTTTGATCACAGACGGATCCTTGTCATGCGGAGACAGATCGAGTTGCGCTAAAATGAAATATGGCACCCCGGGGCCTGTTCGGGGCCGCCCACAACCGCCCATCGTGGGCTTCGACGATAGATCTGCAGATCGACAGGCCCATCCCCATGCCGTCGGGCTTTGTCGTGAAGAGCGGGTTGAATATCCGATCCACGTCTTGCGGACCAATTCCGGTTCCAGTGTCCGCAACCGAAACTGTTACGTGGCCATCGTCATGCAACTTCGATTTCACGGACAGCACCCGCGCCCCGCCGACCGCGGCCATGGAATCGATGGCGTTCGTCATCAGGTTTACAAGCAACTGCTGTAGCTGGATTCGATCGCCTGTTACGCGCGGCAGGCGTTCATCCAGCTCGGCTTCGACCATTATCCGGTGTTTCGCCAGACCCTCTCGCACCAGGGTGAGTGTTTCCCCGATAAGACTGTTGAGGTCGAGCGGAGCTCGCTTGCGGTCTTCTTTCTTGAAGATCGTTCTAATTCCGTCGATCACCGCTGCCGCGCGATGACCACCGGCGATAATCTGCTTGAATGCCTCCTTTGCTTCCTCCAGATCGGGCATCGAGCGACCGAGAAAGCGCAGGCCGGCATCGGCGCTCGTTATCATGCCGGATAGAGGTTGTTTGACTTCATGCGCAACCGTGGCTGCGACTGCGTCGCCGGTTACCAGTCGCGCCTCGCGCTCGTGACGCTGGCCACGGACGGCTCCGAGAAGCCGCGTATAAAGGGTCGTTATCTCGTGAAGCAGAACCATAAGGACGAGTCCGCTGGACAGAACTCCGAAGATGCGGACGGTATACCAGCCAAGGCTGAAGCGAGCCGGATCAGGGTAATAGCTTAAAGGCATCTCTATCGTGAATAAGAGCATCACGACCATCAACCAAAGATCGAGCATTGAGTGTCGCCGGATCCAGAGCGCGACCATCGCGGTGATACTTAGCAATGCGACGGGCGCGCCCACATAGGGCCACACCGGGCTAAGGCGAGTGGAATCGAGGGTCACAGGCGGCAATAACGCTTCGCCCGCTATGAAAAAATATGACGCCAACAAGACCACAGCTGCGGTCAGGGCGACACTGAGGCTAATCTCCGCACGCGCGGTACCCTGCCAAAATCGTTTGCTGGGGTTCGAGCCCTTTGAGAGGGCATAGCCTATGACGAACAGGGGAAAGCCAGCGTGCTGGAAAAAGTAGATCCATGACGTACTCTGCATGCCGCCCACCAAGCCGCCCTCTGGCGTGAACAGACCTGGAAATGCCAGGACAAACGGGATCAGCATGAGCGCTGTAAAGAGATATCCGCTTGCAATCAGGAGCGTGGCACGTGAGCGCAGGATGGAAAACTGAGTATACAGGAGGATTGCGGTGATCGAATCGTTGACGAACATCGCTGTCGCGTAGGCCGGCACGAAGGCGTCGACCCGGCTCAGATGGATGCCCGAGAGCGGACCAACAGTGATCAACACGTAGACGGCCAACAGGCCAAGCACAAAAACAAGAGCGAGCTGCTTTTGCGCCCGACTTGGCGGCAAGCTCGAGAGGACGAAAAAATCGTCCTCTGGGACTGTCACGGCTGTCCTCTCCATAAAATACTCATCGCAGCGTCTGCAGCGCGCGGCACGAAAGTCATGACGCTCGAATACGATAAAGCTATTTTGCCTGAACTCATCGTCATTCTACCACCCGGGTTGCCAAGTAACAACGAACCAGGAAGGCGCGTCAGCGGAGATCGCACTTTCCTGCCAACGATCCGATCTCGAACGTGGATCTTCCCCGATCGGCGATTGGGCCGTGCCAATGACCGCGATGGGTCCGGCTCCGGCTGCTCGGTGTTGGGCTGGATCGGCGGCGCAACACCTGGCTCCTTGCAGAGCCTGAGCAGGCCGACGGGGGTTCTGGCCTACCGCCGTCCCGACTAGAGCGAATTACGGTCAAATTGAACTGGGCATCCTGCTCCATCTATTTGTCTTAGTCGCATTTCTGCGGCGCCAAGTGATTCCACTGGCTGCAAAATGCGCGCTGCTGACTGGCAGCCTTGGGGCCGCAGAACGAACCCGCTGCGCGGGAGGGCGCCTGCGGTTGAGGTAGAGATCAGGAACCGGTCGTCGCGCCT
>NZ_JBVVPX010000024.1:0-108607 GCF_055811375.1 Mesorhizobium sp. WSM4848
GCAACGAAGGCAAGAAAGCAGGAGGCGAACAGGTCCGGTCCGATCCGGTTCATCACCACCCGCAGCCAATCGGCGCAAGGAATGCCGAAATGGTAGGGCTGCAGACGCCGCAGGAAGTCGAGATGCCTGTTCCCCCACAGAACGATGTCGTCATAGTCGTCGCAAGCCGCCATCGTGCCGCAGACAACCAACAGCAGCACCTCGCTCAGCGGATACATCACCTTGCAGGACTGGCGATTGTCCTTGATGGCCGAAAAATGCTCCAAAAGGCTCTTGCGGCGCGCGGCTACGTCTTGGCTCATGGCTTCCTCTCGAATCATGGAAGCCTCTTGAATCACGCCAACCTACGCCGTGCCACAAATTACAACTCGCCGTTAACCTGAACTCGTTGCCCTGGATCCACCGGCCACTGCTTGCGTTACACCCCCATTCCGGGATATATTAGCGCCGGAACTTCCAGCATCTACCTAGCAATCCTTGCCGTGGTGATGGCCATCGTCTTTGTCTTCGCCCAGTTGTTCGAAGCTCCGGGGTCATCCATCAAGCTGTATTTGCGAGGCATGTTTTCGGATCGCCCTAAAACTCAAGCCGTGCAGGCGGTGAGCGTGTCGGAGCCCGAGGCGATGAGTCAGAACGTCCAACCTGCTAACAGGCAAGTAACACTGGCCCCACTCTCGAGCCTCGAATTGGACTGAAAAAAGTCGTTGGCGCGCCCTATGACAAGACCCCCCAAATAACAACTCCCGATTATTAACGATTATGAAGATTGCCTTAGTTGACGCAACCGATCGAGCCGGCCTTGCGGTGTGTCGATCCTTGGGTCGAGCCGGGCACGATATTACACACGTGCAGTTTGGAAACAACAAGAGAGTAGCCGATTTATCAAGGTATTGTCGCAATCGGGTTGCAATCGGAAATCCAAATATTGATTTGCCTCGATCAGCATTAAATCTTGCAACGGCACTTGGAGATATTGACTATGTTATTCCTATAACAGATGGCGCTGTTGAACTTGTATACTATGCTCGTGACAATATAAAAACTACGATACTAGGCCCTCCATTCTGCTCTCTTCAGAAGGCAAAGAACAAGCTCGCCGCGATTTCCTTGGTAGCGCCTTGGTTGAAGGCCCCGCCAACGTCGCTGGTTCCGCCTAACGGCGACATTTCTGGAATCGAATTCCCCTGCTTTGCCAAGCCAATCTTCTCGTCTCACATTGTTGACGATCGACTGATCGGAACATCGGTCTCTTTCGTCAAGACAGCTAATGAGCTAGAGCGCAAGATCAGAGACACGCCTGTGCCTCTTTTGATCCAGGAGCCCATCTCGGGCCCGGGCGCAGGGATAAACTTCGCCTCATATCAGGGACAGCTTCTCGGTGTCTCCGTCACGGAACGGCTGCACGAGCCGGGCTATGGTGGCGGGAGCTCTTACAGGCGCTCTGGGAAAGTAACAGACCTTATTATAGAGGTTGCTAGCGGCCTTAGCGCTGCCCTTGAGTGGACGGGCGTGATGATGATTGAATGCAAGCGCCACGATGGAGAACTTTACCTGATGGAGTTAAATTGTCGTCCTTGGGGTTCGTTCAATCTCTCCCTCTTTGCCGGCGCGGATTATCCCACCTTAGTTTTGAACGCCTTTCAGGGTATGGGAACCGGTAAACTTGTGGTGGCGCGTGAAAACGTTTTCGCCAGGCATCTAAAGAAGGACATTGGCTGGGTTCTTCGAAATCCCCAGAAACTATTTCATTGGCTCGCTTCTTTCCGAATGGTGTTCTCTGGGACAGAGCAATTCGACATTGAGCGATTATCAGATCCTTTGCCAGGAATGTATCAGTTTGTCACTGCAGTTGGTCCCTTGTACTCAAAAGCCGTCCTTCGCCTTCCGCATCGGACGGAGCGCCATGCGATTGATGTGTCCAAAGGGGTGGTATTTATCTGCAAGGGCAATGTGAATCGCAGCGTTGTGGCCGCCTATGTTGCCAATCAATTGGGCATTCCGGCCAAATCGGGATGTTTACTGACAAGGTCCGACCGGCGCGCTTCAATTGAAGTCGAAAGGTATATCGAAGGAACTCTTGGCACGAGCGCAGCGGGTCACCGTACGACAGTTCTGGAGCGTGCGATCTCGGGAGCAGAGAACGTCGTCGTATTCGAAAGTCGCCATGTCAACGAGGTCCGTAGGAGGGTCCCGCGCCATAAGGTATTTCTGCTGAGTGAACTCGCTGGAGAAAGCGGAGATGTGGCGGACCCGGACGGCAGGTCCTCAGACGTTTACGAAGAGTGTTTTCGCCGAATAACCGATCTGGTGAGGAAAGCGTTTGGCTAAACTCGTGATCAGGGTCGACGATATCCACCCAAGAATGAAGTGGGCAACTTTCATGCGCTTCGTCGAAGGATTGTCGCGCCGCGGCTTCACGGCCACACTTGGCGTTATCCCGGAGTGCATGGACGCCCAGCTTTGCCACGATGCCCCGAGGAAGGAATTCTGGGATACGATACGCCAGCTTTCCACCGAGGGATGGATAGTTGCACAGCATGGGTACAGGCACGTCTACGACATCAGCCACGCCAACTACCTTGGCATCAGAAATCGAAGCGAGTTCGCAGGTCATCCGCTTGACATACAGGTCGAAAGACTTGCGGCGGGAGCCGAAATATTGCTTGCCGAAGGGCTAAGGTCCGACGTGTTCATGGCACCTTGGCATACATTCGACAACACTACTCTAAAAGCTTTGGAGCGCACTGGCTTCCGTTATGTTACCGATGGCTACGGTTTTTGGCCATATCCGGAGGGTGAAATTATAATGGTTCCGCAGCTATTCGCGCGACCGCACGGGTGGCGACTCGGCGTCTACACGTCATGCATCCATCTTGATGGAATGTCCTATGTAGAAATCGAAAGGATGGTAGGGGGTCTGCAACGGTTTGAAGTGGTCAGTCTGTATGAGGCTGCCAAGCTGCCGCGGCCGCTGACTATGTCTGTTCTGTCCCGGCACGCTACCAAAACCGCTATCCTTGCTCGTCGGTTGGTTAGGGATCAGATCAAAAAGGTACGCGCGGCAGTGCAGCCAACCCGCTAACACCTCATTAGAGGGTAAGTTTCCTCTGGCTCTCATCATTGCGGCCGCTTCCGAACACGATCCTATCCGTATCCGAGGACCGGAGCACGTGATGCTCAGGTCTCCGGTTGGAACCGGCCCAACCGCCAAGGAACCGAACATCAGCGCGCGCCTTTGTAACTCGGCAAGTACATGCCGAGCCGATAAGTCACGCCATTGATCACAGAACACATCAGAGAATGCAGCGAACCATCAACTTCACAATCATTTCCGGGAACAGACCAGGGGATGCCAGGAGTGAGCTTTCGGCTGCGAGCCTTGCGCCGGACCGGCGGCGCGAGCACCCGTCCTGGGCGATCGGCGGTCGCCAGCACAAGGGCGGCGCATGCGGCCCGCGCCAGGTCCCGGCGAGAAAGGCGGTTGGTCATTGTCGTGTGCCAATAATTGCTGGTTTCGGGATGAGACTCCGCATGGACACCCGTTACTTACTATCGCGCTTCTCCTCACAAGCTCCGCAGCATATCATAGGTTTCAGTTTAGCCTTTCCACGACGGCCAGGGAAGTGAGTCGCGCCTGATGCGATAACGGAGAAAGCAGATGCAGACCGCTGACAGGATCGGTGCTTCGCCTCCCACCAGGCCGGGCAAAGTTCTTCCGCCCAATGCGCTTCTATTGAATTGCTTTGGCCGAGGTGGGTCAAACATTGTCTGGAATATCATCGGCAGCTCGCCGGATGTGTTGATGCCATACCGCGAATGGCATGAGGGGGTATTCGGACGTTTCTACAAGCTGCGCAAGGCTGCGTGCCATGTTGGCGGGGCCGTCAACTGGGCGTCTGTTCCCTTCCTCTGGCGGCATATGCGCGCAGCGACTGCCGAGTCGCTCCGCCACGGGGAGCGCAACGAAAAGTCCCAAGCGCGCTACGTCGTTTTGAAGGTGATGGATTACTACATCGCATTCGACGACGCGATTGCGCGCGGGTTTATGGAAGCGCGGAACCTTGTGCTTACGCGGCATCCATTACCGATGTGCGAAGGGCTCATACGCAGCGGTCTCAGCGAGGCGCGCGCGATCAAATGGTACAATGATGTGACTAGCCTAATGTTCAAAGCCTCGGGAAAGCCTGATGCGCTATTGCTTCGATTCGAGGACTTGATCCAATCACCGGATACCTTTGTAAAAAGCCTTTACGACGCGCTCGGCATAGCAGCAGCGGAGGACGGAAGGATCCGGTTTAAGGTCAAATCATTTGGGACGGAGCGGACGACGAACACAAACGCCACAACTGGCGAAAAGCTGCGGATAAGGTTGGATGAAGCACCCGATCACATCGCACTAGACGTTAACACCCGAGCGGTTGCCCGCCTCGATCGTTCAGCACGACAGCGGATTTGGACAGACACCCGCGCAACTGCGGAATTGTTCGACTATGGAGCTGACAATTTCTGAGTTTGTGCAGTTAACGGCGTTTGCCGATTGGCCCGGAATAGGCACGGGATAGGCGTAGACAAGTTCACGGTATCCAGTCCTTAGCGCCCGGCAGCCGGTCATTGAAATCGGTTTGTTGCCTCCAACAGCAATCTGCGTATGCCGCTGCCGCGCGCAAAGTCGAATATCAATGAGAGAAAAGGCAATCGCCTGCGAGTGAAGGAGGCCCATCGCCTCAGAATGCGCTCCAGACGGAAGCCCATCCGACCTTGAACAGCGTTGTAGTGGAATTCGATCTCCTTTCTCTTCTCGAGCGCAAGTCCCGGGTAGGGCTGCCACGTGGCCTTGGCCGCATCGAGATCGAGTTGCGGAAAGGGGGGCAGAGAAAACTCCGCCTGTAGCAACTTCATACTTGGTTCCAGCCTTGATAGGAGGTCGGCTCTCTCATCGGGTGAAAGGTATTCGTGATTATTGTCGGGATTCGTCACTCTCCGATCAACCAATGCATAGATCTTTCGTTCCAGCCGCCGCTCAGAAAACAGGATATGCTCGTTTTTGAGGCGCTTATACTCCAAGACATCTCGGCTCAGGCGTTCATTAGCCCGACGATAGGGCCGTACGAATGCGGAGAGATACTCGATCCCGACGACATTCTTCATGAAATCACCGATCAGATTCGGCAGCGCCGACTCGTAGACGCGTACCAAACACGCGCTGCTTCCAAAGACTTCGCGCCAGATGGACAGGCAGTGACGATAATCCAAACTATCCTCGATCGTGTTTAGAAAGTCGATGACATCTCCGGTGAACAGAACACCGCGCTTGACGTTCTGATTATACATTGACTCAAGCCAATGATCCGGTCTTCTCACATAACACAGCACACGGCATTCCATCTTCGCCGGAATGGAAGCACGCAACCGTTCGATCAAATTGCGCTCCTGTGATAGGGCGTCGGCGCTGGATTTATTGGCCATGAAACGCGCAAGGTATCTGATCAAATAAAGGTTTTCAGAACTTGCAATGATCGTGTGCGCTCCGTCTCGTTCGGCCGCCCTCAGATGATGCAGGAAGAATGCCTGGAAGTTGTCCGTGCCGGATAGCAAATAGCTGTTGGTAACACTGTTGAAATTGAACTGGTTTGGAGGTACAGCATAGTAAATTCTTCTCTCTCGGAGCTTCTTTGCATTCGCGGAAAGAAAATATTGTAGCGCAGTTGTTCCTGTCTTGCTCGTGCCAATGTGGAGGATAAGCTTCATCTGGCATTTCCTTGCCTGATAGCCGGCATACATGACACCGGCTTCACAAACGGTCTCGCCCCTGAGCCGGTTACAGTAAGGGGGCGTCGTGACTGAACTCCGTCGACTGTATCGTCAAGCCTCCGTACCTTCATGATGCATTCCATATCCTCTGATGGTCTGTCGCAAGACACGCCGAGAACGCAGGTATTGTGGGGCTATGCAAATCTAATGCATTCGGTTTGTTTGCTTGGATGTTAGCGTTTGCAGAACTTCCGCGCCATATTTCCCGAAGAGGAGCGACGCTCTCAGATAGACAGTGACAGCGGACAATGTACCTGTAACGAACAGCCCGGTCGCGAGCACAAGATAGTCGGGCGATCCGGCAAGCAGCATTTTGACCGCCGAGCCGGTGGCGAACACCGCAGCGGCGAATGCGACAGGCGGCACATGGACGAGCGCGAAATCCAGAGCTGATAATCCTGTCATCCGACAACCGACCGCCGCATAAAGGATGAAACTCGTCGCGATGGCGCCGGACACTGCAAAGGCCACCGCGTTCACGCCGTAGGGCGCTGAGAGCAATGCGAATGAAGCGACAAGTGACATATAAACGAACGCCATGAAGGCTGTTTGGTAACTTTGGCCTGTCGCAAGCATCACGGCTCCGGAAACTCTATAACCTAGGCGGAAATACATTACCATAGAGAACACGGTAATAGGAACGACGGCATCCATCCACTTTTCGCCGAGGACAGTCAACACAACCTCTTTTGCAAAACAGCATAGAAACGCACTGGTCGGTATAGAGAGCGCAGCAGTCAAAGCATACGCCTTGAGCTGAGCGCTGCGTAGTCGCGCCTTGTCGTGATGAACCTTCGACAGAAGTGGGAAAACGACGCTCTTGTTCAGATTGCCGAACAGATTTGCCGGCATTGCGATCAGATAATATGCTCGCGAGTAAATGCCAAGCTCTGCAGTACCGATCAACCGTGCCACAATTATATTGTCTATATATTTGGCGGTGAAGCTCGATATACCGGCCAGCGAATAGCCCAGGCTCTGGCTGCGGATATCGCGGTAGGACTGCATGTCGAAACGGGGACTCACGAGATAGTCCCTGGCAATGAAAAAATAGATGCTGGCCAGGATGAACGCCTCGGCCATGTACGCGACCACCAAGGCCCAATAGCTGAGCCCAAAATAGGCAAGCGGAATGGCTAGGCCGACGTGGGAAGCAATCCATGCGACCAGCCTCGCCATGGAGGATATTTTGAATTTCAGGTGCCGCGACAGAAGGGCCTCGGTGGTCAGATTGAACGCGTTCGCGACCATCATCACCGCAAGGACGCGCGAAACGAGGACCAATTCCGGCACACGAAGAAAATCGGCAATCTGCCGTGCAAACACCCATTGAAGCAAGCCGAGAATGGCAGCCATCATCATGGACAAGGAAACTACGGTTCCGACATGGCGCTCCTCGATGTCCCGTCGCTGGACCACAACTTGCGACATGCCGAGATTGGCAAGGTTATTGCCGATGGCTGCTATGATCATCGCAGCGCCGACAATGCCGTACTCTCGGGGGGAGAGCAGGCGCGCGAGAACGGCCGTGACCAGGACATGCAATAAGATTCGGGCCAGCAGAGTTGTGCCCGACCAGGAAAGTCCCCGGGCAGCCTCGCGTGTCAAATTCCGGTTTTCGTTCACGCGCCTACCACCCTGACTGAGAACAATGCGCTCAACTACTTGAGACGGCTCAATGCAACGACAAGCATCCTGTGCATCCCAGTGGCGCGCACCATCTCAAGCGCCAACGACAGAAACGGCAATCGCCGACGCGCTATGGACACCATCCGCTTGAAAAAACGCTCCAGCCGGAGGTCCATCTGCGCCTAAGCCACTTCATGATGGCATTCGCAGCTCACCAGCGCTACGCCCGAAAACATCCCGTCAAACCGATAGATAGCGGTGGTAGTCCGGTGTTGTTCCCGCTTGGGGTACCAATATTGGAGGATGAGCCTCATCTGGTTTGTTCCCTCGGCGGCAGCTTCTTGCCCCCATTCAAACGCAGAGGCGGAAGCCGCTCACTGAACCCGGTCTTGTTGCCTTCAACAACAATCTGCGGATGCCGCTGCCGCGCGCAAAGGATGAGCTTCATGTGCGATTCACACTCTGGACGCGGAGCGAAGAGGTCCCTTCCTTGAGAAGAGCCGCGTAGAGCTTCATTTGCTCTTGGGCAGCCCTCTCCATGCTGAAGCGCATTGCGATGGTGTTCACTGCTTGCTCTCCCATGTCATCGCGCTTGGCCTTCGATAGGCCGAGTGCGCGACGAAGGAGTCCGCAATACTCCACATGCGAGCGAGCCACAAAGCCGCTGTACTCATGCTCCACAATGTCGGACGCACCGCTGACATCGGTGACGATCGGCACCACGCCGCAACTCATGGCCTCGAGCAGGGCGTTTGACATGCCTTCCGACACCGAGGTGGAAAGATAGAAATCTGCGTCCCACAGAAAAGGAAAGACATCTTCGACCGCGCCGGCGAACGTGACCCTGCCGGAAAGGCCCAACCGGGCCGCCTGTTCCTCGAGAGTGGCGCGGCACTGGCCATCGCCCAGGATGGTGAGTTGCGCCTTTGCCTGAGCGGGAAGTGCCGCGAATGCGTCGAGCATGTGCTCGACGCATTTTTCCGGATCGAGACGACCAAGGCAGATAAAGCGTCGGCTGCCATCGGCGCTCGGCTCGCGGTGCGGCATGCGGGGCAGATCGATCCCATTCGGAATCATATGAATGCGATCCGCGTCGATGCCATGTCTCTTCAGATCACCAGCGATCTGGCGGCTATTGGCGATGAAGGCCGTGACGTGACGTTTAATCAAGGCGGACGCCCAGCGACCGATGATTTTCTTCTCGCGCACAACGTCGAGATCGAAACCCCGTCCGCCCCGGCCCAATTTTGCGAGAACCGGTTTGCGCAGGAGGGCTCCTGCCAATGCCGCCGGAACAGCGTGAAGTCGGGCATGGATGATATGTACGACATCGAATTCGTCGCGACGGTGCAGCATCCAGATCAAAACCTGGACGTACCACGACAGGAACGACAGCATATGCCGCCCGCCCAAATACGGAGCCGCGCGCAAACGAAGGCGATGGATAGGCACCCCGTCGATGGCGGACCGTTTCGGGGTCGAGTGCGACAGTCTGGGTGCCAAAATGGTTGCGGAAACGCCGCTTTCAATCAGCACCCGAGCAAATCGCCGCGCCTGTTGTTCGCCGCCGCCATATGACTCAGGAAAATAGGTTGGGAGCACGAGCAGAACTCGAATGCTGGGAAGAGCTTCGGCTGGCGCGGTCTTCATCGGATGAGCAGAGACAATTTCTGTTACAATCATATCAATCCGCGGGATAGCGTTATCCACTTATCGTCCAGATCGACGCACCCGAAATCGGTAAAGCATGCATCGCTAACCAATCCCACAACCTGCCCGATCACTGTCAAACGCATAGGTCACACCCGTTCATCGCGGAAGCGCCACATTTCGGACAGGAGGTATTGTTGATACTCCCTTGCTTGCCCGATGCTGGTCAAGAGCCTCGCGGTAAATGGCATCGGTCCGCTTGCCCATCAGCTTGACGTCCCAGTTCGAAAGATCCGTCGCCGCGGCGGCACCTTGGGCGAGGCAGGCCAGTCTTGCACGATCCTCCAGGAGGGCGGCAATGGCATCGGCCATGGCTGCCAAATCATCCGCGGGTGTAATCACACCGTTGATACCAGGGCGGAGCACTTCACGAAGACCTGGCAGATCGCAAGCGACGCAGGGCTTGCCACCGGCGAGATATTGCATGACCACCCGGGGCAATCCCTCCCGCATGGAACAGAACAGGCAGAGATCCGCGAGCGCGATCAGCCGCTCGGGGTCGTCCCTATAACCGGTAAAGACCACTTGTCGTTCGAGTCCAAGCCGCTTGGCCCGCGATTCCACGGTCGAGCGAAGCGGCCCGTCGCCCGCGAGTACAAGCACCGCGTCGGGTAACCGGACGGCGACTTTGTTGAAAGCGTCCAGAAATTCCGTGTGTCGCTTGCGTGGCTCGAAAGCCGCGATCATCAAGAGCACGGACGGGCGCGGCGCGTCCGGGGTCAAGCGCAACAAATCGCGCCAATCGTCGGGCGGACCGGCGTTGCGAAAACGATCGAGATCGAATCCGGAATGGACGACATAATGTTTGTCTGGATGTCCCACTCCTGCGCTCAAGCATAAGTCGCGGATGCCCTCGCTCACACTGATGAAAGCACTGGTGACTGGCGCTGCCAGCTTTTCCAAGGCGAGATAAGCAAACCGCTCGGCGACGCCGACATTGACAAAAGGCACGATATGCACGCCATGAACGATCGCTGGAACTCCCGCCGCCCATGCGGCGAGCCGCCCGAGAATACCTGCCTTGCTGGTGTGCGTATGCACGATGTCGGCATTCAAGGCGCGGAATCTCCGGGTGAGCGCCAACAATGCCCGCATGTCGGAGACAGGCGAAATGGACCGAGTCAGGCCCGGGACGCCAATGAGTTCCACCCGCGGGTCCACTTTAGCTATGATTTCCGGCTGGACCGTCTCGCCATGTAGCAGGACAACATCATGCCCCCCTTGCGCGGCCCAATTGCAGGAATGGACAGTATTCTCATCAGCACCGCCATTGATGAGACGGGTGATGACATGAGCGATACGCAGTCGACGCCCCAAGTCAATCTTACCTTCCGCGTCCTGTACTTTCATATCGCCGCACCGATCGCGCTGAATTTATCCGTTGGGTGCGTTCCCACGCCCAGCCGCGCTTTTGGTCCATGCGTCCCGATATCGGTGCTACTGCATTGGAGTGACATGCCACGCCCCGGTGGGTGCATGCCGTATGGAGATGAACCCCGAATCCTAAGTGTGCCCTTCCTTCTTGGGTCATGACACATGCAGTCCGTAAGGAGGGTTATTCCAACGGCTTCCAGTCGATCAGATCTAACTTGCTGAATTTAAACGTCTCAGAGAACTGCCGCTGTTACCCCGGGCACAGCGGAGTGATTATTTTGTGGTATACCTTGTACCAATATTTCTCCCTCACCGCGTTTGCGCGAAATCGGATCGGAACCGGACTCGTTCAAAAAAGTAGTGGAGGCAATGCTTTAAGGGACTTATGGGAGGGGCCGGACCCGCAGCTTGCGGATTTTTCGCGTGCTCCACGTTACTTATTGTCGATGTGCGGCGGCAACTGGTTGGCGCGCGCGAGCGGGCAGTCGATCAAGACATTGTCCCTTCCCCGAGAAGCCAGCTTGGTTCGATCGCTCTGCAAGTGCCAGCGGAGACTTACTCCTCGGTTACAAACGAGACCACCTCATCAATCGGCCTGCGCGGCGACCTGGCAAATCTGATGGCAGTACCTGCCATAGGGCCAAGGGCGACGCATGCAATCAATCTCTCGCCTGCTCGAATTCGACCTACGTCACGAATTTGCCGTTCAACTCGACTATCGACCGCGAGATTGAGTGGGCAAGCCACGAGCCGAAGTGCCTCCGCGGCCAACAGGAAATGCATTAGGAACAGCGCACCATCGACATAAATCTGGTTTCGTTGATTGCTTCCTCGCCAGGCCCTTGTGTCTGACGTGACAATGGCCAGGTTTGATATGGACTGTGAAAAGCCTCGCGCCCCGCCCTGCAGGGCGAGTATCTGATCGATTTGATGACGGCCCTGGTAGAGGTATACTCTTGTCGCCTGCCTGTTGCATTGGGATGGCGCACCTTGGGCCAAGCGTACCAACTCCAGCAATGTGGTGCGATCTATTAATTGTTCGTCAAAGTATCTAATCGAGCGACGACACTGAAGTCCTTCCAGGAGTGTGAGGGCTGGCCCCCCAATTGGCAGAACGGCGCTTTGAACCCCGCCGGTGAAGGCGACTCCATCAAGCCCATTGAAACGCTCGACGAATTGACGAACTTTCTCAACAAAGGGCTGCTCAGCCTCTCCTGGTGGATGAAGGTCAACATAGGCGCGAAGTGCGCCGACAGCCATTTCAAGCGGAAACGCCCCTAGCGAGGTGTCGTAGGAGGACACCTCATTCATAAGTCGCTTGATTTTTTCCTGGCCAAAACCGGGCCTCCTGTCCTTTAGAGAAAGGCCCTTCTCAATCGAGTGAGCGTCCACGATTATTCGGTAATATAGCCGCTCTTTCTTGGGAACCAGCAGCGAATCCCCGTTGTAACGTAGGTAATTTCCAACGTCATATACGTAGGAGATGATTACCTTCGCTTGAGCAGACAGAAGAATTTGCAGCTTTCGAAGCATTTTTATAACATCTTAATTTGTTTTACTTGGACGCAGGCAGGGCCCTGTCCAGAAACGTACGGCCAATCTCAGCTAGTTCCCGGAATCGGTTGTCTATCTTCACGTGGTCGTGAACAAGTTTTCCGAGGTTTTCGCACATGTCCAGCAAATTGTCCCTGGCATCCTTGCGGTGAATACACACGTACTGAGAGGGAATGCCCATCAGCGTCATCAAAGCTTCATTCTTAGTGGGGAAGCCGATGGCGGGTCGCCGACTGTCCAGGCAAATTAACGGGCACCGGTTCCGCAGAGCAAATAGTGCCCCATGCATGCGCTCTGACAAGCAGTAGGAGAATTGTGATGCCAGATTTGCCCACTCGATGGGATCTATAGGCTTTTCGGTGAGATCGATGTCTGCGAGGTGATTGCGATCCGAGACCGATACAATCTGCACGCCGCGCGCCCGCAGAGAGGTCGTGGCCTCTGCATAGAGCTCGTGCTGGCCGGCTATCACCAACGCCCGGGGCCGATTGAAATCCACGCCCCAGGAAGCCAGCTTTACGCGCAGGCTTTCATGAGTGGCATTCGAAGTTAGATCGTGAGTGACTGTCGGGTCTGGGGTCAATGTCACACGATCCGCGAGGCTTGGATCTGCCCAGAGGACCATCTCACGTGTCCGCTCGTCCCGCACGCCGATCGCGACAAATTCGTTCAGGCATTTGGCCATCAAGTATCGATTGCGGCGCGGCATTTCGGTCCATTTGGTGCTGCTGCCGGTGCTCGCCGCATATGCTATCTTCGAGCACGCCACTTCTGGCCAGTAGACATTGGGAAATGGGGGACATAGTGGGTTGGTCTGAAGTTTGATCAGCCCACCGAGACGGGAGACGTAGTCGATCTTCCAAACCTCATCGCTACCCACCACAACCGCATCATAGCGGTCACTTACGTAGCGAAACGTTGGTGACCTATCCTCCGAGTAGAACCTCTTGGGGCTGAGCAGCAGTCCATCGGCGAAGGCGGCAAGCGTTCGCTGGCGTGCGTTTGTCGCCGGCCCATAGCCAGTCTCCAGTCGTCTTGGATAGCGGTGGTCCACGATCTCCGCCGGCGAGCCGGGACGCAGGTCCGAAATGCAGCGTTGGAGGGCGAGGCTCTGAAGCTGCGCCCCCTCGTTGTAACCGGTGTGCAAAGTTAGTGTGCCAATCAACATTTAGCAGGTCCGTTGCTATCAACGGCAAGTTGTCCCGTCAAGTAAAGTATCACACCAGCACGTAGGCAACAATTGCCTCCTCGGCCGAATTGTACTTAACGATCTTCAAGGAATAGAGGCTGTTTTCAGGAGCGTTTGACTTTGACATACCTCCCGACACCGAGGTGGAAAGATAGAATTCAGCCTCCCACAGGGATGGAAAGACATTTTCGACCGAGCCAGCGAAAGTGACCCTGCTGGAAAGACCCAACCGGGCCGCCTGTTCCTCGAGAGTGGCGCGGCATTGGCCATCGCCCAGTATAGTGAGTTGCGCCTTTGCCTCGGCGGGAAGTGCCGCGAACTCGTCGATCATGTGCCCGAGCGTTCCGGACTGAGATGGCCAAGGCAGATAGAGCGTCGACTGCCATCGGCGTTCGGCTCGCGGCGCGGATTGCGGGGCAGATCGATCCCATTCGGAATCGGCTTTCAATCGGTCAGATTTAGCTGGCTGGATTTAAGCGACTTAGAGACGGGTCGCTGTTACCTCGGGCACAGCGGAGCGATTTTATCGTGATAAACTTATGTACTGGAACTTCTGCGTTTGCGCGGAACCGGACTCGTTCAAAGAAGTCAAGGCAACGCTCCAAGGACCGGGCGCTTACCCGTCAGGAGATGGGAGTCATGGGAGGGGGAGAACCAGCAGCTTGCGGATCTTTCGCATGCCCCAAAGCTACTTCTTGTCGATGTCCGCCGGCAGCTGGTTGAGGCGCGCGAGCGTGCATTGGATCAAGACATTCTCTCTTCCGTGGTCGGCGGATCCAACGGGGACTGAATCGAGAAGCATCCTGGCTTGGTTCGCCATAGCCGGCGAGCTGGCCCTCTTCATCGCGCTGGTCTATCTCCTCAGGCTCGAGACTAATGCGCTTGTCCGCGTCCTGCTCGTTGCCTTCGCCGGCTGGTGCGTGCACTACTTCCTGCCACAGCGTTACCGGCTGCCGTTTTTCGTGCTGCTCTCGTTCGCGGCTATCGCCGCAGTCTTCGCGAACCTTGGGCCCAACTGGCACCACTGGAGATTTGAGGGCCTCATCGATGCCGCCTGGATCGTCGCCATTGGGCTCGTACTGATCGGAATTGTCCACCTACCCATCGCTTTTGGATGGAGAGTGCTGGCGCTGGTTGGCGCCGGCTGCGGGCTCGCCGCCGCACGAATGGACTGGATTGCGACCCCGTGGACGCGCGCCGTCTGGCCCGTGCTCGCTTCCATGTTCATGTTCCGTCTCATTGTCTATGCGTACGAAATGCGGCGTGAACAGAGGATGGCGACGGTTTCGGAACGTCTCGCGTATTTTTTCATGTTGCCGAACGTGTGCTTCCCGCTCTTTCCGGTCGTAGATTTTAGAACTTTCCGCAGCAGCTACTACAATGCTGACCGGCATTATATTTATCAAACAGGTGTTCAGTGGATGTTTCGCGGCGCTGTCCATTTAATATGCTACCGTATCGTGTACCAGCGGTTTGTGATCGATGCTGCGGACGTACACAATCAGATTGAGCTTTTGCAATTTATCATATGGCCATTTTTACTTTATCTGAAGGTTTCAGGAACATTTCACATAATCACCGGGATTTTGCATTTATTTGGATTCAACCTTCCAGAAACCCACAATCTGTACTTTCTTTCCTCAAGTTTCACAGATTTCTGGCGTCGAATAAATATATACTGGAAGGACTTCATAATGAAAATTGTATACTATCCGTTGTATTTTCGTTTTCGACGCTGGGGAGAGAGCGTAGCGCTGGTTAGCGCGACCCTCCTCGCGTTCCTCGCGACCTGGCTGCTGCACAACTATCAGTGGTTCTGGTTACGTGGCACCTGGGTATTCACCTGGAACGACTTCCTCTTCTGGATGATCCTGGCCGTGCTTGTGACGATCAACGCCCTCTATGAAATGCGGCACGGTCGCACGCGGCGTCTGCGTGGCGGGGCACTAAGCTGGAGCGGTGCGCTGCAAACTGCGGGCCGGACCATTGGCGTATTCGTCGTCATCTCGCTCCTTTGGTCGTTTTGGAGCGCGAGCTCGGTCCCGCAATGGTTCTCGGTCTTCGACACTGTGGGCGTGGAAGGCCCAGGCAAAACGACGCCTGCCCTGGTGCTGCTCGCGGTGGCAGCCATCATTGGCATTCCTGCCCTTGTGCTCGCGCGCGGCAGCGCCGACCGCCAGTACAGTTTCCGGCGGTCGGTTGCGTCGGTCGGTGTCTGCGGGTTGATCGCGGTTTGCATCTCGCTCCCCGTGGTTCGCGATCGCCTCGGCGAGACGGTCAGCACCGCAATGGCCGACATTAGAATGCCGAACCTCAATAGGCGCGACAACGCGAACCTGGAGCGCGGCTACTACGAGAACCTCGTCAATGTCGGCGCATTTAACCCAGAACTGTGGATTG
This sequence comes from Mesorhizobium sp. WSM4848, assembly GCF_055811375.1. Taxonomy (NCBI): domain Bacteria; kingdom Pseudomonadati; phylum Pseudomonadota; class Alphaproteobacteria; order Hyphomicrobiales; family Phyllobacteriaceae; genus Mesorhizobium; species Mesorhizobium sp. WSM4848. Next base: position 15,668 of record NZ_JBVVPX010000024.1, read on the forward strand.
TCTATGGCCAACAACGACACGACGGTTGGGACAATTTGGACAAGACGCCGCTGAGCGAGTTCACGGGTGCGCTTCCCACGATCTATCTGCGTCCACTCTCCCAAGCTGACTATAAGGGAAAGCGGATCCACATCAACCGCTGGGGCATGCGAGATCAGGACTACGAGAAGATTCCTTATCCCGGCACCCTACGAATTGCAATCGTCGGCTCTTCGCACGTCTTCGGCGAGGGCGTCGCGGATGAAGAGATTTTCGAGGGCTTGTTGGAGCGGCGGCTGAATGAGCAGGCGGCCGACAGCGGGTATCGAGATTACGAGATGCTGAACTTCGCCGTCGGGGGCTATGTCCCTCTGGACGTTCTGGCCATCACCGAGGATCGGGTGCTCGCATTCAAACCACAGTACATTTTTTACTTCGAGCACAGCGCGCTTATTCCACGAATGCTAAAGCGTCTCGTGAAAGCAATCCAGAATGGCTCCGCATATCGCTACGACTTCGTGCGCGACATTGTACGCGAGAGCGGGATCGATCCCAGCGCCGACCGCGAGGTGCTTCAAAGAAAGCTCACGCCCTACGGAGAGAGACTTCTGCGTTCAATCTATTCTCGAATCGTGGAAGCCGCGAAGCGAGAAGGTGTCAGGGTCTTTTGGATCTATCTACCCAGACCAGACGAGAGGACCAGTCCCGAGCTGGAGAGGCGCATCGCTTCCGAGGCTGGATTCAACGTTCTCGATCTTTCCAACGTGTATGACGGGCACGACTGGCGGACCCTTCTTGTAGCACCTTGGGACGATCACCCAAACGCCGCCGGCCATCGGCTCATCGCCGACGAGCTTTACGAGGTGCTGCAGCAACACCGGGATCTAATTCCCCTGAACCTTGTGGTTGCTCCGCAAAAGGAGGAACAATGAACGCGATCCAGATCAGGACGATGGCCAGGGATTTCATATTGAAGGAATTCCTGCCTGGCGAAAGGCCGGAGAATCTGACGGATTCAACGGAGCTGATAACTGACGGCATTCTCGACTCGCTGGCGACGCTGAAGCTCGTTGCCTACCTGGAAAAATCCTGCGGTATCGAAATCGCCCCTGACGAACTCGTGCCGGAGAACCTGAACTCTATCGCCCAAATTGCCAATTTCGTTCAGTCGAAGCAGGCGTCCACATAGAGCCCGCCATGACGGTCGCTGCCTTACACGAGTATCTGGAACAGAGCGCGAGGCGGTATCCCCAGACGTGCGCCGCTGTCGAGGCGAGCTCTGGGCAGCAGATCACCTACGGTGAGCTCGACGCGCTGTCGGACCAAGTCCGCGACCATCTGCGTCGGATCGGCGTCCGGCCGGGGGACCGCGTCGGCATTTGCCTTCCAAAATCGATCGCCTCGCTCGCTGTTCTGTTCGGCACCTTAAAAGTGGGCGCGGCCTATGTGCCCGTCGACTCTCTGGCACCGCCTGCGCGTAACGCGTTCATATTTAACGACTGCGGCGTGCGCGCGATTTTCGTGGAGGCGTCCCGAGCCGAAAGTTTGCGCTGTGAGTTAACGCGCTTGGCTGCGGAACCTCGGCTCTTGCCGCTCGACTGGTCCGACGGTTCCTCGCCGCTCGCGACGTATTTGGCGCGCGTGGAAGCCGAGGGCGGCTTGGCAGTGGAGGACGAATCGACGCGGCCGGGGCCGGACAATCTCGCTTACGTTCTTTACACTTCAGGCTCGACCGGCCAGCCGAAGGGTGTGATGCTGACGCATCGCAATGGCTCGAGCTACGTGGACTGGTGTTCCGATATCCTCGCCCCTGACGAGAACGACCGCTTCTCCTCCCATGCGCCTTTCCACTTCGACCTGTCTATTCTCGACATCTTCGTACCGCTGAAGCACGGCGCGACCGTATTCCTCATCGGTGAGGAGCTCGGCAAGAATCCGACCTGGATGGCGTCGGTGATCGCCGAGCGGCGGTTGACCGTCTGGTATTCCACGCCTTCCGTACTCACGCTTCTGGTCGAGCACGGCGGCCTTGATGCTCGCGACGACCACGCTCTTCGGTTCATTCTATTTGCCGGCGAGGTTTTTCCGGTCAAGCACCTGCGCAGGCTAAAGGCTGTGGTCCCACGCGCACGCTACCTGAATCTCTATGGCCCAACCGAAACCAACGTCTGTACCTACTACGAAATCCCGCAGACGATCGCCGAAGACCGCTCGGCGCCGTTTCCGATCGGGCGCGCCTGCTCGCATGTTAAGGCACGCGTGATCGATGCGAATGGTCGCAACGTGCCGCGAGGCCAGGAAGGCGAGCTCGCAATCAGCGGTGCTCCCGTGATGCTGGGCTATTGGAACATGCCTGAGCGAACAAGCACCGCTTTTCATGTCGATTCAAGCGGTCGTTGGTACCGTACCGGCGATGTAGTGATCGAAGGCGATGGCGGAGTCTACACCTTCCGCGGTCGACGCGACCGGATGGTGAAGAGACGGGGATATCGGATCGAACTCGGCGAGATCGAGACGGCGCTCTATCGCCATCCAGCGATCTCCGAGGTGGCGGCGATCGCCCGCTCGGAGGAGTCGGGCGTCTCCATAAAGGTGTTCTATGCCTCGCGCGACGGCCATGCGCTGTCGCTCATCGAGCTGAAGCGGTTCTGCGTCCACAACTTGCCGGCCTACATGGTCCCGGACTGGTTCTCGCATCAGCAGTTACTTCCCAAGACATCGACAGATAAAATCGACTACCAGCATCTGATGAGGATGGAGTAGTGGATTTCGCGCTGAACGAGGAGCAGCGTATCCTGCGTGGCCAGATCCTTCGCTTCGCGCAAGATAAGCTCAATAAAGATGTCAGGCAGCGCGACCGAGACCAAGTATTCCAGCGCGAGTTGTGGGGGGCTTGCGCGCAGATGGGCCTGACCGGCCTGCCAGTCCCCCAGGCCTACGGGGGACCCGGTCTCGATTCCCTGTCCACGGCCATTGCAATCGACGCGCTTGGCTACGGCTGCGAGGATTCCGGCTTGGTCTTCTCGATCTGCGCCCACCTTCTGGCCTGCGTGGTGCCGATTTGGAAGTTCGGCACTGAAGAGCAGAAGAATCGATATCTCCCGGGGCTCTGTGATGGCACTTTGATCGCAGCCAATGCGATGAGCGAACCGGAGTCGGGCTCCGATGCATTTGCGATGCAAACCCGGGCGGAGCCTCATGGCGACGGCTTTCTAATCAACGGCACGAAGACCTTCGTGAGCAACGGGCCGGTGGCAGATGTTGCTGTCGTCTTTGCTGTCACTGACCGCGCCAAGGGGTATTTCGGCGGCATCACGAGCTTCCTCGTGGACCGCGGGCTGCCCGGCTATCTGGTCGCGCAAAAGTTCGAAAAAATGGGACTGCGGACGTCTCCGATCGGGGAGCTTGTCTTCGAGGACGTATTTGTTTCGAAGGACGCTGTTCTCGGTGGAGTGGGCGGCGGCTCCAGGCTGTTCGCTCATAGCATGGACTGGGAGCGGGCGTGCCTATTCGCCAGTCATGTAGGCACCATGGAGCGGCTTCTGGAAAAGGCAGTCGCCTATACGCGCACCCGGCGTCAGTCCGGCCAGGCCATCTCCAAGCACCAGGCGGTCGCCCATAAGATTGCCGACATGAAGATGCAGGTGGAGGCGGCCCGACTGCTCGTCTACAAGGCGGCGTGGGGCCTTGAGCGCTCCCAGTCCGTATCACTCGACGCCGCCGTTTCGAAGCTCTTTGTGAGCGAATCGCTAGTTCGCACCACGCTCGATGTCGTCCAGGTCTTCGGCGGCTATGGTTTCTTGAGCGAATTCGACGTCGAACGTGCCGTGCGTGATGCCATCGGCAGCAAACTCTATTCCGGAACTTCTGAGATACAGCGCAACATTATTGCTGGCTGGCTGGGGCTTTGATGACGGCTGTGGTCAGAACCTGTCCGTGAAGGGCGGCGTGAGCTGTCGCTGGGCCTGCCCTCAGTTCGCGAAAAAGGGCGACGATCGATTTTGGTGAGGCAACCGGAGAGTGGTACTATCACAACTCACGGTGCCACCACGGCGGGGCGCTTTTGTCGTTCGACTTGGGTGCGTCTGCCCGGGCCGTGGTCTCCGAATTTGCGGCTCAGAGGCGAAGAACCAGACCAGCCGCGACGCGTGAAAGAAAGGCTTTGTGGATGCGGCTTCTCTATATACATTCTGCGCGCGTCCCGGCGCCGGCCGCCAATGCGGTACAAGTCGCAAAGATGTGCCATGCATTTCGGGTTGCCGGAGCGGAGGTCCTGCTAGCGCTTCCACGCGCCTCCATGAATACACGGGATCATTATGAGAAGATCGCGCGCGAATACGGATTCGGAACCGAGTTCCCATTCCGCGTTCTCCCTATACCCTTTTGGCCTGTGCCTGGCCGGGAGCTTTTTTTTGCTGTGTTGGCGCTTCTTGCTGCGGTCTGGCCGCGGCCGCATGTCGTCTTTACACGCTCGGCTACTGTAGCGCTTGTTTCTGCCGGACTTTTCGGGTTCACGACCGTTTTTGAGCTTCACGACCCGATTGGCAGTTTGAGCAGACGTCAGCGTCAGCGCCTTGCCAAAGTGATAGGCCTAGATGCATTCCGTATGCTGGTCGTCACGTCGCAACGTCTGCGGGACGACAGCATCCGCCTCTTTCCTCAACATGCGGGAAAAATTCTCATCGCGCCCAATGGCGCGGATCCTGTTCCGCCGAATGTCGAGCCATGCAGCCTCAGCGGCACGTTCAAGGTTGGTTATGTCGGACATCTGTATAAGGGAAAAGGCATGGAGATAATAAGCGCTATTGCGCCTCGATGCGGCTGGGCGACATTTCACATCGTCGGGGGAACACCAGGCGATATAGAGTATTGGACATCGAAACTGGCCAAATGCCCGAACACAGTGTTTCATGGCTACGTTCCTCACGCCGCGACATGTGCCTACTTGGCCGAAATGGACGTTGTACTCGCGCCCTATCTTAGAGATGTAGAGGGCCAGGGCGGCGGTCGAAATATCGCTGAGGGAATGTCGCCGCTCAAGCTCTTCGAATATATGGCGCATGGCAAACCCATAGTGTCCTCCGACCTGTCAGTTATCCGAGAAGTTTTGAGGGACAGCGTCAACAGCGTTCTGGTGTCGCCAGACAACCCGTCCGACTGGGTCAAAGCTCTTCAGCGCCTGCGCGAAAACAACGCGCTTCGGGATCAGATTGGTCAGCAGGCGAAGGCAGACTTTCTGTCCAGATACAGCCGCATCGCACGCGCAACAAACATTCTAGAGGAAATCAAGAGCCGGATGCCGTCGAGCGGAAGCTCATAGGACTGCACAATTTCTCTTGTTGAAGACGGCTGCGCCGCCAACCGGCGACTGAACCGGCGCGAACCAGATTGTGAATCAAAATTATCCGTTCAATCGGTCGGAGGATGAACTACATATATCCATTTAGCTTCCCGAGAAGCTGGCTATATACATCAATAGACATTACGATCCGAGAAGATCAGTAGAGCAGTTTTCCAAATTATCTTAACGTCGAGAAGCATGCTCCAGGATTTTATATACCAGAGGTCGTGCTCAACGCGTTTTTCCATCCTCCAGAGTTCCTTCGTTTCCCCTCGAAAGCCATTGATCTGAGCCCAGCCTGTCAAACCGGGTTTTACATGATGACGATAAGCATAGCTCGCAATGATCACACTATAGGTATCGTCATGAGCGACGGCGTGAGGTCGGGGCCCGACCAGGGACATCTCCCCCCGAAGCACGTTGACTAATTGCGGCAGCTCGTCGATGTTTGACCTGCGCAATATTCGGCCAAGTCGGGTAACCCGCGCATCATTGCGCTGAGCCTGGCGAATTTGTGTACCGTTCTCCTGCACCGTCATCGTTCGGAATTTGTAAATATTGAACGGCTTACCACCAAAACCTCGTCGCATCTGCCGGAACAGCACAGGGCGACCGTTCTCGAGCGCTATGGCAAATGCGACCAAGACCATCAACGGACACAGGAACAGCAGTAGCAGGGATGCAACAGCAATATCGAACATCCGCTTGAGCAGGCGTTCGTCAGGCCTCAACGGCACACGCTGGACTTCGAAGGCTCGCTGCCAGCCGGTGTGCAGCGGGCATCCAGCCAGAATTCTATCTATGTAGGCGTCGGCGAAAAGATAGATCGGCAGCGGGAGGCGGGACATTTCCTCCAGGATGCGTTCGATCAACTTCCGCTGGTCCCAAGAGCAAAAGAGATAAACTGCCCCATACGAGCCGCTACGGAACGCACCCTGTGCAGCTGCGACGGCGGAATGCACCGATCGTGCTGCGGTCGTGTCATCATGGTTCTCGATGTTCGAAACACCACAAACCGCGATGCCCTGTTGCCCAAGCTTGGCAATTATCCCCTGTTCCTTTCCAGGAACGCCAGAGTAAAATAGATAAACTGTGCGCAACACGAGTTTCTCAGCCGCCAGAAGCCGTTTCAGCCCGCGCGCTAGAACCGCGTGGCCAGGCAGCAGGATTGGGAATCCGACGGCAAACGCCAGCGTCAAGGACCCGCGCGAGAACGTCGACGTCGTCTTCGTGAGAAAGGCGAGCCAGAGAATTGAAAAGAAAACAAACAGCCAGCCGCTGAAGAGTGTTTTGATCCTGCAGTGATCGTCCAGGATGCCACTAACCGTGTAGGCGCCCCTGGCGGTCATGAATGCGACCAGCAACAGGCCGGCAGTAACACTTAGGCAGATCGAATCCCAGATATCTGGCGGGCTCACGCCGAAGGCCCGATGGTAGAGCTCAATTGACGCAAGAAATATTGTCTGTCCAAGGAGGAAATCAGCAGTTGCGAGAAACACGCAAACTGCTCCCACGGGGAGCCGTAGCGGCTCTACGCTCCGCTTCCAGAGCGCACGCGACGCCTCGGTTGGTGCATGCCGCATGAGACGACCCCCCGAATCTTGTTGCATCCCTTCTCCTCTTTGGGTCATGGCACGCCATCCCAAAAGGAGGGGGTTATCCCAACGGCTCCCAGTCGGTTAGATGATTTAAATGTCTCAGAGAGATGTCGCTGTTACCCCGGGCACAGACGAGTCGCTATTTTATCGTATCCTAATGTGTTAATGTTTTCTGTCTTGACGCGTTTGCGCGAGAACGGACTGGAGGTCGTTCGTTCAAAGAGGTGGTCAAGGCAACGCTTTAGGGGGCCGGGGCGCTTACCCTATCAGGGAGGGAGAGGGAGCCATGGCAGAGAATGGCGCTGAGGTTCGAGTCAAGCAGCTGAACAAAATACGCTTATTTCGGCAATTTGGGCAAGATACTCTTAGTGAAATGGCGAAAGCAGCCATCCTAAGGAGGGTTCCAAAGAATAAAGTCTTAACTCACCTTGGGGACATACCGCGTTATATTTACTACATAATTCACGGAAAAGTTCGTCTTAGTGTTCCTCTCTCAGACGGCCGAGAATTCATCTATTCCGATCTCGGTCCCGGTGACACTTTCGACTTGACTAGATTGTTCATCGCGCGACACAGTAACATGAACGCTGCGTCAGTCGTGGACAGCGACTTGCTCCAAATCGAAGCAGCTTTCATGGCTAGCGTCTTCGACAAGCACCCGGATCTCGCACTGAAGGTGATCCCGTACTTATGCCAAGCAACGCACGACGCGCAAGAGCGAGTGATCCACAGTGCGTCCAATGCCCTATCCATTCGATTGGCGAGCACGCTCTTGCGATTGACTGAGACCCCGCACAGCACGGCTACCGTGAATGGAGCTCTGAGCATCCACATTTCGCAGACCGACCTCGCGGCAATGATCCCGGCGTCTCGAGCGAAAGTGAATCGTTGCCTGAGAGAATGGGAACGGCGGGATCTGACCCAATACGACCACGGCTCGCTGACAATTCTCAATCGCACCGCATTAGAGTCTGTTGCTCTTGGCTACTCGCGTTTGATCGTTCAATGATGCCTTCCCGTGTGCTCGGCATCTCCACGCCATCCTCCGGGAAGATAATGAACCGGAAGTGGTGCCGGTCGTGCGCGGATCGCTCGGTAGAGTCCTTTACGTCGGCGTCGTAGGTCGCCGCACCGGACACTGCCGGCGAGATGGCAACGCACTCGCGCAGCCCCGAGCATCCCCACGGACCCTCGGCTCACGGTGGAATTGGAGCACCGCCAGACCGGCCGGCGCAACCTCCTGACCCAGATGCGGCTCGGCAGCTTGCGAAATGAAGCAGCTAAGCGTCGGCTGTTTGCCCAAGCGGTCAGCTTGCCGCTGGAACGCGTCGCGAAAAAATTATGGCTCGGCGTGAGGAGCCGCCTGGCCAGCTACCGCGAGCGACCGGTAATCGGCGGCGCTTTTTTGTACCGCCCGAGATTGTCCAATGGCACGCACCAGGGCACCGCCTCTTTGGTGCGCGCGGTGCGACTTGCTGTTGGGGAATCCGGGACTATTATCGGCTCCGCCCAGGTACATCACGTCGGTGGAAAATGGATCTGCAAGTCTTCAGAGATTCGATCGCGAAATCACAGCCGCCCGCCGGCTTGAATCCTGCCCTGCAGGCGCTGTGGTGGGATGCGAAGGGCGATTGGGACAAGGCACACGAGCGCGCACAGGTGCGCGACGATACGGCTTGTATGCGCGTGCATGCCTACCTGCATCGCAAGGAAGGCGATCAATCGAATGCGGAATATTGGTATCGTCGCTGCGACGCCGCGGCGTCGACCTTGACGCTTGAAGAGGAATGGCAAGAGTTGGCGCGGGAAATTTTGCGGCAAAGCTGACGCCTTCCGCATGCCAGGTCTGGTTTTGGCCGCGATCCGTCGTCGTATCCACGTTTTCCCACGACGCTACCGCCTATCGACGATTCTGGGTTTGCAAGCCTAGGCGAGGGCAGGGGCTACACTAGCTCCTGACTTTGATCAGCAAGCGGCACGGCGAGCTCGCCATCTGCAACTCGGCCGCCGCAGTGGCGCGAAAAGGATATTTGGACCGCTCGCTGTGCAAATTGAAACGCGCGATGTGAGGAGTTCGCCATGTTTCGTACGATTGCGTCGGCGCTGTTCGCCGCACTGCTCTGCACGGTGGCCTCGCGTGCCGCCTCGGAGAAGGTCAACGGGCGCTCCGGCGAGGTATGGGGCGCGGAGTCCGGTACCGACCGCCTTGTCTTGATCGAGACTGAAACGGACAAATAAAGCAAAAGAGGTCGAGGCAACGACGAAGTGCAATTGCGGAGACCGCATGTCAGCGACTGTCTTTTGACATCGCGTAGGGAGATGCCGCTCTACACGAAGAGAAAATCGCTGTTCGAGATGCTTGCGACGAGAACACCGTTTAGTGAAAGCATGTCACTGTCGGAGAAGACAACCAACGTGTCGCTCCCGACCTGCCGGAGTTCGCTGTAGTTTTGGTATCCTGAAATCTCCAGGAGATCGTCGCCGGAAAGGTCGAAGTCGGTGATGGTGTCGTGGCCATGGCCGGCGGCGAAGACGAAGCTGTCGTTTCCCGTTCCGCCGGTGAGGATATCGGTGCCAAGACCACCGACGAGCCGGTCCGACCCGCCCCGGCCGTCCAGCCGATCTGCGCCGCCGAGGCCTTCGAGCGTGTTCGCTGCGCCGTTGCCCACCATGGTGTTGGCGAGCCCGTTGCCTTTTCCCGCCAGATTGGCAGCCGACCTCAGGAAGAGGTTTTCGACGTTGTCGGCCAGGGTCCAGTTTACATAGGCGTGCGTCTCGTCGAAGCCGCCATTGGTCTCCTCGATGGTTTTGTCACCGGCATTGTCGACATGGAAGACGTCATCACCCGCGCCGCCGACAAGCGTGTCGGCGCCCGCTTTTCCGTTCAAGACGTCGCTGCCGTCCATTCCATAAATGACGTCCGCACCGGAACCGCCGGTAAGCGTATTGTTGCCGTTGTCGCCTACGATTGACCCCGGCGGCGGCTCGTTGGGTGGATCAATCCAGACGAAATCCGAACTGCTCAAGGACGCGCTGGTCACGTCTTTGAGGAGAACAGTGTCACTGTCGGAGAAGACGACCAGCGTGTCGCTCCCGACCTGCCGGAGTTCGCTATATCCTTGGTATCCTGAGATCTCCAGGAGATCATCGCCGGAAAGGTCGAAGTCGGTGACGGTGTCGTGGCCATGGCCGGCGGCGAAGACGAAGCTGTCGTTTCCCGTTCCACCGATGAGGATATCGGCGCCAAGACCACCGCCGAGCCTGTCCGACCCGCCTCGGCCGTCCAGCCGATCGTCGCCGCCGAGGCCTTCGAGCGTGTTCGCTGCGCCGTTGCCCACCATGGTGTTGGCGAGCCCGTTGCCTTTTGCCGCCAGGTTGGCAGCCGACCTCAGGAAGAGGTTATCGACGTTTTCGGCCAGGGTCCAGTTTGTATAAGCATGCGTCTCGTCGACGCCGCCATTGGTCGCCTCGATGGTTTTGTCACCGGCATTGTCGACATAGTAGACGTCATTACCCGTGCCGCCGACAAGCGTGTCGGCGCCGACCCCGCCGATGAGTTGGTCGGAGCCGCCGCGGCCCTCCAGCAAATCATCGCCAGCCAGCCCATCCAGCACATTGGCTCCCTCGTTTCCGCCGAGTTGGTCGGCAAAGGAAGAGCCTGTAAGATTTTCGATGCTGGTGAAGGTATCGCGGTCGCTTCCGATACCGGTCCCGTCCAGGCCGAGATGCTGTTCCAAGGCGTCGATCCAATGTGAGGCGATTTTTGCATAGCCCCCGGCAGTCGGATGCAGCCCGCTATCAAGCGGCGGCGCGGTGATATCATCTGGTGTCAGATCACGCATATCGACAAAGACGACCTTATGCCCCTGGGCGGCCAGTTCAGAGATCAGACCGGGCATTGCATCATTATAAGCATCGACACGGTCGGCACGCGCTTGTGACTGTTGGCCGACGCGAACGGGAGGCAAGGATCCGACGAAGACAGTCAAGGCGGGATCGCTCGAACTCAAGCTGAGCAACAGGGTGCGCAGATCCTGCAGCATCGTTGGCACGCTATCGGTCGAGCTGTCATTTGTTCCGGCGATCAGCAGCACGGCGTCGGGTTTCGTAGCTGCCACAACACCGTTGTCGATGCCGTTCAGCTGATTGAGCGTCCAGTTGCGGTGACCCTCGTGATCCCGATCGCCCATGCTGGCGGGTCCGTTGGACGAGGAACCGACGAAGTCGATCTTCACATTGAGTGCCGCCAACTGTTCCAGCATGAACTTCCGATATCCGCCGCTTTCGGTATCGGAAGAGCTCGCAATCACTCCATAGGTAATGGAATCGCCCAGCGGCAGTATCGACAGCAACTTGTAAGCACGGCCGGAAGCCAAATCGGCGATGACTCCACGGGACGAAGCGCCGTAACTTACGGCGTCGCTAGCGGCTCCGCCGACGAAAGCGTCCGGACGGCTGCTATCGTAGAACACCGTCATGGTATTTTCTCCACCTGGCCAAGCTTCTCGCGGTTGCCGGCGTAACTGTCCTCGTCCCGGATATTGCTGTTTGCGCGGCGTTCGAGCTGCCGATCATCCGCGTTATGGCGCCCCATTCGAGGACGGGAACGCGAGCTTTCTTCCGTCTGGCGAACTGCTGCTGGAAAAAGGCTGAACCGAAGCCAGCGCCGATCACGACGATACTATCGTCGGCGACCTGATGGGCGGGGGTGTCGAGTACCATTGTCCATGGCCTCTTCAGCCACTGACCCTGCACCTGGCGCCGATGCGATCGGTTTCCTGCAGGTCAGCGAGACAAATTCAATGTTGCATCGCACTCTTAGGCACTGCAACATAATATTTGCCACTACTTTGGGTAGTTAGGCAACATTTTTCTGAGCCTCCGATGCCTGGCTCGACACCGGGCATGGTGACGAGGGTTGGGCGATCGGTGTCGCTGTTATCGGACCTATATTGCGACAGATCGGCAATTTAGCACGGGCTTTAACGACAATTGGCGCAAATTGCGCGCGCGCATTGAGCCAGGGCATCTTAAAAAAAGTTCGTCGTTGCCTGTACGTTTAGGTTGGAGTACGCGTCCTGTTGCAGTGCAGCAATATCCCGGTGATAATGTGCGGCCGCGAGGGCTCATCTCCCCAGATAGGTGAGCACCGAAAACCGAATAGGTGAGGCGAAACTCCGGAAGACGGGAGAAGCATGGGATGAGCATCGGAGCGGGCAGCGCCCGGCGTTGGCCGTCAGTCGGTATCAAGCGTTCATTCGTCGAGCGCTGTGTTCTTGCAGCCCTACTTTTTTTCCCGTTCCTGTGCGGGCTCGTTCCGATCCTGTTGTACGAGAAGGCGGCATCCCGCGTGGCGTGGCACGATCCTGCCCTCGCCACGGCCAGCGCCATCGGGTTGGCCCTGCTTTGCTGCCTTTTTGCATTCGTGCGCTATCCCGCCGAGGCGCGGGCTGCGCGAATTGTCGTCGTCGGCCTTGCGATAACGCTGGGCCTCTTCAGCTTCGGGCTTGGAGACGAACTCGGCATTGCCGACGCAGCTCACGCCGACGCGTTGGGCAATGTACTCATCTATTCTCGCCTGATCGCGCTAGCGGCGGCCGTTTTTTCGATCCTGCGGCCATCCTTCGCCATTTTCCCGATGGTCTATTTCGCCTTCCACAAGGATGTCACACGGGCAGTTTCCGGTGCTGCGGAACTGGGCCGCAACGACTATGCGCCGTTGATTGAGGTCGGTCTCTTCCTGGCCTGTGGCCTGTTGGCCCTTGGCCTGCTGCAGAGTTTGAGCCGGCTGAAGCTCTTCACCAGGAACCTGGCCAGCCTTAACGAACTCGGAACCAGGGAGTTCGCGGCCCAAGCTGCCGGCATACTGCTGCTTGCCGGGATCGGCGCCCATTTTGGCAACTACTTCATGTCCGGGATGGCCAAGGTCACGCTTGACGGAGGGCCGATGAGCTGGGTCCTCGAGAACCCGACCAGTTCCATCATGCTGGCCGGGTACGGCTTAGGCGCGGCCCCGTTGGGCTTTTCCGAATCGCTGCTCGCTCATGCTTATGAAGCAGTCAGGGCGGTCGAGATTCCGATGAATGTCGTTATCCTTGCCGCGCAGCTTCTATGCTTTCTCGCTTTTTTGCGCCGGCGGTGGCTCATCGGACTGACCGCATTCTTCGATATCATGCATATCGGGATCTTCCTTCTGAGCGGCGCGCTTTTTCTGCACTGGATCATCTTGAACAGTCTGATCGTCGCGGCTCTGACGAGAACGAAGGAAAATTCGTTTTCCAAAATTGCCATCGCAACCGGGATTGTTGTCACCATATTCGGCGACGCGGTCTTTTATAACGCGCGGCTCGGCTGGTACGATTCAAGGCAAATCCGGCAAGCATATTTCGAGGCGCTAACGAAACAAGGTGACTGGGTGCGGGTCGCACCGAGCTTTTTCCGCGACGCCTCCTATCTGCTCTATGCCCGTCACTTCGGCTATCAGGAATATCGTCGTGAATCCGGCCACGTTCCGACCTCAGCCTGGGGCCAGATCGGGGTCAGGAAGGTGCGGCCAAAGTCGTCGGACGTTGCCTCGTCCAACTACGAGATCATGAAGCTTACCCGGGAGTGCGCCTATCCAGTCGAACTGCCAATCACGCCGCCTGACTACGATGCGGCCCGCCCGGCGCCGTTTATTCTTGGACAGCACAATCGCGCCGCGAACCTGGCGAACTCGTCTGTTGCGCTCGGTTACAACTTCTATCCACACCATCATTATTCCATGCCGTTCCTGCACCGCGCTTTTGAGGCACTGGAGCCTCGCGACATCGTGGCGTATCGATACCTGGTCGATACCGTCTGCCTCGATGTCGCAGACGGCAAGGTCGTGCGGCGGGTCATGACCCAGACATTGGGGCCCAGGATCGATGTCCGCCCGTGATCCGGCGAGGGCGCAGCGGACGTTTCAGCACGCGAGTTTGACGATAAGGCAGCACCAGTTTCCGCTCGCAATCCTTGCCACTGACGCTGGTCCAAGATTGCCACGGAAGTTGAATTTCTTTCCCTGGCCAGCCCGTCATAATAAGGCCGGCGGCGGCATTACCAGCATGTCTCGAGGAGGAGATAAGAATGCGGCTCAACAGGCCTTTGGTTTTTACGGATAAGGTTTCATCGGCGCTTTCTGCCGCAGCAGGGAGGAGACGGCGTCTGCGTCATATCCTGATATGTTCAACTGTGGCGGCCGGTTCGGCGATCGCAGGTTTTTCGGCACAAGGCGCCGAAAAGGGAGACTGGATCACCACTTGGGCTGCCACACCTGCTCCGCGCTGGTCCGATGATCTTCCTGCGCCTTTCGGAGTGCCGGAGGTATTGGAGAACCAGACCGTCCGCCAGGTCGCCCGCATCAGCGTTGGCGGCAATAGCGTGCGGGTCGTGCTGTCGAATGTTTTCGGCGAAAAGCCGCTGACCATCGGCGCCGGCAGCGTCGCAATAGCAGGCAAGGACGGCAAGGTCGATCAGGCGACCCTGAAGCCGCTAAGCTGGGGCGGCAAGAGTTCTGTGGTCGTTCCGCCGGGAGCTCCGATCCTCAGCGACCCCGTCGCTCTCCCGGCAGAAGCGCTTTCCGAAATCTCGGTCAGCATCTTCCTGCCGAAGAAGACGGCGCTGTCGTCGGTGCATTGGGACGGCGTGCAAACCGCCTACATCTCCGGCCCGGGCAATTTCACCAACGACGCAGCGTTCAAGGCTGACAGCACACTCAAATCGCGCCTTTTTCTGAGCGATATTTGGGTTGATGCCGCGCCGGAATCGCAGGCGGTCGTGTTTTTCGGCGATTCCATCACCGATGGGAATTGCTCGACTCCTGACGCCAACAATCGCTGGCCAGACCATATCGCCAAGCGATTGCAGGAGGCCAACCGCAAGGTCGCGGTGGTCAACGAAGCTTTTTCGGGCAATCGCGTGTTGACCGACGGTATGGGTGTCAATGCTCTGGCCCGTTTCGATTCCGATATACTGAGCCATCCCAAAGTCGCGACCGTCGTCCTGATGATGGGCATCAACGATATCGGCTGGCCCGGCGAAAATGCAATCACGCCGGACGACAAGGAACCGACGGCGCAAGACATCATCACCGGATACAAACAGCTCATCGACCGCGCCCACGCCCATGGCATACGCATTGTGGGCGCGACGCTGATCCCCTTCGCCGAAACCTTCAAAGGACTTCCCACCGAGGGTTACTACACGTCAGAGAAGGAAAAGGTACGCGTCGCGGTGAACGAATGGATCCGCACCGGCGGCGGCTTCGACGGCGTGATCGACTTCGACAAGGTGATGGAAGACCCGGCCAAGCCGGGATACCTGCGCGACGACTACGACTGCGGCGACAACCTCCACCCCAACGACGCGGGATACAAGGCAATGGCAGACGCGGTCGATCTCGACGTCCTGTTGGGTCCAGCCAAGTAGCCGGCTGTCGCTGACCTTGCCGCGCTGCTCAGGCATTGCGGCAAGGTCGGTTCGCGCATGGCTCAAGTGAGCCCGAGCCGGACAAGATGGCGTACGACCGGTGAGAACATCTCCTGACCGATGTAAGCTCCGGTGTGCGTATTTTCGAAGAGTGGGCCGGCGACGGCCGCATCCTCGATCACCGGAATACCTGCCTGGCGTGCTTGAGCCGTCATCTCGTCAGCCGCTCGGCCCTGGCCCTTGCCGACGACCGTCGGCACCGGCGTTTCACCCCTGACGTAACGCAATGCCACTGAGCGGTCACCAGCCACGAAGACGATGACAGCGTTTTTCACGCCCAGCTTCGCAGGTTGCATCACGGCCTCACGCCGCTGTCGCTGCTGTTCATGTCGAATCAACGGATCGCCTTCGAGGTCCTTGTGTTCGCGTTTGTATTCAGTTGTCGTCATGCGCATGTCGCGCAGGAACAGCCAGCGCTGAATTGGGACATCGATCACGCCGATGACGACAAAGGCCAGGGCGGCGGCAATTCCAAGCGGTGTCAGCACCGCCTTGATAATTGGCTCCAGGCATGACGGAGCGCATCCCGGAGCATCGAAGAGCGGCTGCAGCCATGCGATCAAAAGGAATGCGAACAGGCCGGCCAGCAACACCACCTTGACCAGGCCTTTGGCGAACTCGATGACGTTGCGCAGTGACAGGATCTTCTGAAGACCCTTCGCCGGGTTTATGTGATCGAATTGCGGCTTGAGCGGCTCAAACGAGAAGACCGGCCCGAACGTTCCCAGCATGCCGAAGACCACGGCGAGAACGACGACGATTCCGACGAGCGGCAATGTGGCCAGCATCAGCAATGACAACGAATGGCGGATGGCCAGCAGGCTGACTTCAACGAACGAATCGCCCGGGGCGGTCACCGTCTGCACGAGTTCCGAAAGGTGCTCGACGAACATCGGCCAGGCAAAATAAAGATAGCCAAGCGCTGCGAAAAGCGTGAAGCCGGTGCCCAGGTCGCGGCTTTGCGAAACCTGGCCTTTGCGGCGAGCGTCGCGAAGCTTCTTGTCGGACGCCGGTAGTTTCTTTTCCTCAGCTTCTTCGGCCATGTTGCAATCTTATCGCACTGTTGTGGTTCCAGTCGGCCAAGGCCGTGTGTAAGGTGCGGCGGGCTTGAATACGGAGAGGTGGATATGCGGCTGCACGTCGTGTTCTTGCCCGTCGTCGCCATGTTGGCGGTGGCCGGTTGTCAGACGACCAAAACCGACACCGCGCAGGCAAAGGCACCGGGCCCGTCGTCGCAATCGGAGCGTCTGATCAAGCTTGCGGACGATATCCATGCGCAGGGAGACAGTGGCACCGCAATCGCGCTCTACCAGCGCGCCGCAGCGATGCCGGATGCCAAGCCGAGCGCCTTCGTCAAGGCGGGCGAGGCCTATATGCGGGCCGGCTATCCCGCCGAGGCGGCTAAAGCCTATCAGGCCGCGCTCGCAAAAGCGCCCAATGACGGAGGGGCAATGCTCGGGCTTGGCTCGGCGATGATGGAAACGGGCGATATCGATGCCGGCATGCGCGCGCTCGCGCAGGCCGCGCCGCTGGTCAATACCAGCAGCGCCTATAACAGGTTGGGCGTGGCGCAGACATTCGCCGGTCAGACCGGGCAGGCGCAGGTTACTTTTGCTCAGGCGTTGAAACTTGCGCCGGGGGATCTCGACGTCGAGAGCAACATGGCGTTGGCCGCGGCGCTCGAAGGCAATTCCACCACAGCACTGCCGCTGGTCCAGAAGATCTCCGCCGCACCCAACGCGCAGTTGCATCACAAGCGCAACGTCGTGGTGGTCTACGGACTGCTTGGCCAGGCCGATCAGGTCAGGGCCTCGCCACCGATCGGCCTGGCGACCAAGGAGGTGACTACCTTGCTTGCGCGTGCCAGAACCATCCGCTCGAAGGGCAGCACGCAGGCGAGGGCGAAAGCGCTCGGCTCTATCCTCGGCTAGAGCATCGGACCGGAAAGCGTAAAGCCGATTTGGGGCGAGCCCGACGCCAAAACAACCGGACAAAGTAGTGCTCCGCGGGCAAGGCCGCATCGGCTCACTCGACTGGGAGCGTTGTTTGCGGCGTCGGCGGCCCGCTATTGGCCCCGCCCATGGGCGCCTCTTCGCCATTGAGGTAGCGCCGGGCGGCATTTGCCGTCGGCGCGGCCGCCGCCGCCCCCATGCGCCGACCCTCGACGAGGTCACGCTGGCTTTCGGCCATGCGTTGAAGATTATAGGCGTTGGCGCAGCCGGGCGGCAGGTGGGAGCCGACGCCGGAGACGATCGTCAGACCGGTCGCAGCGGCAGAACGGTCGTCATCGGCCGGTTCGTTCAGACAGGCATTGGGAGCAAGCACGGAGCCGCCGACGCCCTTCTCGGAGCCGCCGGTGTCGGTCGACACATAGCTGTAGCCGGGAGAATAGTCCTGCGGCTGTTGCCGGTTCGCGCAGCCGGCCAGAAGCAGCACTGGAAGAACAGAGCACAAAGCGATGCGAAATGTCATGTCCGGTTCCCCGCTACTTGATGATCAGGCCCATCGCCGATGCGTCATTGGCGCGCTTCTTGTGGCGCTTGGCTGCCGGACGATCGAGCGGCGTGGCGAGGCTGTCGCGCACCGGCTCGACCAGGTAAGGCGTGATCAGGATCACCAGTTCCGTCTCTTCGCGCTGGAAGCGCTGTGACTGAAAAAGCGGGCCAAGCACCGGCACATCGCCGAGAACCGGAAATTTTTCCAGATTACGCGAGGTCCGCTGCTGGAAAAGACCGGCGATCGCAAAGGTCTGGCCGCTCGCCACTTCGACCGTGGTGTCAGCCCTGCGCACGACGAAACTCGGCATGGCAAAGCCATTGGCGCTGACCGAGCCTGCTTCCGACAAGGAACTGACTTCCGGCTGGACATGGAGCGCAATGCGATCGCGGCCGATCAGCGTAGGGGTGAACCCGAGGGAAACACCGAACGACTTGTATTGAACGGTAACGACGTCCGTTCCCTGCGGGATCGGAACCGGAATTTCGCCGCCGGCAAGAAAGCTCGCGGTCTGGCCGGTCATCGCTGTCAGGTTCGGTTCGGCCAGTATTTTGACGACGCCGTTGCGTTGCAGCGCTTCGATGAGAATGTCGAAGTTGATGCCATGCGTCTGGTCCATGCTCAAACCAAGATTGCCGGTGCCGGAGGGCACGCCATTGTCCTGGAACATGTTGAATTCAAAACCGCCGCTCCTGTACCCGACAGACCAGTCGACGCCGTAGGACTGCAACTCAGTGCGCGAGACTTCAGCGAAACGGACCCGGATGTTGACCTGCTGCGACCCCTGCACGGTCATGTTGTTCAGCGGCGGCTGTTCCGGCGGCGAGAACGTGCGGGCGATATCGTCGACATCCGTTGCCTCCTCGACGCCTTGTGCCTCGCCGGTCGCAACAATGCGGGTCCCGAAAATCGAGAGATTTGTCGCCGAGTTCGGCTGCATTGCGGCCATCGCTTCGTTGGCAGGCGTGACATCGGGGGTGACGCGGAACTGGGCCGTTGCCTCGATCCGTTCATCGGCTGTGATTGCAATGAGGTTGGTCAGGCCGGGCTTCAGGCCGAAGACATAGACCATCCCCGGCGACACGACCTGAAGGTCCGCGATCGTGGTGTCGGCGATCAGGACCGATTCAACGGGTTCATTGAAGCGCAGCAGGCGTCCTTGCCCGACCGGCAGGTCGACCGTTGGCCGGCTCGGCAATGGCGACACATCCTGTGCTGTCGCGTCGGCATGTGTGAATAAAAACGCCAGCAAGACGCCAACCGTCGCGATAGCGAGCCAGCGCATCCGCCCGGCGAAAATGGCGGATCGAACGCCTGCTGCGGTATCGTGAATTGTCATGCCGTTCCCCTGTTGAGCATGTAGTTCCCCCAATTGTCCCAATCCGCCCGGCTGGCATCATGAGGCTGCCTCTTGCCCGGCTTTCGCCTCAGCTGCTGATGGCAGCGACCGAGAGACGTTGCGTGCCACGCCCGAGCGGCCGGATATCGTGGCCAATGGCTGGACGTTGAATTCCTGTGCGAGTTCCCCGAAGGACAGAACCGGAAGTTCGATGGCATTGTGCGTGAGCAGGCTTCGCATGTGACGGCGTACATCCATCGCCGCCAGGACGACCGGTGAGACATCGGTGGCGTTCTGCGACAAGGCTCGTTCGATTTCGGCGATCAATGCCTGTGCATCGTCATCCGAAAGGTTCAGGAACGTGCCGGTCGATGTGTTTTGCACCGCGTTTCGCAGGATGTCCTCGGCCGAGCGCTGCAGAACATAGGCTGCGATGATGTTGCTGCGGCCAGCGAAGCGGAAGCTGATCTGGCGCTTCAAGGACGCGCGGATATATTCCGTAAGCAGAACGACGTCCTGCTCGCGTTGACCCCATTCGATCAGCGCTTCAAGGATCAGGCGCAGGTTGCGGATCGGCACGTTTTCGCCGACAAGTCGCCGAAGCACCTCCGCGATTTTCTGCAGCGGCACGATCTCTTGCGCCTGTCTGACCAGATCCGCATAGTCCGGCTCCATGTCCGACAGCAGCCTGCGGGTCTCCTGGATCCCGACGAAATGGCCGGCATAGAGCCGAAGTGCATTTCCGGTCCATTTGGCCGCTGCTTGCGCCGGCGTGGAGAAGACGAAGCCGGCTTCCTGCAACGCCGAAAGGTGGCGATCATCGACCCACATGAATTTGCGCTGACCGGCAATCGGAGAACTCTTTTCGTAAGTCACATCGAGCAGATCGAGATGGGTCGGGTCCGCTTCGACAAGAACGCGGTCGGCGGGGATTTCAGCATCCAGGATGGGTGCGCCCTCCAGATCGATGCGCATGCTTCTCGCTGAAAGCCTCTCGTCGACCTGCAGGCCGATAGCCGGAACGTCGACACCGAGATCGCCGAAAAGCTCGCGGCGCACGCCATCGGCGAGCGTGGCGAATTCGGGTTCCGGGACCGAGCGTCCGAGTTCGGTTCCGAAGCGTACGACGATGCGGGATGAAGAAGGCAGTGCTGCGACGGGCGTTGATGAAAGCGACGCCGGTTTTCCAGCTTGTTCGGCCATGGCGGTCTGGCCGATATCCCTAGATTCGGATTCCCGGGCGGTGCGGCGGTTGATGGCGTAGGCGCCCGCGCCGAAGCAGGCGCCAAGGATCAGGAACACAAGGGACGGAAAGCCCGGCACTACGGCAAGGCCGACCATGATCACCGCGGCGAGTCCGAGCGCACGGGAGTCGCGTAGGAGCTGGCTGGTTATTTGCTTGCCAAGGTCGCTCGTGCCGTCCGAGCTGCCGACGCGCGTCACCATCGTGCCGGCGGCCACGGCGACGAGCAGTGCCGGTATCTGCGCCACCAGCCCGTCACCCACCGTGAGCAGTGAGTAGGTCACTGCGGCGTCGCCCAGCGACATGTCGTGCTGCATCGTTCCGATCGCGAAACCACCGATCAGGTTGACCAGAATGATGACAATGCCGGCGATGACGTCGCCCTTGACGAATTTCATGGCGCCATCCATCGCGCCGAACAGCTGGCTTTCACGCTCAAGCTGCTGGCGCAGCCGGCGTGCCTCCGCCTGATCGATGTCTCCGTTGCGCAACTCCGCATCGATGCTCATCTGCTTGCCGGGCAGCGCATCAAGCGTGAAGCGCGCGGCAACTTCGGCCACGCGTTCCGCACCCCGCGCAACCACGATGAACTGCGCGACGGTGATGATCAGGAAGATGACGAGGCCCACGGCAATACTGCCGCCGACGACGAAACTCCCGAAGGCCGAAACGATCTCGCCTGCGTCGGCCTGCAGCAGGATCAGTCGCGTGGTCGTGATCGTGATCGCCAGCCGGAACAAGGTGGCGATGAGGATGACCGATGGCAGCGACGAGAACTGGAGCGGATGAGAAACGTAAAACGAAGCCAGCAGGATAAGCACGCTGACGGCGATATTGGCGGTGATGAGAATGTCGACGAGGAAGGTCGGCAATGGGATGAGCATCATCACCACTGCAACGAGCATCAGGATGGCAATGACCAGATCGCTGCGGCGTGACAGCTTGGCAAGGAAGTGCAGAAGGCGCTCCGATACGGTCATTCGGCGGCTCGATGCGATAGGAAGCTCCGCAAGGCATTGTGCGCCTCGGCCTTACGGCCGGCCGCAAGCAACGCGCGGCTCTTCAGCAACGCCAGTGTCGGGTGGTCCATTCCCTCCAGCGTCTCCAGCCTGGCAATCGTGGCAAGCGCCTTTTCCGCTTCGCCATCAAGTATGAGCAGATGCGCAAGCGTGCGAAGAACGCCGGCATTTCCCGGCGACAGCTGCGCCGCGATAAGCAAGTATGCCGCGCCCCGCTTTGGCTGCCCGTGACAGCCGTAGAGATAGCCCAGGACATGCAGCAGATGCACTGTTTCATGCGGATCAGTCAGGTTTAGATTCCTTCCTGTATCCGGCCAAGCAGATCGCGATGACGCTCGATTTCATCCTCCATCAGCGTTCTGGCAAGTGTCTTGAGTTGCTCGCCACCCTCAAGATCGGGCACCAGATGCGCTACAAAATGCTGGAGAATGGGTACCGAACGACGCAGGATGGCTGGCTCGGGAATAGCGGGCATGACGAAATTGATGAGCGCCTCGTCGAGCGATTCGCCAGCCGTACCCCGAGAGGACTGGAATTCCGCTGTTTCTGGCTTTTGCGTGCCAGCGGCCGATCTGGTCCCCTGAGCACGGCTTGCGGCCTTGTCGACGCCATTCATCCGCCGGCGGTTGATTGCCTGACCGTGCACGCCTTCCGCCTGCCGCACCTCGCGGCCGGTTGTATCAATCCTTGCCGTATCGAACCGCGGCCCTTCAAGCCGGCGGTTCACGGATATTTCAGCGCGACCGTGGCGCCGCCCTTGGTCAGGAGAAGTTCCGTCTCGCCAATGCGTTTGACGGTCCAGCCGTCATTGGTGAATGCGCCTTCATGATAGCGTGCGCCGTCGGTGGCGATGACATAGGGCCGCTCGCCATACCAGATCGCCTGCAGCCTCAGGCGCGGCGCCTGCTCGGCGTTTCCGACCATGACATTGGAGGCGAGGGTGATGTGCGCGCCGAACGCCTGGTCGAACCAGGATTGCGTTTCGGTCCAGGCACCATTCTTGTCGTTGGCGATCATGCCCGAGACCATGAGCCGTCCAGGTGACTGCTGAACCGCCAATGTGCTGATGCCGGATTGCTCGAGGCGCAGCTTGAGCTGGCGTTCCGCGTCGGTGGCGCTGGGTGTCGGCGATGAATCGTCCACAACACTCTGCCCGGCCTCACCGGCGAAGGCCACTGTGATCGGTTTATCGACTTGAGCGGATAGGTTTTTGCCAATGTCGGGCTCGGCGAAGGAGAACCCATTGGCGGCGACGGAAACAGCGAAAACTGCAAAGAGAACACTGCCCGCAACCAGGAGGGGGCGATTGGAAACAGACCAGCGATTCGGCGGGCGTTCCGGGTTGACCAGCCGGATATGGGCATCGCCGATGCTTATCGTCAGCGGCAGCTTGCAGCGGCGGCCTTGGCCTTCACGGATGGTCTCGCCGGTGGCGAGCGTGACATCGCCGCCGACGGCTTCGATTTCAATCTGGCTGCCCTTGCGCCGCAACCTTGCGTGGACCGGCGCGATGCCGGCGTCCCTGAGGACTATTTCGGACTCCGTGCTGGAGCCGACCGTATACAGAGGCTCGACCAGGCTGAGTTGGGCGCCGGCGTGAAATCCGTGCGTTACGCTGAGCGCAACGCAATGTCGCGATGCCGGGGTGCGGCCGATAGCCCAATCTTTGCCGTTGGAATGAACGGTCATGCCACTTCATCTCCCGCCGATGACAATTCAGACGCAGCCCGACAACGGCATCGAAAGCCGTGGACGTGCGCCGCCGGGTGCTTGCGGCGGCGCATGGTTTCGAGAATCCCGCCTTAGGCCTTCTCAGCCGACTGGCCGAGCGTCCTCGCGGTGCTCATCAGCATGTCATGTTGGGACTTCGCGATCTCTTTTGTGATCTCGAGGCTAAACATGCGCTCCTGATGCTTGATCATCTTGTCCAGGTTCTGTTCCGGCGACCCGGCAGCGCCGGACGAAATGGGAGGGGTAGCCATCATTGTCTCCTTGAGGGACCATTCAAGTTACAAACTCCGGAATCACGTCGACGCGATCCGGCAGGTTGCGAAAGCAGCTTAAGGCAGCGTGATCGAAAATGAAAGTCCACTTGGAATATATGAACCAGTTCGGTTCCAACTGTTGCATTGCCACCATTGGAGGAGTAACCTTGCGATCGGGGTAAATGGGGTATGGCAGAATGGAACAAGGTCCTTTGGCGGAGCTGTTGGTCGAACGGTTCGAGAATATGCCGCCGCAGCTGCGGGTCGCCGCGCGTTTCGTGCTGGACCATCCCAAGGACGTCGCACTGATGTCGATGCGCGAGCAGGCGCATCAGGCCGGCGTTTCGCACAGCACGATGATGCGTTTGGCGCGATGGCTTGGCCTTGAAGGCTATGAGGATATGCGCAGCCTTTATGCGCGCGCGCTGCGTGAGACAGGCGCCGGTGAGCCGGCGCGACGGGGTGCCGACCAGGGTGGCGATCCGGGATATTCGACTGCAGGGGTTGTCGCCGACACGCTCGCGGCGCAGGTTTCAAGCCTGGGTGAGTACGGCAATGCCTCGCAATTCATCGCCGCAGCGGACCTCCTTGCACGATCACGCAATCTGTTTGGTCTCGGCTCGCGCTCCTTCTATCCGGTCGCCAACCACTTCGTTCACATCATGTCGTTTCTGGCTGGCGGCGACCGCAAGGTGACGCTTGTCGGCGAGATGGGCGGACATGGTCTCGATGCCTTGCAGGGCGCGGGACGCGGCGATGTGCTGCTTGCTGTGGGCATGTCGCCTTATGAACGCACGACGATTGACGTGGCGCGCCAGTCGGCCAGGCAGGGTGTCGGCGTGGTGGCAATCACCGACAGCAGCGTGTCGCCGCTGGCCCGGATCGCGCGGGAGACCATCATCGTTACGGCAAATTCGCAGTCGTTCTTTCGCAGCATGGCGCCGGCGTTCGCCGCCGTCGAGATTCTGGCCGCACTGACGGCTGCGCAGTCTGAAGTGAATGCTGCAGAACGAGTAAGACAGTCGGAAGAGCAACTCGCTGCTTTCGGCATTTATTGGAAGCCGCCCCGGTAAGCTTCCGGGGCTTTCACTGTCGGGCGCGGGGGCGTTGACGGCAGGCAGACTGCCTGAACCAGGACTGGACCGGCTCCGGAGGTTGTTTGATGATCCGCCCGATTAATACCGTCAAGCCGCCGCCGCCTCCCAGGGTCGATCCAAAGGCCAATGCCGAGCAGATTACGCGGCTGCAGGCAGAAGCCACGAAATTGCAAAATGACATCCGGCTCGCCAACAAGATGGGCGAGGCCGACGCGGCCGCGGGCGCCCGCCAGCGGCTGACGCAGGTCAATGCGGAACTGACGACGGCGCAGCCGACCGCCCCGGCGCAGCCAGGACCGGAGCTGCCTGCCGCGGTCACCACGGCGAACCGCAATGGCGGCGCCACCGCCGCGCCGGCGCTTTTCACGACGCAGGATTCCGGCGGCGCGCCAAACCTCCTGCTGGCCAGTGGTGGGCCCGACGACGTTTCGCCGAAAGCCAAGGCGAACGACATTCTCAAGGCGATCGAGAGTGGCAAAAGCATCGACAACATCGCCGACGAGCAGGGCCTGGCTCCCGAGGATGTGGTGGCGGCTCTGAATGCCGGCGGCATGACGGCGGTAGCGTCCGAGCACGCCAACGGCGACACCCGCACGGTGGTGATCACCGTTGGAGACCGCACGATCACCGAAAACCAGGATTATCAGCACGGCGGCTACTACACCGAAGTGACCGGCCCCGACCTGCAGGCGACCTCATCGCCGATCCGTGACGATCTCGGCCGCAAGGAAACCACCAGCGTCGACGCGCAGACCGGCGCGATCACCACCACGCTGGTGGATGATCTCGGCGACGGCGCGGTCACCGAACGCACGACCAATCCCCAGACCCGTGAAACCACAACCACTGAAACCAGTGGTAACGGCGCCGTCACCGTCACCAGCAACCTGCCGAATGGGTCGACCGTGCAGACGGTGACGCCCGCCGGCGGCCCCGCATTGCCGGTAACCACGGTTACGGCTCCGGGCGGCGAGGTGACCACCTTGGCGCAATCGCAGACGGCGGACGGCTCGGGCGTGGCGGCGATCGAGGAACAGCTTGCCGCCGGCAAAAGCATTGAAGAAATCGCCGAGGCGAGCAATCTCACGCCGGAGCAGGTGATCGCCGAACTGAACGCCGCCGGCCTCGAGGTGACGCAGGGCGGTGACCCTGGCGAGACCCTGCAGATCGTCGTCACGGATCCGGAGACCGGCAAGACGGTCACCTACAACAACGACTACCAACACGGTTCGACTTCGGTTACGACCATCGAGGGGGATACCGAGACGACCGATGCGGTCGACGGCAATGGCAGGACCAGCCACACCGAGCGTAACACCGAAACCGGCGAGCAGACCACCACCATCGTCGACCCCCTCAACAACACCGAAACGACGATCGTCGTCGACAAGGACGGCCGGCGCACCGAGACCATTGTCGAGACGCTGAACGACGGCGAGCCGATCGATTACCAGGTCCAACCCGGTGACAATCTGAGCGACATCGCCGAGGCGCATGGTGTGACGCTGGAGGATCTCGCCGAAAGCAATCCGGAGTTGTTCACCTCTCCGCGCGATCCCGACCTTATTCATCCCGGGGAAACCGTGGTGATCGAGGGCGGTACCAACACCACCGTCAATGTGACGTTTAACGGCTACACAATGACCACGTCGCCGGACGGCAAGATCACGCTGACCAACGCAACGACCGGCGCCGTCACGGATATCGCGGCCGGCACCGCGCAGGAAGCGTTGGCCGATTTGTTGCTGGACATCAACCCGAACAGCAATGGCCCGGAACAGGCCAAGGAAGACCAGATACTCAAGACGATGCTGGATGGCATATTCGGCGGGGCGACGCCGGAGCTGACCACGGGGGCGCTTGAAAAGCAGCAGGCCATGGTCGCTGCAATGGAACTGTATGGTCGGGGACAAGACGCAACCGGCGCGACTCTCGAGGGTGGCCCCACATCGGTTGGTCCCTACGGAAACCCACCATCAGCCACGGCTCCTTCGGGCGGGAAGTGGGTGCCATTGCTGGTCGACGGGAGCTGGAAATGGTTCGACCCGGAGGTGGCCAAGGCGATCGCAGCCGAGAACGTGGCGATTGCGAACTTCGGTGAGGCAGAAGCAAAGGCTGCGCAGAGCGCGGCACAGCTCGACGTCTATGCGCTGGACCCTGAATTCAAGAACGCCATGGACGGTGCCGAGTCGATGCTCGACGAGGCGTTGGCGCCTTATGGACTGGATTGGAAGCCGCCCGAACCGAAGGGCACGCTGGCAGATGCGCAAAGCCGGTTGAGCCTCGCCAACAACGCGCTTGAAAGCGCCAGCACCGCCCGGGCCGAATACGAGGAGGGCCAGACGTCACTTCTCGAAGCGATCGACAAACAGGTAGATCTGCCGACGCTCAGCGATCCCAACCAGACTGCTGTCAGCAACCCGGATGGCCCCAGTGCCGAGGAAACCAACCAACAAGGAAAGGCCGCGCACGCGGAGGTCGCCGAGCTCTTTACAAACGCTTCGCTACACACCGCCAACGGCAACAAGGCCACGATCGATCAAATGATCAGCTCGACCGAGCTGGAGCTGAAGCTTACTGATGCCAAGCCTGGAAGCCCAGAATACACGGCCATCGAAGAGCGGCTTGAAGGTCTGCAAACGCTCCAGGGGGCAGCGGCCAATCAGGTGACCCTGGCCGAGGCATATCAGGAGTATGGGGTTGCACAGGCAGAGGCGGCGGATCTTGCCGTGACCATGGAGCCTCTCAAGCAGCAACTGCTTGCGCAGGCGCAGGAAAGAAACCCGCATCATTTCGATTGGGAAGGCTATACCAATGGACACGGTGACTTTACCGGCAAGATAGAATCGCAGGACATAGTCGAGGAGAACGGTCAACTCTATGTCGTTACCGTCTATGAGAACGCCACTTTCACCGACGAGAACGGTGATGACACCAACATACATAAATCTGCCCTGACATATGACCTCAACGACGAGGGTATCAGGGAAGATTTCCGCAACGATCCGCTCAACAAGCAGTGGCAGGAGATGCTGGCCTCGACGCAGGACCTATCGGCGCCGGTATGCACAGCCAACGCAAACGGATCGCAATCGGCGCTGGACGCGGCCAGGTCGAAGATCGTCGGCGTGCAGGTCGACCAGCTTGATGCCGGGCTGAGAGATGCGAAGACGGGGCTCGTCGACGCGACGACGGCGCGCGACCAGGCGATCACCGACCACGGGCCGGGAACCGTAGAGGCGCCCGCCGGCACGCTCAAGCCGGGCGAGACGGCGGTGAAGATCGCGGTGAACGGCCGCGACCTGTGGGTCGCGCCGGAGGTTGCCGCGGCCTACGAAGAGCAGGGGCCGGGCGCGATCGGCGACAGCGGCAAGTGGGTCCAGATCGAGATGGACGGCCAGAAGCTGTGGGTGCACCCCGAAGTTGCTGCCGCGGAAATCGATCGAGGCCAGGCGGAGACCGAAAAGAACCAATTGGAGGACTGGGAACAAAACGTGCGGCCGGCGATGGTGGCGGGGCGCGACTGGTACGCTTTTTCCGCAAGCCACCCCAAGCTTCTCGAATACGGTTCCGCCGAGCATGAGGCGAAACTCAAGTACGAGTATTTTGAAGAACACAAGGACCAGGCGCTGGCTGGATATCAGGTCCAGTTCGAGAACCTCTACGAGGCCGGCTTCACCGGCGAATACGAGACATATACGCCGGACCAACTCAGCACTGCCGTTGGTCAGACACTCGGGCTCGACGCGTCGAGTGAAGACGTCCAAAAGGTCACCGAAGAAATCACCGACCGCGCTGGCGACGACGCCGAGGTCAAGATCGTGCCGGTTTTCTCCCTCGACGGTGGGAAGGAATCGACGACGGCCTTGTTCGCGATCAAGAGCGGCGGCGACGAAATCGGCTATGTCGACAGCTCGGGTAAATATTACAGCACCTTCGATGAATTCCAGCACGAGAATCGCATCTTCAGCGAGAAGGGCAATCTGGTCATGGCCAAGGGCGGCGACATGTCGCTCGGCGAGGATGGTTTTTCGCTCGACGAACTGGAAGTGGCCGACGCGCGCAAGGTGGGTTTCTGGGACAAGGCTACCGACATTGGCCTTGGCATCGTAGCCGGTGTCTCCACTATCGTCTCGTTCGTGCCGGGCGGCCAATGGGCGATTCCCATCGCGATCGGCTCCGGCTCAATCCTTGGCGGCAAGGCTCTGATCAAAGAGGGTGATCACCTCCTGCAGGGCGGCGACTTCGACAGCCAGTCGGGTTGGAATATCGCCACCGGCGTAACTGCGTTCCTGCCAGTGGGCGCGGGTGCCCTGCGCACATTCGGCTTGGCAAAGACAAGCCTGTCCAGATCCCAGGCTTTCGCGGGCGGCTTCGGGATGACTCGCATGAAAGATGCCAGTTGGGGCATCGGCAGATTCCAGGTGAACGTAGAGGAGGCCTCTTATGCTGGTAAGGTCTCGGAGTTTATGCAAAGCAGCAACAGGCTGACGAACGCTGCGTGGGCCCTCGATGCCGGCGCCGTGGTTACCGGTGTTCCGCTGCTCGGCAAATCGGTGGAAGATCTGTTGGCGCATGGCGGCGATATGTCCCTGCTCGAGCTCGCTAACGCAATCGTAGGCATAGGCGTCGGCACTGTCGGCACGGGGCTGGGCGGACGCTCGCTGTTGTCCAACATGCCTGGAACGGGCGGTACTCGGAGCGGAACTTTTCCGGATTCGGGGCCGCAACCGCGGGCCGTCTACGAGATGGGCCCCGACGGTGTCTACCGGCCCACCGGCGAGCAGGTCATGCCGGACCCGGATGAGATCATCATCGCCGGCGACGTGGCCGGCGAAACATCCGGCCAGCAGGGAGCCGGTTTCGGCGCCCGGGATGGTTTTGACAACACCGGTGCGGCTAACCGGCCAACCGGTCCACGGGCGCTGCCGGCCGGCGAGTCCGGCGGTCCGAATCCACCGCCACCCATGGGCGGCAAGGGTGATCCATCAGGCGACGGACAATCGTCGCGGCCGATGGTCGTGCATGAGCAAGGCACCGACGGCGTCCATCGCCCGACCGACATGCTGGTCTTCCACGATCCCAGTCACCCCGTTGTTGAGGGGACGGTTATCAACGTCCACGATGAAGGGCCGAGCGTTCCGGGCGAGCGCGGCGATCCCGAGAATGCCAGCGACCGAGACGCCCAGGGAGCGCGTGAGCAGAATGTGCGCGTTCCCGCCGACGGCGATCCGATTGTGGTTCCGCCGGTCCGCGGCGATGGAACGACGCGCCCGGCCGAGAGCGGCTTGCGGCTCGTCTGGGACCCGGCGACCAAGACGTTCACCGGCATGCCAAGCCGCAATCCCGCGGAATACGTCTACACCAGCGGCAAGGATCCGCAGCAGACGGGCTACCTCGACGGCGCACGCCCTTCCGACCCGGCCGTGCTGGTCACCCCGGACGAGGTCCTGCTCCAGTCCGAAACGGAAACACGCGGGGCGGAAGGCACCCGCCCGTTGATGCGCTACACTCTCGGCAACCGCCATACCGGCGAGATGCTCGTCGATTTCAACGTGCCGGAAGGGCAGAGGGTTGTCGCCATACCCGAACCCAAGGCGATCACGGCCGCGCCGGAGCCGGTGCCGGCTGCTGTCGATCTCGACCCTTCCTTGCCGGTGCTTTATCTCGGCGCCGACGGTCGCTGGACAACCGATCCGAACGCCCGCACCGAGCCACCGGCCGTGACGGACACCGGGCACCCCAGCCGGTTTCGGCCCGACGGCACGCCCATCATCAATCGTTTCTCGTCAAACCCGTACAGCTTCGGCCAGACGTTCACTGCCGCCAAGGCCGGCCTGCGGCGCATCGGCACGCGTTACGCGAATACCGAACCCCGCTATGACTATCCGAAGCTCGGCGAGCTGGTCGACAGCATCTATCACCGGCCGGTTGCGCAGGACGGCGTCACCGCCGGACAGGACATCTATGTCGAGGCCGGCGGCGAATACCTGCCGGCCAAGATCGTCATCGCCGGCCCGCAGGCGAGCATGACCCGCGACACCGCCCCCGACATCGTCCCATTGGGCGAGCATGCGACGGATGCCGGCTACCTGGGTTCGGGCCAGACCGTCGAACGCGCCAAGCGCGGGTCGATAACCACGCCGAACGGCCAGAACAGGGTCAACACCCCGGCACGGGAAGTCCAGACGTTCGATCCCGCCAAGAATCCGGAAGTCAGCCATCGCTCGGCGCTCGGCGAGACCCTGGCCACCACCTTGCCGGCGCTTCCCGACGATGCGGCGGCGCCGGCGCCGACATGGACGCCCGAGCAGCTGCAACTGGTCGGCGACTACCTGCATTCCCTCGAACGTTCCAGCGATCCTGTCGTCCGCGACGCGGTGACCATGACCAGGGTGCAACTCGGCGGCAGGGGTCTGCCTCAGCCCGGCACGGAGATGACGCCGGCCCAGCATCATGCGCTTGGCGAAATGCTCAATGCCGACCGCAGCAGCTCGTTCACCGGCTCCAAGCCGGCCGGCCAGCTTTCGAAGAACGGCTTGACGACCCTCCAGGTGTTCAGCGCACAGGGCAAGCTGCCGCATCTGTCGCCAGGAGAAGTGATCGACCAACTCGGCCTGTCGTCAGACGCCAGGCTGCCCGGCGGCGAGCAGTTCCTCACCGCCGGGGCGCTGCCGGGAGAAGCCGGCTGGACCGATGCCGGCCGTGGCATCGTCGGCGATTACCTCAAGGCGGCGTCACACTCCACCGATCCGAACCTTGCCGCCGCGGCAAATGCCGCCTCGCCGTTGTTCAAGGGGCGCGCCACCAAGCTCGGCAAGGCGGTGACCGCCGCGCAGCAGGATGCGCTCATGCAGGTCCTCCAGGCCGACAGTGGCAGCACGTGGGTCTACGGTCCTAAGCTCCAGCCGGACTCTTCGTTCAAACCCGCCGGAGAGCTTTCGCCGGAAGGCCGCTACAATGAGAAGGTTCTGTCCGGCCACGACACCTGGACGCCTTATCTTTGGCGACAGATGCGCGGTTACGCCGCCAACCAGGCGAAATCCGCGGACCCCGCTGTCCAGTCGCTCGCGCACGCGCTGGAGAACGCGCTGCCCGCAAGCAAGCCCAGGGCCGGGACCGAGATCAACAGCGAGGTGCCCGTCCTGCTGGAGCGGTTGCTGGATGCCGACAAGGCGAGTTCGTGGCGCGCCCCGACATTCTTCACCGATGCACAAGGGGTCTGGCGGTCCGACCGCGCCACCGTTTCCTGGTTCCTGCAGGAACACGAAGCCAATGTCCTGGGCGGCCCTTTGCTGAACGACATGGCGACCAACGGCGCCCTCCTGGCTGCCGGGTGGATCCTCGGCCCCGACGGCCGCACGGTCACTCTCGGCGGATCGATGCTCGGCATCGGCCTCAAAGTACCGCTGCCCAGCCGGCAGGTCTATGGCGAACTCAGCCTGAAGAACAACGGCCCGGACGGCACCGGCTTCCTGCTCCCGGTCCATCCCAACGACGCGAAGGGCCAGAAACTTTTCGTCAATGGATTCCGGCCGAATTTCGCTTATGACGAGGCGGCGGCTCCCTCCGCCCAGTGGGTCGCATCGGCGCCGATGCTGTCGAAGAACACGTTCCAGAACGAAAAAGCCGCTGGCGTTTCACTATCCATCTTTGGCTTCTCTGTGAGCGGGGCCTACGTCAATCGCACGCTGCGCTATCTCGGCGGCGAAGGCGGCCGGCCAGGATATACGCACAGGGAGCCTGGCCCGCTCAGCCAAAGGGCAGCCTCTTTCTGGGAGGAGGCCGCGAGAGGTGGCGCCAGCCACTATAGTTCCGAAGGCAAGGTGCCTGGTTTCGAGGATCGTGTCCTCTACCGCAACTTCAACGTCATGGCGCCCTTCGGAGGCGGCAAGGAACCCTGGCGCGGCACCCCCGCCTTCGAGGGCGTTCCGCGCGAGACGGGCGCCGGGCCGCTCAACCGCCTGGACCGCAAGGACCACGGCGCCGGTGTCGCCGTGAACTATAGCCAATGGCCGCTAACGACGGTGGAACTCGGCTCGGTGAGGAAGGATGTTGTCCCGCATGCCCGTACCGCCCGCGCCCATCCCGGATCCTCCGAAGGCGCGCAAAAGGTCTTCTCGGCGCTGGGCACCTCGGGGGGGCGACTGACGCCGGACGTCCTGCAGCATCTCGACGCCTATCTCGCCGAGGTTGCGGCATCGCCGCATGGCGATTTGAGGTTCGCTGGTCAGCGCGTGTTGGATGTGTTCCCGGAACTGGGCGTGGCGCCATATCCGGACCAACTCGCCGGCGGACGGCCAGACGGCATGAGCCGGCCAGCATGGAAAGTGTTGCGGCAACAGCTGGACCAGCAGGCCCGCAGCGAGCTGACGCCCACGCAGGCGCATTACCTCAACCGGCTGCTCGAGCAGGATGTGCTGCACAATTCGCCGCCGACCCCGCCGGCACTAGGCCCGGGGCCGTCGGAAAAAACGGTTCGGATCGTCGACGAGAATGGCGAAACGGCCACCGTGCGGTATCTCGGGACGCCGCCCAAGAGCGTGGAGAATGTCTATGTGCCGCCGGCCGATGCGCCGAGCGCGCGCGGCGACGAACCGGAGTTGATGCATAAATCGCATATCCTGTTCCGGGATCCCGAAACCGGAGAGCCTTATGTCCTGCCCTGGATACGCGGCGCTTCCGAAGACCATGTGCCGGGCAGCCTTGGGCATCCCGAGGAAGGCAATCTGCCCGTCGAAAGCGCCGGCGACCCCGCAAGACCTGTGCGCGGCAATGTCGGCCCCTATGTGTTCCGCGCCGATACACGCGCGCCGAGCGAGATCAGGGACGCAGGCGGCTTCTCGCCGCCGCCGCCGACAGGAATCTGGGTGGACAACCCGCAAGGCATCGTCCTGAGCAACTATGTGCTTGGCAATACCCATGGCCGTTTCGTCGGCACCAGCCAGTCGGTCTCGGGCGCCAAGGCTTTCGTTTCGGAAGAGTCACGGGCCGCGCGGCAGCAAGGCTATACCTATCTCTACACGCTTAATCCGAGCAGACCGCGCCTTCACGTCCCGACCGAGTTCGAGGCGATGGGCCGGCCCGTCAGCGACAGCATGGCCCGCGTCGACGAGACTGCAATCGACGGCAGCATCCCATGGAACGAGGTCCATGGCTGGCGGATGATGGATCCGAACGGCAATTTCATCGGTGAGTTCATGCGCAATGAGGATGCCTTCGCGCCCGGCCGATCGACGCAGAAACGCCCGCAGGTGATCTTGCGGCCGGCCGACGAGTTCTGGGATGCGCCAGCGCAGGCCGAAGCGCCGCCGCCGCCGGCCGAGGTGGTCGTCAACGAAACCCCGGCCGTGACTGGCGAAACGCCGCCGACAGAGAATAGTGCTGCCGAAACGCCGGCCGCGACATGGCCGCCAGCGACTGACCGGGGCAGGGTGGTCTTTGACTCTGCCAGCGGAAGGATCGTCAGCCTTGAGTTTCCGGTGAGTTCCGCCGCGGAGCCGGGATTTGCCGAACCAGTGCGGGCGCCGACCGGGCCGGAGGTCAGGGCGCTTGCAGCCGATCAGACTTCCGAATTGACCGGCACACAATTGCACGCCATCAAGCCGGAGCACATCGCCAAGCTGGCGCTTGAGCAGGTTGCTGCACTCAGCCCCGAGCAGGTCCGGCAGCTGACGTTCGATCAACTTGCCGCGCTTCGGCCGACGCAGTTGCGGGCGCTGGGTGGCGAACAGCTTCAGGCGATCAGGCCAAGCAAATTGCAGGCTGTTGCCCCTGGCCGGATCACCGGCTTGCGGCCGGATCAGGTCGCGGCCCTCTCACAAGAGCAACTCGCCGGATTGACCATCGAGCAGGTGCGCAAGCTGACGCCCGACCAGAACGCCAAGCTCAGTGACGAGCAGCGCAACGCCCTTACGCCGGAACAGGTCGCCGCCATGCGGCCCGCCCAGTTCGGCCATCTCAACGCCACCCAGTTCGCGGCGCTGGACCCGGCTCTCGTCGCGGCACGCGATCCCGCGACAATGGCAAAGCTGTCGCCACGCCACGTCGCAGCACTGACGCGGGAGCAGCTTGACGCTCTGACCATTCACCAGATCGAGGCGCTGACGAAACAACAGATAGCGGCGCTGACGCCGAAGCAGCTTGGCGAACTGAGCCCCGGCCAGTTGCGCAAGTTCACGCCGAGGCAGTTTACCTGGATGTCGACGGAGCAAACGAACGCGCTATCCGTGCTGCAGTTGACCACCTATCGGGCGACCCACAAGAAGGTCATGACGCCGGATCAAACTGCTGCCGTCGATCAGGCGCTGACCCTCGCCCGCCTCAACGAGAACGCGCAGTTGGTCGCGACCTTCGGTCCGATGGCCGGCTCCTCCTACACGGTATGGCAGATCCTGCCACCGCATTGGGCCGCGACGGCTGCGGGCGTTGCGTTCGGCGTCCGCGGCATCGTCTTCAGCGCGCAATCGGTGTTTCCGAACGCCACGGCAAATCACAAGCCGCTCGGACGCGCCCTCAATGCGGCGAGCGGGGCGTCGTTCGTCTTCTCGTCTCCAGGCTCGGCCGCCGGGCTGCTGCGCGGCGACAATGTCTGGTTGAACGGCTCCTTCTCGCTGGGCAATGTGATCTACGGAACGAAATCCGCGCTGCAGTCGGTCGCCGGGCGGCCGGTGTTGCGGAACGTGGCCGAGCATCTGGGCGGTCCCGCTTATCTGTTTGGCTCCGTTCTCTACACGGCACAGAACCTGCACTCGCCGCTGGCCGCGACGGCGGGCGCCTTGTTCACCGTCGGCAGCGCCGAGTTCTGGGTGTCGGCCGCGCGCACGGATCTGCTCAATCGCCGGGCCGTGCCGAGGACGGCAGAGCAGATCGACGTCCGCGCAAAGTCCGACGCGCGCTGGGGGATCGCCGATCGCATCGCGCTTGGCGTGACCTTCGGCGTCGGCATGCTGCTGTTTGCCTGGGATACGCTGGACGACCAGCCATGGAACAACACCGGCAAGACGCCGGCAACCGACCCCGCGCCGGGCGACGATCCTTCCGGCGTCGCGCCACCGGACGAGCAGACCCCGCCGGGTAACGATCCTTCCGGCGTCGATGGTGCGCCGCCGGACGAACAGACCGAGCAGCCTGATCCCGGGACGCCAACCCCGCCGCAGGACTTCCCGCAACTCGCCGTGCTGGCCGATGATGGCCTGAACTTGCGGACCCAGCCTGACGCGGATTCGACCGTGGCGACGGTTCTGCAACCCGGCACCTTCGTCGAGCAGACCGCCGGGCCTTCGACAGACCAGTCAGGAGACGCCTGGATACCGGTCGAAGGTTTCGGGCCGGACGGCGAAATGCACAGCGGCTGGGTTTCCGGCGACCATGTCGAGCCGCATGCTGACGGCAGCAGCAACCCTGCGGGCCGCACCAATCCAACGCTGGAGAAAGACGGCTACCAGTGGGTCGAGGTCAAGAACGGCGACAGCATTCGCCTGATCGCCAGGACCCATTCTGCGGATGTGGCCGAGACGGTGGTGCTCAACATGGACCATATAATGAGCCCGGATGTGATCTTCTCAGGCGACCGCATCTACCTGCCGGCCACCTTGGTCGGCTGAGAAACCGCGGGCCTAAGTTTATCGGTTCTCGCAGCATAGGCGTGCGCAACGCAGCCGGCCAGCTTTGCCGCCCGCTCCGCTATCGGATTGGAGGGTTCGGAAGAGTAGGAGGCGGTAAACTGCAGGTCTGACGGGTGCCATTCGCATTCGACGATGCGCAGTTTGCCGCTTGCGAGATAGTCCTGGACGACTCCCTCGGGCAGCGAGGCTATGCCGATTCCGTTGAGTGTCATGGTGATGGAGGCGGCCAGCGAATTGGCCGGAAAGATGCGCGGCGTCTCTTCGAATTCGCCGGTGAGCTTGCGGTAGAGTTCGCTGTAGGGTCGCGTGGTGCGGGCGTAGCTGATGATGGGAAACTGCATCAGGTCGTTCAGCGTCACCTTGCGCCGGTGAGGCAATTCCAATTGCGGCGAGCAGACCCAGACAAGCGGAAAGGACGGCATCTCGATATTCTCGATGCTGTACTCCAGGACAGGGCCCATCAGCACCGCAAGATCGAGCCGGTGTGACATCAGTTCGTTGCGAAGGGTCGTCGTCGCATCGACGACGATATCGGTATCAACAAGCGGAAAGTTTGCCTTCAGTGCCGTGAGGAAATCCGGCAGCCAAGTGTGCACGATCGTTTCGGCAACCCCAAGCCTCAGCACCCTGGTCGTCTCTGAAGTCTCTGAAAGAGAGCTGGCCATCAACTGCAGCCGCTCTGCGACGCGCAGAACCCGTTGGGCAGGTGGCAGCAGCCGTTGTCCCTCGGCGGTCAGCCTGACCGTGCTGCTCTGCCGCTCGAACAGCTTGGCGCCAAGCGCTTCCTCCAGCCCGGCAATTCGGGTGGACACCGCCGGCTGCGTGGTGTTCAGGCGTTCCGCCGCCCTGCGAAAGCTTCCGAACGTCGCCACCAGGAGAAAGGTTTCGAGCTGCTTGATGTTGAAAGGTATCACGACTGCGAATCACTCATTTGCGGCTTTCGGGAACGGCCATCAATGCCGCACAATGATCTGGCTGCCGATCTTCACGCGGTCATAAAGATCGATGACGTCGTCATTGGTCATGCGAATGCAATCGGAGGAGTTGGCCCGTCCGACGGTCCATGGCTGGTTGGTGCCGTGGACGCGATAGAGCGTGTTGCCGATATACAATGCGCGCGCGCCCAGTGGATTGTTCGGTCCTCCCTCGACATGCACAGGCAGGAAGCGGCCATTTGATGCTTCTCTGGATCGCATGTCGGCCGGCGGCCGCCAATCTGGCCAGATCTTCTTGGCCGAAATCGTGTCGCGGCCGGACCATTCCAATCCCTCCTTTCCAACGCCCACCGCGTATCGCAGCGCCCTGCCGTTGCCCAAAATGTAGTAAAGCCGCCGCTCCGTGGTGTCGATAACGATCGATCCCTTCGGTTGAGCCTCACTGAAATGCACGATCTCCCTCGGGATTGCTGACCAATCGCGCTGGGCTTCTCCATCGGGAGTCTGGTCGGGAGCGGAAGGCGAGACCAGCACATTTCTTGCCGGATCGTAAGTCCAGCTTCGTGGGTCATAACCGCTATTCGATTGGGCCTGCGCCGGCGCCATGGCGGCAATCGATATGAGAGCGATCAGAAATGCACGCAATCTCTGGTTAAGGCGCGGGCTCTGGATAAGGCGCGGGGTGACCCGGACCTTGCGTCCCGCAACCTTGACGGGAACAGGCAAGTTCGCAAGCAGGATCATTTGATTGCCGCCCAAGACCGATCTCTCTTCTGCATCCAGGCGTTCAGCTGGCGATCACCTGATTCCAGCGCGCACCATATCGCTTTGCAAGCGGTCCGCAACGTTTGGCACCAAATGCCTGCGCGCAATCCAATTGGACTTCCAATTCTGCAATGTGCACGATAGAGTGAATCGGCGGGTAAACCATTCAACCAGCGACGCGGGCCATCGCTCGTGCGTCCCTTTGTGATAGGACCAATGTTGACGGGACGCGACACCTGCCATGCGGATCGGTCGTTGGGAACCAGGGCGGTTTTTGCCGCCTGCGGTCTTGCGATGATCCTGGCGTTGGGCCTTGCCTCGTCGCCGGCCAACGCAGCCGAACCGCGCTGGCCTGCCGGCCCGTACAAATACATCACCGTCGATCAGTCGGTGGCCGACGCGCTGGTCGAACTGGGCCGCAACATGCGGGTGCCGATGCGTGTCAGCAAACTCGTAAAGGGGCGTTTGAGCGCCGGCATGCCGGTTGGAACGGCGCGCGAGTTCCTGCAAGAGATCTGCGATCGATACGGGTTGGTCTGGCATTTCGATGGCATCGTCATGAACGTCGCGACCGAAGCCGAGGTCCGGACGGAAATGATCGCGCTTGATGCCAACACGGCTGCCGGTGCGGAAGATCGGCTTTCGCGGCTGGGGGTCATCGACCCGAAGTTTCCGATAAAGGTGTCCACGCAGGACGATGTTGTCTCGGTATCGGGGCCGCCGTCCTATGTTGAACTTGTCAGGAAAACACTGGGAGTTCCTGCGGCGCCGAGCACCAGGCAGGAGGCTGGCAAAGTTGTTCCGGTCCGCGTTTTCCGCGGCAGGCAGGCGGAGGCGCAGAATGTTCCCTCCGGCAAACCGAACTAAGCAAGCAGGAGGGCAGGTTCATGCAAATCGCGCCGATTGGAGCCCTGGAAGCCACACTGGCGAACTTGACCACCAGCATAGCTTCGCAGCAGCAGATCACCGCCGGCACGACAGCGCAGCCGGGTAACCGAATGGTGGGTGCCAATCAGGAAAAACATGATGCGGCGAAGGTTAGTATGCCTGAACGCGGTGATGTCGCCACGCGGGCAGGCCAGCAGGTGGCGCAGGCGTCTTCGGGAGCCAATCCGGCAATGGCCGGACAATCCTCCAAACTGGCCTCCAAACTGGAAAAGACCGAGCCGATCGCCGAACACAAGCTCTTCGACTATCTGGCCGAGGTGGAGAAGGCTGGGGGCGGGGCGCTCACGGATCCGTCTGCATTGTTCGGTTCTGCGGTTCAGTCGCTGGAAGGGACCATGCAGCAGGTCCAGAAGGCGCTTGGCCAGGCAAACGCTCCCGTGAATGCTGAAACGGCTACCATGCAGGATGGCGCAAGCAAGACCGCCCCGTCAGGCAAGGCCCCGTCAGGCAAGGAAGACGAAAACGCCACCGCAAAAAATGCCGAGCAACTGCTCGAACGATCCATTTCGGTGATGTGGGCAGCCGCCAATCTCGAAGTGGTCACCAGCAGCGTAACGGCCGTTACGTCGTCCACCAGCACGCTGATCAAGCAACAGTAAGCCTACGGAGTGTTCGTGCACACGATATCCTTGCCGCAGCGGTCGACACTAGTGAATCGATGCGGCGTCCGGTGCCGCGTCGCGCTCGTCGTGCTGAGCATGCTTGTGCTCCAGGCGTGCTCGGTCGAGCTGTATTCCGACCTCAACCAGCGGCAGGCCAACGAGATCGTAGCCACGCTGATGCGTCATGGCATCCCGGCCCAACGCGTGGCGGGCAAGGACGGCAAAATGACGGTTTCGGTGCAGAAGGACCGTTTCGCCGAAGCTATGGCGATTCTCGACGAAAGCGGCTTGCCCAAACAGGAATTCCAGACGCTCGGCGACGTGTTCAAGCGAGACGGGCTTGTATCCTCGCCGGTCGAAGAGCGGGCGACGATGATTTATGGCCTGAGCCAGGAACTGTCGCAGACTATTTCGGACATCGACGGCGTGCTTTCGGCGCGCGTTCATCTCGTCCTGCCCGAAAACGATCCGCTGAGGCAGCGGCTGGTGCCGTCGTCCGCCTCCGTTTTCATCCGGCATCGCGCATCCGTTCCGATGAATGAGCTGATCCCGCAGGTCAAGATGCTGGTGGCCAAAGGCATCGCCGGGCTGACTTATGACAATGTATCCGTCACGCTCATTCCGGTGACCGCGGCAGTTCCCGAGCACGCAACCGGCGAGCCAGGTTTCACGACGTTCCTCGGCCTCTGGCTGCATCCCGACAGCGTCGCCGCCGCGATGTGGCTGTTTTACGGCATGACGGCGGCACTCTTGGCGCTGGCTGCCCGCTTGGCTTACGTCCAGTGGTATCGACGACCCGGCGTTTACGCGCTCGACGCTTCGGCCATGCCGGTGAAGAAGACATGATCCAGACCGGCTCGAAGCAAACTGCCAGCCCGGAATGGCAGGCATTCATGGCCAATCCCGCATTCTATGCGGATGCGGCCCGGCTGGCGCAGTGCTTTGACGGCACGATTGGCGAGGCTGCCTGCGAGCGGATGTTGCGGTCGCAGCGCCTGCAGGAGCGATTGTCAGAGCTTCTGCTCGACCGTTACGGCCTCAGCGGCGCCGTCTCCAACGAACCAGCCGATGAGATAGACTTGGCGATTGCTTTGTCGTCGGGTGAGGAGTTGGAGGACCTTGCGCTTCGCGCCGGCGCGATCTACTGGGCCGGCAGTCTGGCCCCCGTCATCGATGGACGCCAGGCCGCGGCGCTACAGGCAGCACTCGGCGCGGAAATCTGCGCTTTCGCAGTCGCCAACCGCGATCTGGCCGGTCCTATGCAGCCGTTGGAGCCGCTGGAAGACATTCTTCGTCGTGTCCATGCCGACGGCCTGCGTTGCCTTGGCGCCTGGTGTCAGGCGATGCGGGGCGAAACCAGCATGCGGGTCCGCCTCAAGCTGATGCCGCATGCGCTTGTTGACCAGCCGACAGCCGAACCATTTGCCGAAGCTGGTCCGGCGATTGTTCGACGGGCGATGGGTTAGCAAAGATGGTCGAACCGGGCAAAGCGACCACTGCCGTGCCGAGGCGCCCCGTCGCCCGCATCCTGCGCGCTGCCGAGGCACGCGCCTGGCAGGATGGGCACGCTTTTCTCGACGAAGCCAGGCGTGATGCGCAGCAGTTGCGTGACGCCGCTCGGCGAGCCTATGCGGCCGAATACGCGCAGGGCTATGAAGATGGCAAGGCGCAAGGCGACACGGACGCCGCGCGTTTGGTCAGCGAGACCGCGGTCAAGGTCGACCGCTATCTCGGTGGGCTGGAAGCCGAAATCGTCAATCTGGCTCTCGATGTCGTCAGGCGCGTGCTGGGAGAATTCGACGCCAGCATGCTGGTCGCCAAGGCGGCCGCGCAGGCCGTCACTGAAATTCGCCGCGTCAAATATCTGAAGGTCCGACTTCATCCTGCTTCCGTCAGCAGGGTTCGCGACGAACTGAACGCGGTCCTGCGCGAGAGTGACCTGGGCATGACGGTCGAGATCGACGCGGACGATACGCTGGCGACGGGCGCCTGCATCCTTTTGACCGACATTGCCGTCATCGACGCCAGCATCGAGGCACAGCTCGACGCCATTGCCGCCGCGATTTCATCAAAGGCCGAGGCGGCGGCATGACAAGTCCCGCCACCAAGCTCGAGAGCCGCCTCGCATCGATCGTCCCGAACCTGCGTTCCGGCCTGCGTGACGATGCCAGCCGACCCAGGAAAGGGCGTGTACGGCGGGTCACCGGCACGGTCATTCACGCGACGGTGGAGGAGGTTCGGATCGGCGAAATCTGCGAACTCCTCGATCCAAGGACCGGCACGGCGACCAAGGCGGAAGTCGTTGGGCTCATGGACGAGATGGCGATCCTTGTTCCGCTTGGCGATCTCACCGGCCTTTCAAGCCTCACCGAGGTCATTGCGACCGGAAAGACCCAAACGGTGCCCGTCGGGCCCGGCCTGCTTGGTCGGGTGATCAGCGCGTTCGGCGAGCCATTGGATGGCAAACCGCTTTCGCCGGATGGCATTGCCGGCAGCTATCCGGTCAACGCCTATCCGCCGTCGCCGCTGGAGCGCAGCTTGATTTCCGAGCCTATCCAGCTCGGAATCCGCGCCCTCGATGGGCTTCTCACCTGCGCGCGTGGGCAGCGCGTCGGCATCTTCGGCGAGCCTGGCGTCGGCAAGTCGATCCTGCTTTCGGATATCGTTAGCGGCACCGATGCAGATGTTGCCGTGGTGGCGCTTGTCGGCGAACGCGGACGTGAAGTGCGCGAATTCATCGAGCATCAGCTTGGGCCGGAAGGGCTGGTGCGCGCAGTCATCGTCGTCGCGACGTCCGACCGGCCGGCGATCGAGCGCGTCAAGGCCGCCTATGTGGCAACCAGCATCGCCGAATATTTTCGCGACCAGGGCAAGCATGTGATGCTGGCAATGGACAACATCACGCGCTTTGCCCGTGCGCAGCGCGAGATTGGCCTTGCTTCAGGCGAGCCGCCGACGCGTCGCGGTTTTCCGTCTTCGCTTTTTGCTGTTCTGCCCCGGTTGCTCGAGCGCTCAGGGCCTGGCCGCGTCGGCTCCATTACAAGCCTCTACAGCGTCCTTCTGGAGGGCGATGGCACGCTGGACCCGGTTGCCGAAGAAATCCAGGCGCTTCTCGACGGCCACGTCTTTCTGTCGAACGAGCTTGCGCAGCGCAATCATTTCCCGGCCATCGACGTGCTGCGCAGCCGCAGTCGCCTCATGGACACGGTGGTGCCGGCTGAGCATCGGTCGGACGCCGGCCGCTTGCGGGAGTTGCTCGCCCGCTACGCCGACGTCGAATTGCTGCTGCGCGTCGGCGAATACGAAAAGGGCAGCGATGCGGTGGCGGACGAGGCGGTGGCGAAGATCGACACCATCAACGCCTTCCTGCGACAGCCGTCCGCCACCCACGAGACAATCGAGCAGACACGCGAACGCATGCGGGGGATCGTCAATGAAGGATCGTGACATGATCGCACGATTGCGCGACCTCAGGCGCCACGGTGAACAGCGCGCAAACGAGGCGGTCATCAGGAGATACGCCGCTGCGCAGCGGGCCGCCGGGGCGGTTCGGGAGGCGGCCGCCGCGGTCAGCGAACACCTGCAGCACACAGTCGACGCTGAGGATGCAGCATTCGGTTCGCTTGTTGGACAACCGGTGAAGGCCGCCACCCTCTATCGGCTTCAGGGACAGTTCGAGAACGCCGCCAGGCAAACCGAACAGCTCCGGGAAAACCAGAAGATGGCCGGCGTCACCGAGCAACGACGCAAAACGGAGTTATCGGCCGCCCGCAACGATCATCGCGCCAGCATGAAGGCGGTGACGAAGCTGGACGGGCTGTTGCAGCATCTGACCAAGC
Organism: Mesorhizobium sp. WSM4848; assembly: GCF_055811375.1. NCBI lineage: Bacteria > Pseudomonadati > Pseudomonadota > Alphaproteobacteria > Hyphomicrobiales > Phyllobacteriaceae > Mesorhizobium > Mesorhizobium sp. WSM4848. Next base: position 58,992 of record NZ_JBVVPX010000024.1, read on the forward strand.
GCACTGCGCGTCGCAGCCTGGCGCTTGCCGAGCTTTCAGAGGAAGACGAGCGCAATCCACTGCGCTTGCCCACAGAACGATAGTCCAATCCGTGATCGTGAATATGGAAGTGTGATGCCTCAGGCCTTGGCGTCGGCAAAAAAGAAAGCGCGCGCAGAACCGGTCAGACGCACAGGCTCGAGCGTTAGCGAGCCGCTGACATTGGAATCTGTTGCGGCCGTGGAGGTTGTGGCATTGAACGCCTTCTACCGCCGCCGTGCTCCCGCGCAGATCACCATTGCCGGGAAAACCATGTCGATCGCGGCCGTCTGGCCGGCGCCGAACCGTCAGGACCAGCCGTTGTGCACGATTGCGTTCACTCTCGGAGACGCGACGGGCAAATTGCGCTTGCCGTTTTCTGTTGTCGAACGGGGTCTTGCTAAGGCTGACGAGCTGATCGACGTGAAACGGCTGGCGCCCGCTCACGCCGCACTGCTGCTGGAGTCCGAATTCGAAAAAGATCTCGAATGGATCGAGAGCAGGCTCGGCGCGACGATCACTATTACGTCGATCGAACAAGAAGACAGCGTTCTGGACGAAACCGCGCTGGCTTTCGCCCTGACCGGCAAGGATGAAACCATAGGTTGCGCCTTGCACACCGACAGCGTCGATCTGGCCGTGCGGGCCGGGGCATTTCTCGACGCGATCGGCAAAGCGAGCCCCCCGGTCCCTGCCGAATTCCCGTTGCCCGTCTGCCTCTGGCGCCACGCGCTTACAATCAGCCTTGGCGAGCTTCAAAGTCTGCAACCTGAGGACGTGGTACTCTTCGATGACGAAGAGGAAGAGGCGGCATTGGTCATTGCCGAGCGGCTTTATGCCCCGGCCGTGCTGACTGCCAGCGGGCCGCAACTGCTTGCCGCGCCGACGGCAATCGCTGGATCGAAATGGGAGTGGACCATGAACCAAAACACGCCGCCGCATGCCGACCAGGTATTGGATGAGGCAACTCTGGACGAGCTGCCGGTTGCGCTTGCCTTCGAGCTCGGCCGCACGGCGATGCCGCTCGGCGAGGTAAGGCAGCTTGCGCCCGGCGCCATCGTTCCGCTCGCCAATGTGACGAAGGAGACGGTCGACATCATCGCCAATGGCAAACGCGTCGGCCGTGGCGAGATCGTGCGGATTGGGGAGAGCCTGGGCGTGCGGATTGCCCGCATGTTCGACAATGCTTGACAATTCGCCCAACCTGCTTGGGATCCTGATTGCCGTCGGCTTTGTCGGTTTGCTGCCGCTGGCAGTCGTCACCATGACCGGGTTCCTGAAAATCTCGGTCGTGCTGTTCCTCATCCGCAACGCGCTCGGCGTCCAGCAGATGCCGCCCAATCTGGTCCTCTACGGCATAGCGCTGGTGCTCACGGTCTATGTCACGACGCCGTTGCTGAGCGAGATGTCGGACCGGCTTCAGGAAGGGCAGGTTCAGTTCCAGACGACCGACGACCTCGCCAGGGCGGCGCAACTGGCGAGGGAACCATTGCAGCAGCACCTGATCAAGTTCACCCAGCCGGAAGAGCGGCAGTTCTTTCTCGACGGGACCAACCGCCTGTGGCCGGAACAGGTACGACAAAATCTGAAGGACGACGATCTTTCGATACTTGTTCCTGCCTTTGTCGCGTCCGAGCTTACACGGGCGTTTGAAATCGGCTTTCTGCTTTATCTTCCCTTCCTCATCATCGACATCGTCGTTGCCAACATCCTGATGACGCTCGGCATGATCATGGTCTCGCCGGTCCTCATTTCGGTCCCGCTGAAACTGTTCCTTTTCGTCGCCATAGATGGCTGGTCGCGGCTGATGCACGGCCTGATCCTGAGTTACGTCTGACGCCGCCGGGAGGTTTGCATGAGCAATGACTTCATCCTGGCGAAGGTCCAGGGCGCGCTGCTGACGGTGCTGTTCGCGTCAGGCCCGGCGATTATCGCGGCGCTGGCCGTCGGCATCCTGGTCGGGCTGGCCCAGGCGCTGACGCAAATTCAGGACCAGTCCCTGCCGCAGACGATCAAGCTTGTCGTGATCCTGCTGGTCATCATCGTCTTCGGCCCACTGCTTGGCCAGCAGATCGCCGAGCAGGCCTCGACGGCGCTGGACGAATTTCCCGTCGTCACGCGTTGAGGCGCGCGGATGCCGGTCGAACCTTTCTTCGCGTCGGTCAAGGAGCTTCAGTTGTTTCTTCTGGCGGGAGCTTTCGCGCTCGCCCGCATGACCGGGTTCATGCTACTGATGCCGCTCTTTTCGCGTGTGCCGCTGTCGGGCCTTCTGCGCAACGGCGTTGCCCTGGCGCTGGCGGTTCCGGTCTTTCCGATGATCGTCGACAGACTGACGAACACCGACATCGCGACGACGATGATCGTCGCCTACATGCTCAAGGAGGTCGTCGTCGGGGTAACGCTCGGGCTGGCGATGGGCATTCCGTTCTGGGCGGCCGAGGCCGCTGGCGATATCCTGGACCTGCAGCGCGGCTCGACGATGGGGACGCTGATCGATCCGATGATGACCCATGAGACAAGCGCCACCGGCACCTTGCTCGCCATCATCATGGTTACGGTCTACCTGGCCGCCGGCGGCCTCGAGCTTTCCTTGACCAGCCTTTACGACAGCTATGGCCTGTGGCCGATCGACCAGCTTCTGCCGGTGTTCAGCAAGGACGCAGCCGGCATCTTCCTCGATCTGCTGAACCGCATTCTGATGATGGCCTTGACCCTGGTTTTCCCGCTCATCATCAGCATGCTGTTGTCCGACCTTGTGCTGGCCTTTTTGGCGCGCGCCTCGCCGCACCTCAACGTTTTTGCGCTTTCGCTGATCGTGAAGACGCTGGTGTTTAGCCTCGTCTTCGTCCTCTATTCGGCTTTCCTGCTCTTCTACATGGAGCGCGACCTTGGCTTCCTGCACGAGGCAGGCCGACAGATAGAAGCGATCGGCTGCCGCAGCTGTCAATGACAGCAAGAAGCTTGGGACAAAGGCAAGGTTTGCGCAAGCGTCGATCGTAGGATGAAGCAATCGTTGGCCGGCCAATAAATACAATTTATCGTTGAGGAAAGATTCTGACGATTTGACAAGCAGCCGAGCCGCCAACGATCTTACGCCCTCCCGACTTGTCTCTGAAACGCGCTCGGAATCCATGGCTCGCCTGACCACTTCACCGATCTTCGAGGACCTGCGACTGGTCGATGCGGACAGGCTGCGCAGGCTTGTCAGAATGGGCGCCTATGAGGGGCATACAGGGGGGCTGGTGCACGGCAAGCTCCAGGCCAATGTGGTGATTGTGCCCCGCAGCTTTGCCAGCGATTTCCACCAGTTCTGCATCCGCAACCCGAAACCCTGTCCATTGGTCGGCGTCAATCGCGCCGGCAGCCCATTGATCCCGGCGCTGGGCGAAATCGACATCCGCACCGATGCCCCCCAGTACAACATCTATCATTTCGGCGAGCTGACCCGTCGGAGGACGGACATCATCGACCTGTGGCAGGATGATTTTGCCGCTTTCGCGCTCGGCAGTTCGCTGACCGTCGAAGCTGCACTTGCCGAAAAGAAACTGAGCCGCATCGGCTGCGGCAGGGCCTCACCCAAGTTCAAAACCAGGATCCAGACTTGCCGCGTCGGACCGTTTGGTGGCGAAATGGTCGTCTCGATGCGTCCGATAAGCCGTTGCGATGTCGACAGGGTTCGCGCTCTCACCGCACGCTTCCCGCATGCCCACGGCTCTCCCATCCATGTCGGAGATCCCACGCTCATCGGAATAGCCGACTTGATGGCTCCCGATTGGGGCGATGCGGTGAAAATCATGGACGGGGAGGTCCCTGTATTCTGGGCCAGCAGCATCACCGCGCAGGATGCACTTGCTCGTGCCGAACTGGCGACCTCGATCACGGTATCGCCGGGGCACATGCTGATCACCGATGTGGATGCACGAGCCGATGCCGGCGCTTTCAAAGTCTACTAGCAGTTCATCTGGCTTCGGGCCGGCAAATAGTCCCACGACGTGTTAAGCTTTTGCTAACTCTCCCAAGTGGAAAACCAAAACGAGCTGGCTCCTTTTGCCCTTCATAGATGTTAGGGCTGCTATCCAGCGAGACAAAGGAGAAAAGACCGCGATGGCCACGGTTCTGAACGCCAAGGGCGTTCCACTTCCCTACAGCGGGTCCTCCGTGAAGTGGTACTCGGCGACGAGTTCCAGCTCAACACTTTATGGCAGCACATACAACGACTCGATGTATGGGGACGGCAACGTCACCGTCACAATGCGTGGCGGTAAGGGCGATGACATCTATTATCTGTATTCCTCGAAAAACAAGGCGGTCGAGCTGTCCGGCGAGGGGGTGGACACCATCTCGACCTGGATGAGCTACAAGCTCCCAGCCAATTTCGAGAACCTGACGGTCACCGGCGACAAACGCTATGCTTTCGGAAACGAGCTGAACAACATCGTTAGCGGCGGCTCCGGTCAACAGACGCTCGACGGCTTAAAGGGCGATGACGTGCTCAAGGGCGGATCCGGGGCGGACATTTTCGTCGTCAACCCCGGCAACGGCAGTGATCTGATCCTGGACCTTGGCGCGACGGATACGGTTCGCGTCGGGAGCTACGGCTTCACCTCCTTCGAGGAGGTGCGCGCCAACATGGTCCAGTCGGGAGCGAACGTCCGACTTAATCTGTCCGATAGCGAGTTTCTCGTCTTCGCCAACGAGACCATCGGCGATTTCACCGCAAGCCAGTTCAAGCTGGCCGTGGACAGGTCGGCTCTGGAACTCACCTTTTCGGACGAGTTCGACACGCTGGACCTGTGGAACGGCTCGAGCGGCACCTGGGATTCGAACTACTGGTGGGGGGCCGCGAACGGCAGCACGCTCACGACCACAAACGATCTTCAATGGTACATCGATACCGACTACGCCCCGACACGGTCCGTCAATCCGTTCAGCATTGAGGACGGTGTTCTCACGATTACCGCCGCCCGGGCTCCTGAGGCGATCCGGCCCTATATAAATAATTACCAATACACGTCAGGTATGCTGACGACCTACGAATCCTTCGCGCAGACCTACGGCTATTTTGAGATTCGGGCCGATATGCCCGAAAAACAAGGAGCATGGCCGGCCTTCTGGCTTCTCCCGGAGGACGGCTCCTGGCCACCGGAACTGGACGTCATCGAGATGTTCGGTCAGGATCCAAACAAGCTCATCCTGACAGGCCACTCGAACGCGACGGGAACTCATACAACAGTGGGCTCGACGGCCTATACCGCGGATACCGGAGGGTTCCACACATACGGCGTGCTTTGGACAGAAGACGAACTCGTCTGGTATTTCGACGACGTCGAAGTCGCTCGTGCCGCAACGCCTGCCGACATGCATGACCCGATGTATATGCTGGTGAATATGGGGATCGGTGGCCAAGCGGGAGCGCCCGCCGACGGGCTCGCGACCCCTGCGGAAATGCAGATCGACTACATCCATGCCTATGCGTTGCAAGATTGGATTATCTAACATTTGACAGATGGGCTCGGCACCGACAATTTCGTCATCAGGCCTGATTTCGGGCGCGTCATTGCTGCCTGAGACCGAACTGGAACTGATTTGAAGCCGACGTCGCATCCCATTCCACCTGAACCGCCGCGGACGACACTCGCGGCGGTTCTGGCCGCGTTTCGGCGAGCGTTGGCAGGAATTGCATTGATGAGCGGCGTCGTCAATGTTCTGGCGCTGACCGGCTCGTTCTTCATGCTGCAGGTCTACGATCGCGTCATACCCGGCCGCAGCGTGCCGACGCTCGTCGGGCTTGCCGTGTTTGCCGGCACGCTTTTCGTCTTTCAGGGCGTTCTCGAACTCATCCGGTCGCGTTTGCTGGTGCGCATCGGCATGGCGCTGGACGCGCGCTTGAGCGGACAGGTCTATGCCGCCCTCATGCGTTTGCCGCTGCGCACCAAGCTCGCAGGCGACGGCCTTCAATCCTTGCGTGATCTTGACCAGGTGCGATCGTTCATGTCGAGCGCCGGTCCGACCGCGCTTTTCGACCTGCCATGGATGCCGCTCTATCTCGCAATCTGCTTCCTGTTCCATTTCTGGATCGGCATGACGGCGCTGGCCGGCGTGGTCATTCTCTTCAGCCTGGCATTGCTTGCCGAAATTCGCACAAGAGAGCCCGCCAGAAAGGCAAACAGTCAAGCGGCAGCGCGCAATACACTTGCCGAAGCGACGCGCCGCAATGTCGAGGTTCTGCAGGCCATGGGCTTTGGCTCGCGCATTGCCGAGCGCTGGTCCAGCGTCAACGCTGATTATCTAAACACCAACGCAACGGCCAGCGACCTTGCCGGGACGCTCGCAACGATCGCGAAGATCCTGCGCATGATGCTGCAATCGGGCATATTGGCGATCGGCGCGTATCTGGTCATCCATCAGCAAGCGACCGGCGGCATCATGATCGCCAGTTCGATCATGATGAGCCGGGCGCTCGCACCGATCGAACTGGCTATCGCCCACTGGAAGGGCTTCGTCACCGCCCGCCAGGCCTGGACCCGGCTGACCCAGCTTTTGGTCCTGCTTCCCGAAACTGCGACAAGTGTCTCGCTGCCTGCGCCGAGATCTGCTCTTTCGGTCGAAAGTATCAGTGTCACACCGCCGGGGGAGCGCCGTGTGGTCGTGCAGGACGCCACCTTTGCACTGGAAAAGGGCGTCGGCCTCGGCATCGTCGGACCAAGCGCTTCGGGAAAATCATCGCTGGTTCGGGCAATTGCCGGCATATGGCTCCCGATCCGCGGAACCGTCAGGCTGGATGGCGCAACGCTCGACCAGTGGTCGCCGGAAGAGCTGGGCAGCCATGTCGGCTATCTGCCGCAGGATGTGCAACTGTTCGACGGCACCATTGCCGAGAATATCGCGCGCTTCGAGCCGCAGGCGCCCTCGGACAAGATACTGGCGGCTGCGCGCGCGGCCGGCGTTCATGATCTGGTCATCCACCTGCCGAATGGCTACGAGACGCGCATCGGCGAGGCCGGGTCGGCGCTTTCGGCCGGCCAGAGGCAACGGGTGGCGCTTGCCCGGGCTCTTTACGGCGATCCGTTTCTTGTTATTCTCGACGAGCCTAACTCCAACCTCGATGTGGAAGGCGAGGCCGCGTTGACGATGGCGATCCAGGGTGTTCGCGCTCGAGGCGGTATTGCCATCGTGGTCGCACACCGGCCGAGCGCGCTGGCCAGCCTGGATCAGGTTCTCGTGATGGCGAATGGCCGTATTCAGGCCTTTGGCCCGAAGAATGAGATCTTGAGCAAGATCACCCGCCCAGCCGGCGTTCCCTTGAAGGTCGTTTCCGGGCTTGAGGAGTCGGCATCCTGATGGCGCAACGCACGATATTCGCGGCCGATCGCACTATTCGACGCTATCTGCTTGGCGGTGTCGCAACCTGCATCCTGCTGGTCGGCGGGGCGGGGAGCTTGGCCGCCGTCACCGAACTTTCCGGAGCTGTTATTGCTTCTGGAAAGCTGGTCGTCGATTCCAGCGTCAAGAAAGTGCAGCATCCCACCGGTGGCGTGGTCGGTCAGATCCTCGTCCGAGAAGGCGATGCGGTAAAGGCGGGCCAGGTTTTGATCCGCCTGGATGAGACCATCACCCGGGCCAATCTGGCGATCGTCACCAAGAGCCTGGACGAATTCGAGGCGCGCCTGGCTCGCCTTGAGGCCGAACGCGACGGCAAAGCAAGCATCAGCTTTCCAGCTTCGCTTGTGTCACGCCAGGATGCCCCCGAGATTGGTCGGGCGATGGCCGGCGAGCAATCTCTGTTCGAATTTCGCCGACAGGCGCGCTCCGGTCAGAAGGCTCAGTTGGCAGAGCGCATTGCGCAGCTTGCCGAAGAAGTTTCCGGCTTGACCGAGCAAAGAGAGGCCAAGAGCCAGGAAATCAAGTTGATCGGGTTTGAGCTCGAAGGCATGCGTAGCCTGTGGCAACGCAAGCTGGTTTCGATCGATCGCATCACTGCGCTTGAACGCGATGCCGTGCGGCTCAAAGGTGAGCACGGGCAACTGACTGCGGCCATTGCGCAATCAAAGGGTCGTACCTCCGAAATCCGTTTGCAGATCATCCAGATCGACCAGGATTTGCGCAGCGAAGTGGCGAGCGAACTGCGTGACGTCCAGGCAAAGATCTCCGAATCCGTCGAGCGCAAGGTTTCGGCCGAAGATCAGCTCAAACGCATCGATATACGCAGTCCGCAGAACGGTGTCGTTCATCAGCTTGGCGTGCACACGGTCAGTGGCGTCATTTCTCCGGGCGAGCTCATCATGCTGATTGTCCCGGTGACAGACGACCTGACCGTCGAGGCGCGCGTGGCACCCCAAGACATCGATCAATTGACGCCAGGGCAAAGCGCGACCCTGCGGTTGTCGGCATTCAATCAGCAAACGACGCCGGAACTGAACGGAGCCGTCAGCAAGATTTCCGCCGATCTCAATGTCGATGAGAAAACAGGCACCGGCTTTTACACCGTGCATGTTGTTTTACCGCGCACAGAGCTTAGCCGGCTCAAGGGCGTGGCCCTGGCGCCAGGCATGCCTGTCGAGGTGTTCTTTTCGACCGGCACCCGCACCATGCTGTCCTATCTCGTGAAACCCTTGGCGGATCAGATCCAGCGAGCTTTCAGGGAGCAGTAGGCTCTCTCGGCGAGCCGACGAGCTGAATTCCGGAACAAGGACGCGATTTTGCCGTTTCGCCTAAAACTGGAAGCGGTCCCACATGTCCGAGTTGACGAATGAAGAGATCGAGGGGCGGCTCAATGCCCAGCGAGAGACTCTGGCGCTGGTCGTCGCGCTGCTTGCCGGCCTCGACGCGACTTCCGAGCGAATATGGGCCGAACTGGAGGCCCGTTTTCAATTCCAGAACAATCAGGAAGACCCCGGCGCCCTGCCAAGCAGCGCGTTCGCCATTGAGAGCGCGATGATGCGGGAGTTCAAGCTGATCTTCGAGGAAGCGCGGGCACGCCAGGTGGAATGGAACACAGACAAGCCGTCCACAAGCGGCGCCAGTTCCTCTGGACAGGGGATGGGTCTTTGACTGACGGTGGCTGCCATCATCTCTGACGCTGGGGATTAGCCACAGGCCACCATGCCTTCGTCATCCCAGGGTCTCCGCCGCGTCGCTTCGCTCCTTGCTTGCCCCAGGATGACAAAGGGAGGGATGCATTCGCTAGTCTCAAAGGTTTGCGATTCGCTGCTGACTCGACGTTCACTGCCGATCGCCGATCTGTCAAAATCACTGTGCCGAGGAAAGCTGAAAATCGCGGTCGAGGGCATCGCTGGAGGTTCGTGCGAGCGTTGCGCCCGGGGGGCACAGTACCGAATGGCGGGGCGGCACAGATCCACTCCGGACGGGAAAGCCATATTTTTCTGGCCCGACTCGGAAACATTTCCGGCATGCCGGTGTTTACCGCACTAAGTGGGCGCGAGGCGCAGTTCCAAATTGCCGGGCGGGCCGAGCAAGGCCGAAGCGCATCGCGCCATTGGTCCGCTCTTCCAACGCGAACGGGCCTGGGACTTATGGCAAATCACGGCACGACCCTTCCGACGGTTCTTATCACCGGCAGCAGCGGCTTCCTGGGGCAGGCGATAGCGCGAGGCTCGATCGACCGCTATCGCGTCATCGGCCTCGACGTCGCAAAACCCAAGCATGCCCCCGCCGGCATGGAGACGATCGAGATCGATCTCACCTCCGATGAGGGCGTGAGCAGGGCTGTGCAGGCGGCACGGGAGCGCAGCGGCGACCGCATCGCGTCGGTCGTCCATCTTGCCGCCTACTACGACACAACCGGCGAGGACAACCCGAAATATGACGCCGTCACCGTCAAGGGCACGCGCCGGCTGCTGAAGGCGCTGACGGCGGTCGAGACCGAACAGTTCGTGTTCTCCAGCACGCTTCTCGTCCATGCGCCAAGCCCGGAGAAGGGCGCGAAAATCAATGAGGACTCGCCGCTTGACCCGGCCTGGGCCTACCCAAGATCGAAGGCCGAAACCGAGGCGCTGATTTCGAGGGAGCGCGGCCAGATCAAGACGGTGATCCTGCGGCTCGCCGGCGTCTATGACGAAAAATGCCGGGCGGCCTTCATTGCCCAGCAGATCGCCCGCATCTTTGAGCGCTTGCCGACCGCTTATCTGTTCGCCGGCGATATCACCGCCGGCCAGCCCTATCTGCACAAGGACGATCTCGTCGATGCGGTGGCGCGCACCGTCGACCGGCGCGCCGAACTTCCGGCCGAGACCGTGTTTTTGATCGGCGAAGAAGACACACCGTCATACGAGGAGATGCAGAAGCGCATCGGCCGGCTTATCCATGGCGAGGACTGGCGGACCCTGGCGCTGCCGAAGCAACTGACGAAGCTGGGCGCCTGGGTGCAGACGGAGGTGCTCGATCAGGACACCGACATCAAACCGTGGATGATCGAGAACTCGGACGATCATTACGAGATCGACGTCTCGCGGGCCAAAACCCTGCTGGGCTGGGCGCCCAGACACAATCTGCTGGACACATTGCCGGAGATGATCCGCCGGCTGAAGCATGACCCGACGGACTGGTACGCGGCCAACAAGCTCGATCCGCCGGTTGTCGCGGCTTCCAACCCCGAGATCGAGCAGGCCGAAAGGCGCCTCAAGGGACCGCTCGAGCGAAGCAAGGAAGACGTCGAAGCGGCGATAAAACGGCATCGGTCGAGGACGCTCTGGGCGCCGATGACCAACGCTGCGCTTGGGCTGTGGCTGGTCACCTCGCCAATGACGGTTGGCCTGTTCGATCCCGTCACAGCCGCGATACCTCCCGCTCTGGGGCACGCTGTCGCGGAGCCGCAATTGCGCAACGCAGGCCTCGGCGTCAGCGAGATCGTTTCCGGCCTGCTGGTGACGGTCTTTGCGTTGATGGGCATGTCCCGACGCTGGCGCTGGGTGCAGTGGATCACTGCGTCGCTCGGCGTTTGGGTGATGCTGGCGCCGTTGCTGTTTTGGACGACCAGCGCCGCCGCCTATGCCATCGACACGCTCGTCGGCATGCTGATCGTCGCCTTTGCGGTGATGATCCCGCCGACCCCTGGCATCAGCCGCCGCGCGCTGGCGGCCGACGACGACATTCCGCTGGGCTGGACCTATTCGCCATCGACCTTCACGCAGCGGATTCCGATCGTGGCGCTGGCCTTCGTCGGCCTGTTCGTCTCGCGCTATCTCGCCGCCTTCCAGATGGGCCACGCGGATGGGCTGTGGGATCCGTTCTTCGGCCCCGGCGGCGCGCCGGTGCGCAACGGCAGCGAGGCGGTGGTGACGTCATGGGTCTCAAAAGGTTTCCTGATCGCCGATGCCGGGCTCGGCGCGCTTGCCTATTGCCTGGATATCCTCGCCGGCGCGATCGGCGACCGCCGGCGCTGGCGCACCATGCCGTGGATGGTGCTCCTCTTCGGCTTGCTGATCGTTCCGCTTGGGGTGGTCAGCGTCTCCTTCATCATCATCCAGCCACCGCTGATTGGCGCGCTGTGCACGCTCTGCATTCTCCAGGCGGCCGTCACTGTGGTGCTGATCCCTTACTCCGTCGATGAGGTGCTGGCGACGATCCAGTATCTCTGGGGCGCGACGAGGGCGGGCGAGCCGTTCTGGCGTACCTTCTGGATGGGCGGACCGGCGCTGTCGGAGAACCAGACGCCCGGACCCGACCTCGACCGCCCGGTTTTCGAGGTGCTGAAGGAATTTGTCACCGGCGGCGTCAACTTCCCCTGGACGCTTATAGCAAGCACGCTGCTCGGCGCCTTGCTGATGACGACGCCATTGATCTTCGGCACGCAGCCACCGCTTTACTTCAGCGATCACGTCGTCGGCTGTCTCATCATCATGGTCGCAGTCACGGCCATGGCCGAAGTGGTCCGGCCGGTGCGCTTCCTCAATGTCGTGCTTGGCGCATGGATCGCGGTGTCCCCCTTCTTGCTTGCCGGCGGTGAAACCCAGGCGATCGTGGCGGACGTTGCGATCGGTCTGGCGCTGATCGTGCTCAGCCTGCCGCGCGGCACGCGCAGCGACCAGCACTATGGCGGTTGGGATCGAGCGATTGTCTGACCGGCTCGACTTCAGCACCTGGCCCGCGGCCGATATCGTCAGGGTCCAGAGTGCACACCGGGACATCAGAGCGTCACGACGATGCAGAACCTTTGATGTCGGCGGGACAGCGCCCTGGGGTGCTGTCCCGCCGACCAAGACTTGGGTTTAAAGCCCCCCCCGCGCGGGGGGGCAGGGGGGGCGGCGCGGGCCCGCGGGGGGGCGGTGGTGATTGGGCCGCCCCCCCCCCGAACCACTCTTGGGGCCCCCCCCCCCCGCCCGGGGGGGGTGTGGGGGCCGCGGCGCGCCCGGAGAGGGGGCCTTTCGTAAGGCGCAGCCCCCCTCTCCGTCTCGGCTTCGCCGAGCCACCTCTCCCCCACTCTCGTGGGGGCGAGGAACCCAAGCTGGAATAAAAACCGCGATCCGTCCCACTCCTTGTGGGGGAGATGTCCGGCAGGACAGAGGGGGGCGCGAAGGATCACTGTGTCGAGAAATTAGATCTGCTCGCCGAGCAGGATCCTCGCGTCCTTGGCCGCGACGATAAACGCCTGGCGCGCGACCCTTGGCGGCTTTTCGCCGCGGATAACAGCAAGGCAGGCTGCGATTGCAGCCAGTCGCGTCCTGGAGGCCGGCGTCGGCCAGTCCCTCAGCAGCACTTCGGCCGCATCGGAGACAGACAAAACAACCCTGTCACGATCGATCCGGCCGGGTTGAACGACAATTGGCTTTCTGAAAACGTCTCGTGCGCACGACACTCTCCAAAGCGAGGAGTATGTTAGCCCGTCTGATCTTGTTCGCCGCCTCAAATTGCAGCTGGAAGGCGAGGTTCGGACAACGTCCGCAAAGGCTGTGACGACCATGATCTATTTCACGGCCGACACACATTTCAGCGATCCCCGCATTCTGCGCATTGATCGCCGCCCATTCGGCACGCTGGCCGAACATGATCGAGCGCTGATCTCGTTCTGGAACGAAACCGTCAGCCCCGATGACGAGATCTGGCATCTCGGCGACTTTGCCAAGGGATCGGCCGAATTCGTTGCATCGCTGCTGCCGTCTCTCCATGGCGAGAAGCATCTGATCATCGGCAACAACGATGGCGCGGCGACCATAGAGGCTGCGGGTTGGTCCAGCACACAACATTACAAGGAACTGACGATCGACGGCAGGTTGCTGATCCTTTGCCACTATCCGTTTCGCACCTGGAATCAGATCGGCAAGAAATCGATCAATCTGCATGGCCATTCCCACGGCAGGCTGAGCCGGGTTACGCGCCAGTACGATGCAGGCGTCGACAGCTGGGATTTCCGCCCGGTCACCCTTTCCGCCATCCTTGCAAGCCGACGCCGGCGAACGGTCGGCCGGGAAATCCAACGCGAATGATTAAAAACGCGGATCGTCCCGAGCCTGCCTAGCCGGGCTGAACGTTTCTGCCATCTGCTGCGTTCTCCCGGGGCAGGGCGCGTACGGACCGCAACATCGGCGCCCAATTGGCATAACGATGAAGCAGCGGAACGAGCGAGATGACCGAGCACAGAGGCACTCAGCCGAGCCAGCCAAAAGGCACCGTGATCGCATTCTCCGCGCCGGGCTGCGAGCCTCTCTACGCGCACGAGCGGGAAGCCATAGCTGCCGTCGCCCGCACCATTGCCACCCTCAAGGGGTTTGCCTTCCGGCAGGGTCTAGGCAACAGCAGCGGCAATGGCGGGGGCTTGTACTTCGTGCCGGACGACAGCCTGCTTGCCAGCGATGCGGCGCGGCTGGGCATCAACGGGCCGCAAGACCTCTTCGGCGGCGTGGTGCCTTGGCGCTTCGCAACGACCAAGGCGATAACCCACGAACTGGTCGACGACTTGGCCGCACGACCGAAAGAATGGTCAACCGGCTTCGGCAGAACTGTCGCCGCCGCAGTATTGCCTGGCTACACCGTGTTTTCGCGGCACGATGCGCTGCGAGCAACGCGACGCCTGCTGAGGCTCGGGCCGGCCCGACTTAAGCCGCCGCATGCCTCGCGAGGCCAGGACCAGCACATCGTTCGCACGCTCGCTGACGTCGAGAGACTGCTCGAGCAATACCGCTCCCCCGACTTGGACGAGTGCGGTCTGGTGCTCGAAGCCGACCTTCGTGACGTCGTCACATTGAGTGTCGGCAGAACCGAGATCGACGAAATCATGGTCGCCTACTACGGCACTCAAACGACGACGACCGATAATGCGGGACAATCCGTTTATGGCGGATCGGATCTCATTGTAGTGCGCGGCGGATGGCAAGCTCTCGAAGACCTTCAGCTTCCTCGCGCACTGGCTTTGGCAATTGCGCAGGCGAGGGCCTATGACGCGGCGATGGCTGAGTATCCTGGTTTTTTTGCCTCGCGGCGCAACTACGATATCGGCCAGGGTGTCGATTCGTCGGGTATCTGGCGATCCGGTGTGCTCGAGGCCAGCTGGCGCATTGGCGGCAGCAGTACTGCCGAGCTTGCGGCAATAAAAATTATGAAGCAGGACCCGGAGATCCAACTGGTGCGTGCGTCCGCAGTCAAGACGTTCGGCAATACCAGCCGGCTACCTGACAACGCGGACGTGCACTTTCAAGGAGAAGACCCCGATGATGGTCCGATCACGCGCTATACCGTCGTCACCCATGCGACCCGGGAGCCGCCAAAGAAAGCGGCGGGTTAATGTCCCAAGCTCGGTGCGATCGTCTTGCACTGTTGGACTTGCCTTGCGCGTCGATGGTCGCTGCACAACCCGGTGCCATTTGCGCCGGTTTATGAGCGTCAGATTAAACCCCAAAACGCTTAGGCCAGGGAACATCCGTGGGTAGCACGCGTTCAATAACGTTATCCAGCGGGGCGCCCATGCCAACCATCTACAACAAACGGCAGGATTCGGAGGGCCTGTGGGAAGTCTATGACGACGAGAGCGAGGAAGCCGTCGTGGTTGACGGTTTGCCGCTTTCCGGGCTCGATGAACTCGAAGCCAATGAGGCCATTCGAAAACTCAAGCGGGGTGAGGTGACCTCCGACAACATTCCGCCGACGGCCCAGTCTGGCTGGCCTCCGTCCAAAGACGGCATATAATGGATGCAAGCGTCCTGCCCCTGCGCGAGCGAGGTTGCACGGGCCACATTTCCAGTGCATTCTTGCTGGCGTCGATGACCAAACAGTATCTTAACCACCAGTTGGAATGCCCTTATTGTCTGACAATAAGGCTGAGGATTCCGGCCGACGCCGGCCCTGAGGACCGGATCGTTTGCGACGACTGTGGCGAATTCCTGGGTACATGGGACGATCTGCTTACCGATTTTGAGAGGCAGGGCGGACAGGATGGGGTGTTCCGTCTCGACAAGGGCCGTATCAGGCGGATCGATTGAGCCGATTGCCCGGCGCGGTCTCACGGGGCTCGGGCCCGCAAGAGGAGCGGCTGCGCCTGCGGTCGCCGGCGAAACCCTTTGCAGCATCTGGCCCATGCATGTCGCGCAAAAGCATGCCCTCGGCCTGGCCCAGGGCCTGACCCGAGGGCGTGCAGCGGTTTTGCGATAACGACATGCATAAAACAACAACCTAAAGCGCGTCGGATGAGGCCGGTCAAATGCGACGCGCTTTATACGACCCCGAGGCATCGGAAAATTTCCAGCGGCTCGAATCATCAGGGAACTTGTTGCCGGCCGGCGGGGTTATCGGACGCCTTTCCTAGTTAGGGAGGCTAGCTCCAACCCCAGCGGGAGACGACCATGCCAACTGCGAAGAAAGCCGCGAAAGCGACAACCAAGGGTCTTGAGGACCTGTTCCTCGACGGGCTCAAAGATCTTTACTACGCCGAAAAGAAAATACTGAGGGCGCTGCCGAAAATGGCGAAAGGTGCGGAGTCGGAAAAAGTGACTGCTGCGTTCGAAAAACATCGCATGGAAACGGAAGCTCACGTCGACCGCCTCGAGGAAGTGTTCGAGAAATTCGGCAAGGCAGCACGCGGCAAGACCTGTCCGGCGATCGACGGCATCATTGAAGAAGGCTCTGAAATCCTCGAAGACTATGAAGGTGCTCCTGCACTCGATGCCGGACTGGTCGCAGCGGCGCAAGCCGTCGAGCATTACGAGATCGCCCGGTACGGCACTCTTATCGCCTGGGCCGAACAGATGGGAAAGGCCGATGTTGCCGCCCTTCTCAAAGCGACGCTCAAGGAAGAGGTCGCAACGGACGAAGCGCTGACGGGTCTAGGCGAGGGGGGTGTCAACCAACGCGCTCTTCAAGCGGCCGCATAATTCCTTGTGCCACCGGGTTGCGGAGCCCCGGCAGGAATCGCCAGGGCTCCGCTCCGAAGAGGCAGGTATCGGGCTTGCCATCCGGAATTCTTGAACCGGCCTGACTGACTGGCAGTTGCAGGAAAGGCACTGCGCAGTTGTCAGGCGGAGAGAGCAGGATCATGGATCCCGTGTTGTGGATAGCTTTCCTGGGGACAGTAATCTCGATGCAGGCCCCGCCCGGCCCCGACAGCATGCTTGTGACGGCACGCGGAATTGCTCACGGACGAAGTACGGCGTTTTTCACGGTGCTGGGCATGACCGTTGGTGCGGGGCTCGTTCAATTGCCTCTCCTCGCGTTAGGCGTGTCTTCATTGGTTGGGGCGTCGCCCCTCGCATTCAGTCTGCTCCGATGGTCTGGCGCCGCTTACCTTTGTTGGCTCGGAATAAGCCTATTGCTCTCGTCAGCCACGGAAATTGTCATCGAAGAGCATAGAAATCTTGGTCCGCTAGCGGCTGCAAGAGAAGGAATGATCGCCAACCTCATAAATCCCTGGCCAATGATGTTCATGGTTGCGTTCCTGCCGCAATTCGTTGACCCGGCTCGAGGATCGGTGACGCTGCAATTGCTGTTGCTGGGTGGCACACAAAAAATCACAGGTGTATTGGTGCTAGGCGTGTACGCACTCGCGTCCGGTGCGGTTGGCGAGTGGATCCTGAACCAGCCAAAGATAAGGCTCTGGCAACAGCGCATCGCCGGCTGTTTTATCATTGGCCTGGGCATTCGCATGGCCGTGAGTGGCGGAGCAACCCGTTAAACTAGCCGACCCCCGCGGCTATCGTATCTCTCCTGCCTTCACAGTCGCTAACCAAAAGGCGGGCCGTTGCCCGCCTTCCATGGTTCAGTTGTTCCCGGCGCCGTTCTTTTTGACACTGCTGCAGAATTCAGGGTGGCTGTTGGCGGCATTGGCGTTTGCCGCCTCCTCATCGCAGACTTTTGTCATTGCCATGCGGTCCTCGTCCGTAAGCGCTCTCCATGCCTTCGTGAATTCATCGTCGGACCGCAAAGTCTTCATGCTGGAGTCTGTGTAGAACGGCTCCATCTTTGCGGGGTCATCCAACGCAGACGTGCCTGTGTCAGTGCCTGCCGCGAGACAAACGCCGCTTACCATAGAAAGCGCCATCGCGCCTAAACAGATCATCTTGGAGGTCATGGTAAGACCCTTTCCGTTGTTTAAAGGTCGCTAATGCAACCGCCTGCTGGCAAACGGCGTGTCTTGGAAAAGGTTCCTATCTCACTTGCTGGCAGGCCGCCCGATCGGCGCTTTCTACAATCCGCGAGGCGTCCTGTGCATCCGGCCATTAATGCGGCGCCTACCGACGGAACAAAGCGCCTGCTTGGCTGTTCGATTCCAAACACGAGAACTGTCCGATGATCGCCTGCTGCAGCTTGTTGCCATAGAGGATGATTGTTCCGATGCATGTCTCCATTGGCCTCCACGTCAAGCCAGCGGCAGTGCGTGTTCAATGAGCGAACCGGCTGTCAAGGACCCCGGCCGAAAAAACGCCCGACAGGAGGGTAGCGGCATCGCCCGGGCTCTTGGGCTCGGGCTGATCACCGGCGCGGCCGATGACGACTGCTCGGCCATCGGAACCTACGCCAGTGCCGGGGCCAGGTTCGGCCCCGACCTGCTTTGGACCGCGCCACTTACCCTGCCGATGATGTACACTGTCGTGTATCTCTCATCGAAGCTGGGCCAGGTCTCCGGACGCGGGCTCTTCCAGGTCATTTCCGACTTTTACCCGCGATGGCTTTTGTGGTCGGTGTTGGTGGGCGTGCTGATCGGGAACACCATCGAGGCTGCCGCGGATCTTGGGGCGATGTCCGCGGCTCTCAATCTGTT
This sequence comes from Mesorhizobium sp. WSM4848, assembly GCF_055811375.1. NCBI lineage: Bacteria > Pseudomonadati > Pseudomonadota > Alphaproteobacteria > Hyphomicrobiales > Phyllobacteriaceae > Mesorhizobium > Mesorhizobium sp. WSM4848. The sequence continues at coordinate 77,212 of NZ_JBVVPX010000024.1, forward strand.
CGTCCCTCTGCCGGTTCCATTGATCGTGGTTGGCGTGGCGGCCATTATTTTCGCTCTGCAGGTTTTCGGCTCCTACAAATTGATCCGAAACGCATTCCGATGGCTGGCGCTGACGCTGCTTGCCTATGTGGTTTCCGCCGTCCTCGCAAAACCGGACCCACTGTCTGTTCTGTACGGCACTCTGATCCCAAAAATCGAGTTCAGTCGCGAGTACCTGTCCATCCTCGTTGCCATCATCGGCACGACGCTCTCGGCATACCTTTATACCTGGCAGTCCAACCAGGAGGTCGAGGAAGAGATTGCAGAGGGCAGGGCGACTCTCAAAGAGCGCAAGGGAGCGACGGCAGGCGAACTCCGCCGGTCTCGCCGCGACATCTTGATCGGTATGACGTTTTCCAATTTGATTATGTATTTCATCATTCTTTCGACGGGATCAACCCTCTACGAGGCAGGTCAGACCCAGATTGAGACAGCCGCCCAGGCAGCCGAAGCGCTGCGGCCGCTTGCCGGTGATGCGGCAGGAATTGTCTTCGCAGCAGGCGTGATCGGCGTCGGCTTTCTGGCCGTTCCAGTCATGACGACCGGCGCTGCCTTTGATCTTGCGCAGGCGATGGGTTGGAAGCACGGCATGAACGACAAACCTCGCCAGGCTCCCAAATTCTACATCGCGACCGGAGTGATCACACTGTTGGCTGTGGGGCTCAATTTCATGGGCTTCAACCCGATGAAAGCCCTGGTCTGGGCCGGTATTGTGCAGGGCTTCTCCACTCCGCCTCTGCTGCTCCTGATCCTAATTATGACCAACAACCGCAAGATCATGGGCGACAAGGTGAACAGCCCCGGCACAAACGTCCTTGGCGGTGTGACGACGTTGGCGATCTTCGCTGCGTCAGTCGGGCTAGTGGCGACCTGGTTCATCTAGCGATACGCCGGCATCCCGCGATCTGTTGAAGAAGTGCTCGACCAAGTTTCGTAATCAGCAAACGCAACGGCTGAAGCAGATCGGCTGGGCGCAGCGGAACTCGCGCTGAACTCGCCCGTTAGCTTTTTTCAGTCGACATCCTTCGCATAGGAGCCCTCCATGCTTATCGAGCACCAGAGCAAGCGGCCGAACATCAACCGCTTATGTGGTGACGCCGCTACCCCAGATCTTTGTCATATCGAAGTGATCGGCGTCCGTCTCGCCTACGAAGACCTGGCGAAGGCCCGGGGTATTGTTCATCCATGGCTTCATGTTCGAGCGCACGATGTGGCTCGCGCGATAGGCGGCGGTTCGCTGAACGAGAGCGATGCATCGGAGCCGGTGAATGGAACATCTGCCGACAATTGCCGTTGATATGCTCACCAGGTGAAAGGGCTGCATATGTCAAAACTTCAGGCGGCAACTCGAGAGGATTTGCAACGGCTCAAGCTCGAGGCGTCGGCTTACTTCGGCCCGAAACTGCTCCAACAAGCACTATTGCGCCTTTGCCACGCTTGTGGAAGCGATAGCCTTGCCCGGTTCGAGAAGGCCATGGTCGATCAGATCGAGGCAATGCAGGACGATGATATAGCCAACTTCGAAACACTGAAGGAATTTGCCATCGAACAGCTTTATGCCTGTGTTCGAGAGGTCAAGTCGTCACCAGACATGAAGCAGCCGCTGGAAGAAGCAGAATCCCGAAGGACACTTGGTCGGTCGCAAAAGCCGGAAACCTTAGAAGACCAGTTGCAGGCCGGCCTAGAGGATTCTTTCCCCGCGAGCGACCCGCCTGCCGTGGTGTCCACAGCGATCCCCGGCGGGGCGAAAAAGCTGGTCGGGACTGACGAAGTCCTGAAAAAGCAGCGAGAAGAGGCGGCTAAGAACAACGACCGGTCATAGACGGCCGCCCGCCCAATCCGGATTTTCCAGCGCCTTATTTCGATGTCCGGAACGATCCAAACCTTCATGCATTTAGCTACGTCTGCGTTCATCAACTCTTTCTTGCTGGGAGCTGGACCATTGTCCTCCAGGGGCTACCCCTTGGCCAACCAGGAAACGGATGACGTTTCCATCGTTGACCTGATACCCGCCTTGCGAGCCTTCGCCCGCACCTTCTGCCGGGTCCCCGACGATGCCGACGACCTGGTCCAGGAGACATTGACCAAAGGGCTCGCGAACATCGACAAGTTCGAGCCCGGAACGCGTATGAAGTCATGGCTCTTCACCATCATGCGCAATACCTATTATACGCGCATCAAGGCCGCCGACAGGGAGAAGCCAGGCCTGCTTGACTGCGCCTCCGCAATCCCGATTACGGAAGCGACCCAGGAGTGGTCCGTTCAGAGCAAGGAAGTCTCCAACGCGGTGCAGAGGTTGCCGGAGCATCAGCGCGAGGTCCTGATGCTGATCGGGGTTCTTGGCGTCAGCTATGAAGAAACTGCCGAAATATGCGGTTGCGCGGTGGGAACGGTAAAAAGCCGCCTTAACCGAGCGCGTGCCAGCGTGCTTGAATATCTCGGCGAAAGTTCCTTGCAGACATTGGTGGAAAGACGCGATCACTTGTTAGAAGCCCGGCACTTGCCACAAGCCCAGGGAAACTTCGCAGTCGACAGGCGTCGATAGCTAGTCCTGTTTCTTTGCTTTGCATCGACGCTTCTCGACAAGCGCATTCTGCAGTTGAACCGCAAGGTCAGTCAGCCGGTCGGGGACCTTTTCCTGCTCGATAGCAGTCAGCAGAGATGCAATCTTCCGGTCTATTGCCAGCCGGAGTTGCGGGCTGATGCTATCGTCGCTCGAGCGAGACATAGTGTTCTCTTAAACGAATCAGTCCCTTCACCAGTGTGGTGACGGCAATCAGAGTTTGCAACGATTCGCGCGCCGTCCTCACAGTCAGCGCCGTCGCTGCACAGCCCGTCCCTTGCACAGCATTGTGTATCGAAGCTGCTGGTCTCATCGGGGAAGCCTATGCTTTCCCCTCGAGTCCTCCCGGCGCTATTCCCGGGTGCGCTCGACATTTCGACTCTTGCGACCTCGACTGGCCGCTGGTCATGATTGGCGTCTGCGGTTGCAGCAGTCAGTCTTGGGAGAGACGATCTGCGGCGTGATACTGATCGGAGTTGATCCGACTGCCATCGAGCCGGCGTTGCTCGGTGTGCTGCTTGCCAGGCTCTGCTGGACAAAGCCGCGTTTCCTCGACCTTGTCGCTGGCCAAATCGGTCATCGCGCCGGCGCCGGAGCCTTTATCTCGACGGCAGAGGTGATGTCTATCTTGCCGCCGGATGCCATCTAGTCCTCCTTCGGATTGTGAGCACTCTCAGGTGCCCTTGTCTCTTGTGACGCCCGAACAATCATGCGCCGTAATGTTCCGTCGGATGCCGTAAGAAGAAAGGCATTGCCGTCCCACAGCCGGAACGGCTTCTCGCCGTCAACCATCACCTGCATGCCGTAGGCTTCGGCGAGGCGGTGTACATCGGCGCGATCCAGCGCCGTCGATCCGCGATAGGAGTAATTCAGAAGTGCTGCCATGCCTGACGGTTTCAGAACACGCGCAATTTCCTCGAAGTACCGCTCCGCCAGGCCAGCCAGCACCAGGTAGGGGAAACTGTCGACAGCCAGCACGCAATCGAAGCTTGCGTTGCCGAAATCGGCAAGATCGAGACCAGAGGTCGGCCGCAGGTCCACATTGCGCAGCCCGGCACATCGCCGACGAGCGACCGAAATCATTTCTAGGGATATGTCGATGCCGACGATCCGGTGCGCTGCATCCGAGAGCGCGCATTCGAAACGCCCGATGCCACAACCAACGTCCAGTATGTCCTGGTCGGGGCCGGTGAAGCCTTGCCCCTCCAACCATGCGACGATCTCGTCGGTGGCGGCGGTGAGTTTCTCCTCGTCTCCCAACGAAGACAGTTGAACGCTCGCCGCCTCGGAAATCGTCGCCGCGGCATCAAAGCCGGCGGCCAGCCGCCTCACGACCGCGGCGTCAGTTTCCCATTCATCGCGTTTGTGGCGGACGGCCGCACCCGTTTCGCGCAGCGTGGCGAAGATGTCAGGCCTGTGACGAAGCAGATCGGCGATCCGCTCCAGTCTGTCACGTTTTCGAAGGTCGGCTGAACTCATTTCCAGCGCCACATTGGCCAATTCTCCGGCATCGACCCCCGTCTCGAAGCGCAGCGCCAGTCTGGCAATGATGGCTTCGACGCAGGCGCCGTCGGCCATGCACTCCTCGAGCAGCATTTTTGCTGTCGATGCCGCCTGTGGCGATGGCTTTCGTCCGGTGGTGCTCATTGAGCCATGCTCCGCGTCCAGACCTTTCGCATTGTCCATTGGTCGACGGCGCCCCAGCCATACTTGTAGCTCTCCTGGCCGCGCAGAAAGTCGAACTCCCGCGCCCCTTCGCGAGCCGCTTCGGCAATCGCGTGACCGATCAGGATTGCGCCGGGACTTTCCTCGGCATAGGCCGGATCAAAACCGCCAAGGTAGGCGTAGGCGCGGTGGCGATGATGAAATCCGTAATAGGCGCCGACGACCGCATCATCGATAGCAACAAGCCAGCATCGGACAAGACCCTGTGCGGCAAGCATGGGAAGCGCCTGCCGATGGAATTCTTCTGCAGCCGGATCGGCCAGAACGCCGTCGCCGCGCCCGGCCCAACGCGCGCCGTGAAGGCGGACCAGGTGATCGAAAAACGCTTTGAGATCGGCCTGCGCCGGTATGATGGAGACGCAGCCACGCCGGCGTGCGGCATTGTGCGCGCGGCGCAACTGGCGTCTTCGCCGCGCCGGAACGCAGACCGCGAGCACATCATCGCCAGCGATCGGCAGCACGGGACAAGCGGCGTGGTCGACGGGTTGACCCGCTTCCAGCGCAGCGTGCGTAATAGTGAGACCGGCAGCACCGGCCGGTAGGTCCGGTAGAATCCATTGCGACCAATTGATCGCAAGAACCCGGTCGGCGATGACGGCGGCGACAGCCGCTTCGATACCGGGGAAACACAGGACATCCAGATAGTCGCTCAACGAAATCCCAACCGGAAGCAGTCTCGACCCGGAAGTTGCCTGTTCCAGGTAAAGCGGCGCCAATCCCACCAGATCGTCGCCTCGCCAGACAGCGATGGTCGCCAACTCTCCGGGCGCAAATGCGCGCCACCACGGCACCAGCCAGGCGGGGCTTTGGAACGGCGTCGCTGTCCGGCTGTGCACCCAGAGCTCCCGCCATCGCGGCGCCAGCGCCTCAAGGGCGGCCGGATCGTTGATGATCTCGGAGCGGAGCATGAAACCGCTCACTGCACCGCCGCGAGGCGCCTGCGGCCGGCACCAAGCCCTGCCAGCCCATGGTAGGCGTCCATGTAAGACGAAATCATTTGGTCGAGCGAAAAGCGCCGCCGCGCCTCGGCCCGGCATGTCTCGGCATCCAGGCCGGAGGCTGCGACGATGGCCTCCGCCATCTCATGAATGTCGTTGACCAGAAAGCCCGTCTTGCCGTGTTCGACCACGTCCGGGAGCGCGCCGTTTGGAAAGGCGACGACCGGCGTGCCGCAGGCGAGAGCCTCCATCGCGACAAGCGAGCTGGTTTCCGCGGCAAGGCTGGGAATGACCAGGCAGCGGGCGGCGTTGAGAAAGTGCCGCTTCGCGGCGAAGCCGAGCGGGCCGAGGAAGCGGCGGCGCTGGTCGAGGCGCGGCTGGACTTCGTCACGAAAGTACAGCGTGTGCGTTTCATAGGGGTAAACCTTGCCGCCGATGATCAGCCGCACGCCAGCCTGTTTGGCCGCGTCCAGTGCCAGGTGGATGCCCTTTTCCGGGCAAATGCGGCTGAGCACCAGCGCGAAGTTGCGCTTGGACTGCCGACCGCTCAGCGCATCGATATCGACGCCGTTTGGAATGGGTGCCACCAGCCTGGCACCCGGCGGCGCGGTCCTCTGTTGGGCCATCGAGACGGCGTGAAGCCATAAATCGTCGCGGACCGTGCGCAAGGCATCGGCGGGGTACCAGTCGAGCGGCAGGTGCAGGCTTACAAGGGCCGGGCCATCATCAGGCAGATAGGCATCAAAATCGATGCCGTGCAGGTGAACCACGTCGATCGGCCAACGGGCGCGTGCGACTTCTATCGCGGTGCGGTGAGAGCGCTGTGCCCGTTTCTTCGCCGCATCGTCGAGCACACCCGGTTCAGCAGGCGTCTCGATGAGCACGCCTGCCGCTTTGGAGCCCTGGCAACCGATCACGATGGAACCGTGCCCGGCGCGCACGAGTGCCTGGTCGAGCATCGACAGCACCTGCTCGGCACCGCCAACCGCATCCGGGCCGACTGGCGCGAGAGGGTAGGCGACGTTCAGGACGGTGAGGGTCATGGCCGGTCGAGCCCAAGCTCCTCATGCGCAGCGGCCGCGGCGTGAAGCCAATCCGCCGGCTCGAAGCCGAGCGGCAGCGCCTCGTAATAAAGCCTGCCGTTGTTCGGCAGCGCCATGAAATCATAGGCAGGCGCCACCCGGAAACGTTCGACGCGCGCCGTGAACGGCGCCAGCGTCCGTTGCTGCGTCCGGTGGCAGGCCAGCATGCACTGCTTCCGTTCGAAAGCCGCTTCCGTAAGGTGCAATTCGATGCACTCGCTGCCGGCATGGCTGTTGAAATCCTGAAGGACCGCTCCATCAGGTCCGGCCGAATAGAACGCCATTTCGATGATGGCCGGCGCCTGGCGTCCGTCGCGGCGCAGCAAATGGCAGGCCGCATGGACGGCAAAGGCGGTCGCGTCATGATCGGGGTGACCACCTTCGTAAGAATGCGTGCAGACGAAGCTGACGTCGCGCTCGGCCAAAAGCCCGGTCAGCTCCCGTGCGAGCGAGCCAAGATTTCCGGCAGCTTGCTTGTCGGGATAACCGAGGCTGATCAGGGCCGTCGACGGCAATCCCGCTGCCGCCAGCGCCGTCTCCAACTCAATATGGCGGGCCTCGGCATAGTCCTGCCACGTCTCGAAGCCGTATGCTCGCGCATCTTCAAGGTCTCGCGGCGCGCCATCGGTGACATGAACGATGCGAGATCCGCGCAAGCCGGCAAGATGCCCGCCGATGCCGATGGTCTCGTCGTCCGGATGCGCGACAACGATCATGATCTCAGCACCGTCCGAGCCGTGCGGAGCAGCACCTAGCAACAAGGCCGCGAATTCGGCAAGCGGTCCGGACCGGTCAGGTGCGTGTTGCATGACACACTCATGCTGCCGAAGCCCGCACCGCTCTGACCGGCGAGGCAGCCATGGCGGGAGCGTAGCGGCGGGTCATCGTCGCGCAAAACTCCGCAAATTCCTCCGGCACCAGCGGCGGACTGGTGTGATGCGGCATCACTCCGCGGTGCTCTGGCGTGAAGCAGAAGGTGATGGTCACGTCGAAATCGGCAAGTGCTTCCATCTGCCGGTCGTACCAATCCAGCGCGTTCGGCCTGAAACTGTCGGCCCAGGAAAGCCCGGTGCGCAGATTGGTGACGCCCAGCCGTTTCATCCAGGCGACGGCGTCGTCCAGCCGGGGATCTTCGAAGTGGAACCATTGCACCAGCCCCATCCCGGGTGCGTAACGCAGGAATTCTTCGAGCGCTGGCTTGGGCGTGCCGTCTTGGCGGAGCAGGCCCATGTAGAAGTGGCGATAGTAGGAGGAGCCTTCGGCCTCGCGATGACGCGTCGTTGCCCCCCATTCGCGCGGAAGATCGTAGAGGCTGTACCATTGCACGCGCGAGGCATTGCCGAGCAGCAGTTCGGCGCTCCGACGCAAACCCCAGAGCTGAATCTCCTCCGCGCCGAAGCTCGACACACCAACTTCGCTGACCCATACGGGAAGATCGGTGACGGTCGAAATCTCGCCGATCTTCTGCGGCCAATCCTGGATCTGCCAGAGATTCCAGTCGAGTGGGAAGCCATGCACACCGACGGCATCGACGTGATCGAGCACCCCGTATTGCTTCATGAGCGCCATGAAATCGGCATCGATCGGCGAAATGCCGCCCAGGATCCTGGTCACGGCCGGGTTTGCCGATGCGATCGCATCGGCGGCCAGTATTGCCATGTTGGCGAAGCGGCTCCAGTCGGGGTCGAGTTCGGGATCCCAATGGGATTTGTTGTTCGGCTCGTTCCAGATCATCGCGGCTTCAATCATGAAGTTGTCCTTTCGACGGGTAGACGGCGCCGCCGCCGGCCGGCTCACCGGCGGCGCGGCAGAAATAAACCTCTTGCTCCGGGTGCAGCACGATCTCGAAGCCGGCGCTGCGCAGCATCGCTTCAGTGCAGGCGCGATTGGGAATCCACCAGTTGGTCGGGTCGTCGGCATAGCGATGCTCGACGAAATGCAGCTTCGGAAACTCCGGCCGATCGAACAGATCCTGGGTCCAGAATGGATAATTCTCATCGAGTGCAGGCAGTTCGATGCTGCCGCGCTGCATGGACTGGAAGATCATCAGGTCGCCGGCAACGTGCTCCCGGATCAGATCGAGAGCGAGCAGGGGGTGGCGCAGGTGATAAAGCACGCCCATGAACAGAACGATATCGAATTTCCCCCGCAGGGCGCCGACGTCGTAGACCGACAACTGCTGGAATTCGATGTCGCAGTCCGCGATTTCGGCGGCGAAGCGCGCCTGCGCCAGATAGGCTTCATCGAAATCGATGCCGAGGACGCGGCCGGCGCCGCGTCGCTTCATCTCGATCGAGTAGAAGCCAGCGTTGCAGCCTATGTCGAGCACGGCCTTGCCGGACAGATCGGCAGGAATGGCGTCGGCGAACTTGCGCCACTTGATCAGCGGATAATTGCCGAGGAAATGGTCGGGGGCGGTTTCGACGCCCGCCAACTCCATGTTGTGGAACCACGGGCCAAGGGCATCGATGCGGCGGCGGATTTCGGCGTTCGAATGCAGCATGGCTAGCCTCCTTCGCCTGGATGGCTTGGTAATGCCTGCTCCGGCAGCACGAACATGAGGTTTTTCGGGTCGTCCTCCGTCGTGTCGTTGTTCTCGAGCAGCCGGAGCGCCGTGCGGTAGCCGTTGAACGTGCCGACGTCGACATAGGCGGTGCCTGCCTTGACGCCGCAAGCCTCACCGCCGGCCGCCAGATAGGCGTTGATCAGGGTACCGACATATTCGTCGCTTTGATCCCGCTCGCGCCAAAGCGCGGCAAGCTGGTGATGTATGCGGCCCGGCATCTTGAACGCCCCCCAGATCCAGTTCGATGCGGCGCCTTGTTGCTTGACCTGGATCTCCTTCACCCGGTCATCCCTGTCGAGAACGACGGCATCGAAGAGTTCCGGGTGATCCACCGGGAAGAGCAAAAACGACAGCCGGTCGTCCGGCAGGCGGCAAAAGCCATCTTCCGGAAACCAGATCGTATCGGGCAGGCCGACCAGAACCGTCTCGTCCGGCGCGACCAGCGGCGCGGCGCGGAAGATCGCGTCGCAAAGACCGACGGGGTTGGGCTGCACGACAAACAATGCGGCGGCGTCGCCGTACCCGGCGGCGTAGTATTCGAGAATGTCCGATTTTCCCGATCCGATGACGAAGCAGATTTTGTCGACGCCGTTGCGCACCATGCGACGCACCAGATATTCGCTCACCGCGCAAGGACGCTCGGTCTGGCCGTCGATGCGGCTGCCGACCGGCAGGAGCTCCTTTGAGAAGCCGAGCGGTTGAATGCGGCTGCCGCGGCCGGCGGCGGGCACGATGCCCAACATCAGATTGCTTCCTTCAACGGCTCGCCCGCCGTCAGGCCCTGCCCCGCCGTCAAGCCCTGCAATGAATCGGACAGGAGGCGGTCCAGCTCCCTGGCGCGCTGCGCAGAGGTGTGTTCGTCCAACACCCGCTCGCTCGCCCGGCGCCGGATTGCGTCGACTTGGCTGTCGGGCAAGCCGACTGCCGCGACCACGTCGTCGGTGGTGTCCGCCAGGATAATCTCGCTGCCGGGCTGGAAAAAACTGCTCAGCCCGGGCCAGGTGTCGCTCACGATCGCCGCGCCGCAGGCTGCCGCCTCGAACAGCCTGCCCGAAGGACACCAGCCCCTCTTGGCCATCGCCTCGCGCGTCACGTTTAGCGTCAGGCGCGATGAGCAGAAGAAGGCCGGATGATCCGCAGGCGGAAGGTGACTGACAAAGAAGATGTTTTCGCCCCACGGGAATTCGTGCGGATATTGGGCGCCGCCGATGACGAAGCGGTGGTCCGGCAGGCGCGCTGCCGTGCGGACCAGCAGCTTTTCGACGCCGGCCTGGCGATCGGCCGCATAAGTTCCGAGATAGGATAAATCCCCGGCGAATTCAGCTCGGGCCTGGGCTGGCCGGTGTCGCTCGGGATCGACATGGCCGTAGAGAGGCAAGACACGGCGGGCACCCAGCAGCGTTTTCAGCGCATCGATTGCAGTTCCCCCCGTATAACTCAGGGCGAGGTCGAAATCGCGCAGCCCTTCGGGCCCGTAATAGGCCGGTCGTAGACCTTGTTCGATCCGGGCGAGTGTGACGGGGGTGTCGAGATCGTAGAAAACCTTCAGCCCGCGACAGGCCTGCTGCGCCAGGCGCGATGCTTCCACGGCGTCGGGGCAATAGGACGTGACGATCACGACGTCCGATTGCCCGATCGCCTGCTCCGCGACATGGCGAATGTCCTCCCACTCCGGATAGAGAACGACATTGCCGCCATCGAGATGATCAAGATCGCGTGCGCCGGCATAGTACGGGGTGTTGCGTTCGAAAAAGCTGACCGACCAGCCCAGCCGGCCGAGCGCACGGATCAGCCCGCGCCACAGCGTCGCGTGTCCGTTTCCCCACGAGGAGGTGACGGTGAGACCGAAAATGACCATACGCATCCGGCAGTCCTCGTCAGGCGGCTTCGTTCAGTCGGATCAGCTTGGAGCCCCAGTCACCGGACACGACCGTGGTGATCGAAGCGGGGTCGATGTCGAAGCGAAAACACTCTCCCAGCGGCAAGCCGACCACCTTGCAGACGGCGGCTTTGATCACGTCGGCATGGCTGACCAGTGCCACAGACTGGTTCTGGTAGCATTTGCGAAGCTGCTGCATCAGCGAGATGACACGTTGCTGGACGTCCAGCATTGTCTCGCCGCCGGGCGTCCTCGCCTGCTGACGTTGACTGTTCCACACCCGCCAGTCGGCGTCCTGGCTCAACTCTTCGAAGGTCTTGCCCGACCACGCGCCGAAGTCGATCTCATCGAGCTCTTGGCAGATTGTGATCTTCTCGGCATTGGAGGCGATTGCGATCGGTTTTGCGGTTTCCATGGTTCGTTCGCGCGGGCTGCAACAGATGGCTGCCAGCGGTCGCGGCGCCATGTGGCTGGCCAGGCGCAAGGCCTGTGCCTTGCCGGTTTCGCCGAGGCAGACTCCAGCCATACGTCCGGCAAGATAGCCGCCGACATTGTCGTGCGCCGCATGGCGGATCAAAAAGAACGTCGTCGTCATTCCGCGGCATCAAGCATCGGCTCGTCCCTCCCGGCGATGAAAGACAGCGTGCGCAGGCGTGCCTCGGCATCGGTGAACTGCTCGGGCGGCGACTTCATGAAATAACTGCTAGGGCCGGTCAGCGCTCCTGCGATGCCGCGGTCAAGCGCCAGTTTGGCGCAGCGGACAGCGTCGATCACGACTCCGGCCGAGTTGGGCGAATCCCATACTTCCAGTTTGAGCTCTGCATTCAGCGGCACGCCGCCGAACGTCGTGCCTTCGACGCGGATGTAGGCCCATTTTCGATCGGTAAGCCAGGGCACATGGTCGCTGGGGCCGACATGGATGTTGCCGGCCTCCAGGGGGACGTCGAACTGACTGGCTACGGATTGTGTCTTGGAGATTTTCTTCGATTCCAGCCGCTCGCGCTCCAGCATGTTGAGGAAATCGGTGTTGCCGCCGAAATTCAGCTGATAGGTGCGGTCGATGCGGACGCCGCGCTCGCGGAACAGATTGGCGAGCAACCGGTGCACGATCGTCGCGCCGACCTGGCTTTTGATATCGTCGCCGACCAGCGGCAGACCGCGCTGTTCAAAGCGCCGGCGCCATTCGGGCCGCGATGCGATAAAGACCGGTATGCAGTTGACGAAGGCGCAACCGGCCTCGAGCGCGCACGCGGCATAAAAATACGTAGCTTCTTCCGAGCCGACCGGCAGATATGAGACCAGTACGTCTGCGCCGCTTTCCCGAAGCAGCGCGCTGACATTCGCGACCGGCTCTTCTGCCTCCTCGATCTCATCGCGCAGATATTTGCCGATGCCGTCAAGTGTTGGTCCGCGCTCGACGCGAACGCCGGTTGCCGCAACATCGGCAAAGCGGAATGTATTGTTGGGCGCATTGTATATGGCTTCGGCCACATCGCGCCCAACTTTGCCCTTGGCGACGTCGAAAGCACAAACCACCTCGATGTCACCGACGTGATAGCCGCCGAGATCAGCGTGCATCAGGCCCGGTATCGGCTCATTGCCTCTGGCGTCCCGATAATATGAGAGGCCCTGGACAAGGGAAGATGCGCAATTGCCGACGCCGGCTATTCCAATCCGTACCTTTTTAGATCCCACGACACTGCCGCCATCGCTGTTGAAGGTAAGTTCCTCGCGCCGAACTGTCAGCTGCCGGGAATGTTCCTTGCGACCTGCAAAAATCACGAACCTCTATTCGGATCAAAGCTGCGCCCTGTGTTTTGCGTTGCCTGGGCCGATCGACGCCTGAGCCGCGAGCCTCAGTCGAGCGTTCGCAGCATATCCGCTTCTTTTTCCAGGATGGTGGCCACTTCCTCGGGCTCCAGATGCGTCATCATCAGGCTCACACAGCATTCGAGGTAGGTGATCGAGGCGCGTCTCAGAAAGGCAGCCGTTTCCCGTTCGGCCATTTGCTCTATGTCCTTGGCGGATCTTTTTCGATGCACGGGTCCGTTCTCCATGCCGATATCCACGCCCAACGGCGAGCTCGACCGGATGTTCCCACAATGAAAAAAAGTGAAAGCGCCTCTCGGGACGGTCACGGACCCCACCACGACCATGCCGAGGGCGCAGCGATCCCCGACTTCAGGCCGGCAGGTTTTGCAGTCGGCCTGAAGCGGACCTCACGCTTGTCGCAATTGGGGAAATTCGGTCCTCGTCACGGCTGGCCTCGATCTCCGTAAAATAGCTGATCGTCTGCATCAGACCTTGCTTGAGCGGCACCTTCGGCGACCAGTCTAGAAGGGCTTTTGCACGGGAAATGTCCGGTTGCCGCCGGCGAGGGTCGTCTTGCGGCAGTGGGAGGAATTTGAAGACCGAGTTGCTATGGGTCAAATCTCTCACCAATCCGGCCAGTTGAAGAACGGTGAATTCCCCAGGATTGCCCAAATTGACCGGTTGGCGCGGATTGGGATCGACATCCATGAGGCGGACCAGACCGTCGACCAGATCGGAGACGTAGCAGAACGACCTGGTCTGCAGCCCGTCGCCGAAAATCGTCAGTGGCCTCTTTTCGAGCGCCTGCATCACCAGGTTCGAGACGATCCGGCCGTCGGCGGGATCCATCCTCGGCCCATAGGTGTTGAAGATGCGCGCGACCCGGATGTCGGCCATTTCGGTCCTCAAATAGTCGAAGCACAAGGTTTCGGCGGTTCGCTTGCCCTCGTCGTAGCAGGCACGAGGACCGGTGCAGTTCACGTGACCGGCATAGTCTTCCCTTTGCGGGTGCTGTTCCGGATCGCCATACACTTCGCTTGTCGATGCCTGCAGGAAGCGCGCGTTGTTTCGGGCGGCGAGCTCGAGCAGATTGAGGGTTCCGATCACGCAGGTTCGCGTGGTGTGGATCGGATCAGCCTGGTAGCGCGGCGGCGACGCGGCGCACGCCAGGTTGAAAATGCGGTCGACCGGCTCAGCAAGGTCCAAAGGTCGACAAATATCCTGCTCGATCAGCCGGAAACGAGGACGGTCCATCATCGAGACGATGTTTTCCATCCGACCGGTAAGAAAATTGTCGACACAGATCACCCGGTACCCGGTCTGAAGCAGCGTTTCGCAAAGATGCGAACCGAGGAAACCCGCGCCGCCGGCGACGAGCGCCGTCTTGGTCCGTTGCGTCCTTCTTGATCGCCGCATCTCTATTTTCTCCTGTCTGCCAGTCATGCTGCACTTTCGATGTTCAGATCGAGAGCTGGACGTGCCGATCTTGGCCGCGCCAGCAGCGAAACGAATTCGCGGGCTCTCGCGGCGCTGGTATGTGCCGCCAGGATCGTTGCACGCGCTCGCTTGGCCATAGCCAGCCTGACGCGGTCGGATTGGCTGGACAGGATATCGATCACGTCTTCGGCTTGGCCGGCCGTGTTGATCGTGGCCGTCGGAAAGAAGCTATCCAGACCGGTCCAGCGATCGCTGATGATCGCGGTGCCACAGGCAGCCGCCTCGAAGAGGCGTACGCTGGGAGACCACCCAGCCGCTATCATGGAGCTGCGCGTGACGTTCAACGTATAGCGCTGGCGGCTGTAGAACGAGGCATGATCCGCCGGCGGCAAGTGCTCGATGCGATCGACGTTGCTTGGCCAGACGGTCTCGGACGGGAATTGCGAGCCGGCCACGACGAAGCGACGGCCCGGCATGCGTCTTGCCGGTTCTAGCAGGAGAGCATCCAGCGTCGCCTGCCGGTCCGAGCTGTAAGTGCCGAGATAGCCAAGGTCCCAGCAGATTGGATCGGCCGTTCGGCGATGCCGCTCCGGGTCGACGGAGCAGTAGAGCGGCTCGGCGCGCCGTGCACCGAAGTCCGCCGCCAAACGGGCGAGCGTTGGCCCGCCGGTGAACGAGAAATAGACGTCGAAATACGGGATTTGCCGTCGGCATAGGTAGTCGCAATCATCCGCGTCGAGCTTTGCCAGCGTGACCGGCGTGTCGATGTCGTAGAAGCAGAACTGGCCCGTGCACAGGGACGCGACGATCTCGGTGACGGCTCGCCCCTCCGGAACGAACGACCCGACCACCACGACATCGGCTTGCTGCAGGCAGCCGGCATAGGTCCGACGAAGATCGTTCGTCGTTTCGTAGTAGCCCAACGTGCAGAAATCTGGGTCACGCAGATCGCGATGGTTCGCATACCATGGCACGTCGCGCTCCAGGAAGGTGACGCGATGGCCGAGCTCGCGCAGGCCCTTCAGCAACCCCCTAAAGGTCGTGGCATGGCCGTTTCCCCATGAAGAGGACAAAGACAGGCCAAGAAAGACGATGTCGAGCCGCTTGGTCATTCCGCTGCCTCCACAGTGGGGCGCTCGAAATGACGCCTGAAGACAGCGTCGGCCACAGCGGCCCGTAACGCATAGGTATGCTCGGCGAGAACACGCCGAAGCGCAGATGCGCCGATCGCCCTTGCCCGCTGGGGGGTGAGGGTGCGCATGATTTCGGTGACATCGTTGCCATCGCGCGCCACCAGGATCTCCTCCCCGGGGGCCAGAAACAGTTCGACGCCGAGCCAGGCGTCGGTGATGAGGCATGCGCCGGCACCCGCAGCCTCGAAGACGCGCGTGGCAGGCGAAAAGCCGTTGGCGGCCATGCTGTCGCGGCTGATGTTCAGCACCGCCTTGGGGGTGACATTGAACGCATTGTGGTCCCGCGTCCCGACGTGGCCGAGCCATGCGACATTTGCTGGTAGCTGCTTGTCACCCCAACCCGATCCGCCGAGCAGGAAACGCTGATCGCCCGAACGGCTGGCCGGATCGAGGAAGAAAGCTTCGACGCGTGCTTCACGGTCCGGCAAGCGGTTGCCGAGAAAGGCAAGGTCGCAGGCGAAACGCTTGTCCTTCGCGACCGGATGGTGCGTTTCGGGATCGAGCGCATTGTAGATCGGCACGCATTCGGCAGCCCCCAGCGCACGATAGGCCCAGACGACCGGATCGCCGCCGCCATAGGTGAGGACAAGGTCGATCTCCCGCAACGCGCGGTGCAGGGGATGATCCGGCTCGTCGCGCAATTGGCCCAGAGTGGCCGGTGCGTCGACATCCCAGAACACTGTCAGCGCATCCGTCCGGGCGTGGTCGAGTACGGCGCGCAGCAGCGCCTCGTCTTCGAAGCCCACTCCGCTGGCCTTGACGACGATATCAGCTTCGCCTGCGCTTGCTGCCACCTGCATCAGCGCATGCGGGGTCGCCTCGTAGATGACGACGTTGCACCAGTCCGGTGCCTCGATATCGCGGTTCTTCTGCCGGTCGTAGACGTCCGGCTCATAGAAAGTGATCTTGTAGCCGAGCTGAGAAAGCGCCTTGAGCAATCCGCGGTAATAAGTCGCCGCGCCGTTCCAGTAGGACGACAGCAGGCTCGATCCATAAAATGCAATCTTCATGCGACTGTCTCCTCTATGACGATGCGATCGATGGCTTGGCGGTTGCCGCATTCGGCGAGCACGTCGAACAGCTCGTCCGCCCGGTGCCGGCAAGTGTGTCGCGTCCGGATGGTTTCGAGGCCGGATCTCACCAGAGAGGCGGCTAGGTCAGCATCGTCCAGCACGTCGCGAAGATGACGGCACATCTGCGATCCGTCGCGCGCGAAAAGAAAGTCGATGCCTGGCCTGAAGAGTTGTTCGACATCGGCCCAAGGCGCCGACACGAGCGGGATGCCACAGGCGAGCCCCTCGAACATGCGGATCGTCGGGATGCCGGGCAGGTTCTCCCGA
This sequence comes from Mesorhizobium sp. WSM4848, assembly GCF_055811375.1. Taxonomy (NCBI): domain Bacteria; kingdom Pseudomonadati; phylum Pseudomonadota; class Alphaproteobacteria; order Hyphomicrobiales; family Phyllobacteriaceae; genus Mesorhizobium; species Mesorhizobium sp. WSM4848. The sequence goes on from NZ_JBVVPX010000024.1 coordinate 93,786, forward strand.
TAGGGGCGCCGCGGAATGTGGACGGTAACGCGGTGTGCCGCGAACGCCTTAGGCACGTCGGCATTGGCAATCCAGCCTTCATAACCGAGGCCGGCGGCGGCAAGGTCGGCGAGCGCTTCGCGTGGATAGCGCACGCCATGAACACTGCCAGCCAGGCCAAGTTCTTCCACCGGATCGATCAGGAATTCCTTGATTTCGGCACTGCGCTCGTCATCACCCCAGTTGCCGATCCAGATCAGCTCGGCTGTAGGATCGATCTCCGGGTGCGGCTTGAACAGGCGCTCATCCGCCGCCTCGTGCCAGGTGAAGGCACGTTTGCCCCAGCCGGCGCGAAGGTAGCTTTCCCGCAACGCCTCGCCGAAGGCGAGCACGCCGTCATAATGCTCCAGCCGCAGGGCCGAGATCGCCTGGGTCGCCGAGACGGCGCGGTGGTGGGTGTCATGGAACAGAAGCGTAAAGCCCCCTCCATTCGCCCTGGTCCTGCCGATGCGCTCGACAACCTCCGGATCAGTCCATTCGTGGACAATCACCACATCGGCGCCGGCAATCCAGCCTTCATGGTCGAAGGAGGCGTCGTAGGTCACCGACATCAGCTCCGGAAAATCCTTTCTGAAGCGCTCGACCGCGAAGGACCCTTTCTCTGCCAGCAGGTTCGAACGGCTCCAGCCGTCTGCCGGCTCCAGCGCGATCGCCTGGTGCCCGCGTGCAACGAGCTCCCGCATGATGCCACGCAGGAAATGTGCGTTGCCGTGGTTCCAATCGGAAACGACTGAATGGGTATAGAACAGGAACCGCATTGTCAGCGTTCCGCAACGGCCAGGGCGGCCCGATTGTAGATGTCGTGCATGGCCGCCGCTTGCCTTGCCAGTGAAAACTTGCGCGCTCGGCGTGCGGCGGCGTCGCCGAGCCGGCGCCTGTACTGGGCGTCGTCAGAGAGACATTCGACACATCTGGCGAGATCGCGTGGATCATGGACGTCGTAGAACATAGCCGCGCCATTCCACAATTCGCGATAGGTCGGGATGTCGGCAAGCACCAAAGGTGTCGCGGACGTTGCTGCCTCCAGTGCGGCAAGGCCAAAGGGTTCATAGACGGACGGCGATACGAAGATGCCGGCCCGCGCCATCAAGCGACGCACCTCATCGTGGCAGACAGAACCCAGAGGAACGACATTGCTGAAATTGGCGCGTTGGCCATCGCCGCCCTCGATCGGCCCGGCAGCAAAGACCGGCCATTTCGTCAGCGATGCTGCCTGGTCCAGCGTAGCTGCATTCTTCCCTTCGTCCCACCAGCGCGCGGCGGCGAGAACCACTGGTTCGCGTCTCTCTGCCTTTGGACCCGGCCGTGTGCCGTTGCTGACAACGCTCAGGCGGGCGATCGGCCCGTAGCAGGCCTCGAGCATGTCGGCATGGCTGCGGCTGGGCGCGATTACCGCATTGGCCCAATCGAAACCGCGTCTGTTGCGGTCCTTCTGCCAAGCCCATTCGCCGTCCACAGCCTGTCCCCTGACAGCGTGGAGCCAGGTCACAACGCATGAGTGCGAGACCGTCACGACCGGGCAGGGCAGATCAAGTCCAACGGCCTGGGTTGGCGTATTGAGATGGACGAGGTCGATCGTGTAATCGCGAACAAGCGCGCGCAATTCCTGAGGCAACATTTCCAGATCGTCCTCATTGCGGGTCATCCAGTCCGGCGGTGTCTTGAGCCACGCCAAATCAGCGAAAGCCTGTGCCTCCTTCGCCTGCTCTTCGGACGGTGCCGGGCCTAGCCCGGCGAGCACAATGCTGTCGCCGCCATGAGCCAACTCCCGCGCCAGATCGACCGCGTAGCGCCAGACGCCGCCGACGGCATCGACGGTCATCAGGATTCGCCGCGAGCGGCGGATCAGTGACTGCAACATGTCGCCTCCAACTCGGCCAGCGCTCGCGGGCGCTTCTCCTGGATGTCGCTGAACGTCCGGAACGAGGCCAGGTAATGCTCGTGGGCGCGCTCCCAGGCGAGATCGTCGGGCTCGCCCCAAAGCTCGCGATAGCTGGGCGAACTGGGGTAGGGATAGAGCGGCACCGGCTCGTTGGCCCACACGCCGCGGTCAATGAGGTGCTTGCGCCAATGATCGACCAGAGCCGGATCGTCCTCGACGACGCCGATCAGATTGGCCTGGACGAACGGAACGTGACGTCGTGCGTTGACCAGCAAAGCGGCCAGTTCCTCGGTGCCCAGCCGGCAACGCTTTGCCAGCATGGCCCGGCCTTCCACCGTCAGGCTTTCGAGGCCGGCTTCGATCGAAACGCAGCCGGCGGCGCCCAGCAGTTCCAGGAGCTCCGGCTTCCAAAGATCGATGCGGGTCTGCACGCCGAACTTGACGTCGCGATCGACCAGTGCCTCCAGCAGCGCCTTCTGCGGCAGGAAGATCTCGTCGATAAAATAGATGTAACCGACGCCTTGTCCGATCAGCCGATCGATTTCAGCGGTGATCGCATCGTGGTTCCTGCGGCGGTAGGCGTCGCGGAAATCGATCTTGGCGCAGAAGCTGCAATTGTAGGGGCAGCCGCGAGACGCCTCGACCTCCGCTCCGAAACCCAGCTTATCGTCGTCGAACCGGTGGTGATGGTGCAAATGCGCGGCAATCCAATCGGACGGCCAGCTGAGGGGCGGATGATCGACAAACGAACTGGCGTGAACGCCGCCATTGCCGACAAGTCTTCCCTGGTCGAGATGAGCGGTGTGGGGCACGGCGCTCCAATCGTCACGGCGGGCGAGTTCGGCGACGACCTCTTCGCATTCGCCGCGCACGACGACATCGACGCCCAGCTTGCGCAGCGTCGGCGCCGGCGTCGCCGAGCCGTGCGGCCCGACAGCCACTGTGCGGCCGCCGCGCCCGGCGAGGCGGTTGAGGAAGTCGGCGGGCACACGCAACTCGGGCGGCGCGCAGCGCCAGAACAAATAGGTCGGCGCCGTGCTGACGACGGTCATAGCTGGTGCGAAAGCGGCGACGCGATCGGCAAGTGCTGGGTTGACCAGCTTCTGGATTTGCCCGTCCAGCATCAGCACCTGATGGCCGTCGGCCTCCAGCAAGGCTTTCGAGTAGCCCAGTTCCAGCGGCAGATGTGGCTGGCGACAGCCGAAATAGATGCTGTCCTGGTAGGTCCAGAACGGATTGACCAAGGCGACTTTCATGCCACGTACCTCGCTGGTTCAGGCTCGAGGCGATGACGCTGGAGCCAGTCGGCGAGATCGCGGACGCCGTTGCGCCAGGAGACATGCGCTTTCCAGCCGAGCGTCGCTTCTATCTTGCGGGTGTCGGCGACAAAGAAAGGTTGGTCGCCGGTGCGTTCCCGGTCGTAGCGGATCGAGAGGTTCCGCCCAGTCAGCTCGCTGATCTCCTCGATCAGCATGCGCAGGCTGACGGCGTTGCCAGATCCGCCGCCGAGATTGAATGCCTGGCCCTTGATGTCGTCGACCCTGGCAAGTACCCCGCGATAGGCCGCAACGGCGTCGGAGACATGAAGGATATCGCGCACCTGCTTGCCGTTGCCGTAGATCGTGATCGGCCGGCCGGAAAGCGCGCTGAGCAGAAAATGGGCGACCCAGCCCTGGTCCTCCGTGCCGAACTGGCGCGGCCCGTAGATACAGCTCATGCGCAGGACCGCGGTCGGCAGATCGTACGACTTGGCATAATCGAGCACATATTGGTCGGCCGCGCCTTTGGAGCAGCCATAGGGCGTGCAGAAATCCAGCCCGCAGGTCTCGTCTATGCCATTGGCGCGGATGCCGGCATCGCAGGGCACGCACCGATCGTCCTCTTCGCGCACTGTGACGTCGGGTAGGCCGCCATAGACCTTGTTGGTGCTGGCGAAGATCACGGGAATGCGTCGGCCGCTGCGGCGAGCCGCTTCCAGAACGTTGAAGGTTCCGCGAAGATTGATGTCGAAATCTTCGCTTGGCTGGACCAGGCTCGTGGTGACGGCGGTCTGCGCGGCGAGATGGAATATCGCCTTGGCATGCGCCAAAAGCGGCGCCAACACGTCTTCGTCCCGGACGTCGACGGTTTCAACGGCAAGCTGATTGCCGTGCTTCTGCGTAAGCCAGGCCAGGTTCTGCTCGACGCCCGGGCGGCTGAGATTGTCGATGACCAGCACCGGCACCCCATCCGACAACAGGCTGTCGGCGAGGTTCGAGCCGATGAAGCCGCTGCCGCCGACGATGGCAACCGGCGCTTCACGAAAACCGTCCGGCCTCATGATACCAGTCCTCGCTCTTCGAGTTCTCGTTTCATGTCGGCGCCGCGGTCGATGGCGACCGTGTTGCGAACCCATGCGACGAACTCGTCGAGTGAATCCTCCAGCCGGTGCTGCGGCTCGAAACCAAGCAGTTCGCGCGCTTTCGAGATATCGGCGAAGCAATTGCGGATATCGCCGGCGCGCGCCTTGCCGAGGATATCGGGCAGCTGTTCGGGCACACCCATGGCGTCGGCGAGCAGCCGGGCGACCTCGCTGATCGCATAGGCCCGTCCGCTGCCGATGTTGATGACGTGGCCACGCGCCTGGCGTTGTTCCAGCGCCAGGCGGAAGGCGCGGGCGACGTCGCGCACATGCACGAAGTCGCGTTTCTGCTCGCCATCTTCGAAAATCATCGGCCGCTGTCCGTTGGCGAGGCGGGAAGCGAAATTCGCCAGAACGCCGGTGTAAGGGTTTGACAGCGCCTGTCCGGCGCCGAAGACGTTGAACAGGCGCAGCGCCACAGCGTCGACGCCATAGGCATCGCCGAAGATCAGCACGGCGCGCTCCTGGGCATATTTCGTCAGCGCATAGATCGAGGCGAGGTCGACCGGCTTTTCCTCGTCTGTCGGCAGCGGCGACAGGCTTTCATCCGCCGCCGACAGCGGATTCCATTGGCCGCTCTTGACGTCGTTAGCCTGCCGCCGTGCATCGTCGACGCGCCGGCCGCCTGGCGTGGCATAGAGACCCTCGCCGTAGACGCTCATCGACGAAGCGACGACGATCCGCTCGACCGGATGTTTGATCAGTGCCTCGAGCAGGGTGGCGGTGCCGAGGTCGTTCGCGCCGACATAGCGGGCGATCTCGTACATGGACTGGCCGACGCCGACCTCGGCGGCGAGATGGATGGTGGCGTCGACGCCCTGGAGCGCCTCGGCGACGGCGTCGCGATCGCGAACGTCGCCTTTGATCAGGTCGGCTCCTGCCGGCAGGCTGATCGCCTCGCTGCCGTGCACCTGTTCCAGCAGTGCATCGAGAATGCAGACAGCATAACCATGTTTAACGAGTTCCTGGACGACGTGGCGGCCGATGAAACCGCACCCTCCTGTAACCATTATGCGTTCCACGACAACTCCTCACGCAGTTGGCCTTGGCGCCCCGAACTGTTTGGCAAAAGGTTTGTTCCCTCTGCTTCAACAAAGATGGTTTTGGGCAGGCTGCAACCTGCGGTGAACGCATAGCGAACGAGCCTTGGGCCATGCGCTGGAACATTGCAGCATCTTTGGGGTTAGGGCGCTCATCCGGTCCGTGGGCGGCCTGTGGGCGCAAGCCAAGAGGCCAACACGCCTGCACAGCCTGGATCAAACGGAGATTTCAATGTCTGAATCGAAAACAACCACCAATCATGACGAGATCCGTCAATGGGCCGAAGATCGTGGTGGCCGACCTGCGGTTGTGCGAACCAAGGGCGAGGGCGGCATCCTGCGGATCGATTTTGGCGAGCCCGAGGAGAAGCTCGAACCCGTCGAATGGGATGAGTTCTTCCGGATTTTCGACGAGAACGATCTGACCTTCCTTTACCAGGACGAAACCGGCTCTGGCAAAAACAGCCGGTTCAACAAATTCATCGACCGCAAGAACGGCTGAGGAAGCTGCTATGTCGGCGCTGTCGGGTAGCTCAGGCGCGCCTCGCGTTCTGACAGAGAACTTCACTACAGCTTGCTGTTTTTGCCTGTTTTTCGGACTGTTGGAAAAACCAGTCGACCTTTTCAGATAGTTCGGATTTGGAAACGCAATCAGAGGTTTAACCCGCAGCGGTTGCCGAACGGTCACAGCCTCAGTGCAACAGGCTCGTTCCGCCCGATCTGGCGATGTTTCGCATGATGCCGTTCAGCCAGTCCTCGGTCGACACGCCGGCCCGCCTCCTGTCGATCTCGCCGATGGCGCGCTCCAGCGTTCGTTCGACCAGCCGATCGGAAGCACCAACGTCGCCCAGAAGCAGCCGCGCCACGAGCCTGAGCTTCGGCAGGAGTGAAAACACATTGTCCGACAAGTTCACGGCAGGGCGACCCGCCAGGGCCGATCGTTCCGGAGGGAACAAGGCATCGAAGACGGCGTAGCTATCCGACGACTTCCGAAGATTGCTGGCGTGGCGGAGACGTTCGGGAATGACGATGTCCTCGTCACCGCTGAAAAAGACGAAGGGAACGCCGCGGCGCATCAGTTCGTCTGCGATCGGAAACACCCGCCGGCCGTTGAGATTGACGTCGAGGATCGCGGCCTCAGCCACCTCGGTATGCAGAGAGGCGTGTTCGACTGTCGCCGCAGGGCCGAGGACGACCGCGCCCATATTGCCAAAATATCTTGCAAGATCGCCGGCCAATACCCAATCGTCTTCGACGATCAGTAAGCGCACCCCTCGGAGATCGCGCACCTCATCGTCCTTTCTTCGAGCGTGATTTCCAATTGTCCGCACGGGCTTGTTCGGGATGTTCCTGCAAGGCTGCCTGCAATCGTTTCGCCAACACCAGCATGCGGGGAGGAATGGATTCGTTTCCCGGCAAGCTCAGCAAATCCTCGAATCGCGACGACGCTCGTTTTGTCAGCTTTAGGTCAGGTGTGCGTTTTGACATTGGAGTTCCACAACAATCCCGACTTTAACGCTATCTGCACGGACTTGTTCCGGCCCTCTTGCACGTTATATGCTGGGCGTTGTGTTCAGCCCGGTCGTGGGTTTTGGGTCGATGTGGCGGCCTTGTCGTCTAGGCTGTTCAACCGAGGGCTTGCGGTGACATCCCAGATAAAGAGATTTCCAATTGTCGGCGTCGGCGCGTCAGCCGGCGGCATTCCTGCAATGGAGGGTCTGTTCAAAGGCATCACCGGCCGGCCCGGCATGGCGTTCGTCATCGTCACCCATCTCAGTCCCGAGCGCGAAAGCCTGCTTCACGAGATCGTCGGACGTTACACCCAAATGCCGGTTGTCGTCGTCGAGGACGGCACCACTGTTCTCTCCGACCACGTCTATGTGATGCCGCAAAACGTCGTTATCACGATCGAGAAGGGAGTGCTTTACCTGCGGCAATCCAACGTGCTCAGCCGTGAGCGAAAGCCGATCGATGTCTTCTTTAGCGCCCTGGCCGAGGATCAGGGCGAATATGCGGTAGGGGTCATTTTGTCGGGCGGCGATTCCGACGGCACGCTGGGTGCGAAGGCCATCAAGGAGCGTGGCGGACTGACGGTCGCCCAGGCCGCCGACGGCTACGGTCCGCGCAATCCGGACATGCCGAAAAGTGCGATCTCCAGCGGGCTGATCGATATTGCGGCGCCGGCGGAGGACATCGGTGCGAAGCTCGAGGGGTTCGCCCGCAGCTTCGATATGCTGAACGGCGTTGCCGGAGACGGCGAGCACGAGACGGCAGAACTGGGTCGGATCCGCGATGAGATCTACGGTATTCTGCAGGGCCAATCCGGCCACGATTTCTCCGGCTACAAGACCAAGACATTCCTGCGTCGCATAAAGCGGCGCATGCAGATCGCACAGCTTGATTCGATTGAAGACTATGTCGAATGGCTGAAGAAGGACCCTCGCGAGGTGACGAACCTTTTTCGTGATCTTTTGATCAATGTCACCGATTTCTTCCGGGACCCCGACGCGTTCAAGCTGCTCGAGGAGAAGATCATACCGCAGCTTTTCGAGGGCAAGACCGCCAGCGACGCCGTCAGGATCTGGGTGCCTGGCTGCGCCACCGGCGAGGAGGTGTTTTCCATCGGCATGCTGTTGCGCGAACATCTGGAGACGCTTCCGGTTGTGCCACGCGTCCAGATATTTGCGACTGATATCGATGAGCCGGCGCTTGCGGTGGCGCGCGCGGCGCGCTACCCGGCGGCATTGCTGCAGGGGCTATCGCCCGAACGCAAGCAGCGTTTTTTCAGCAGCGACGGCGAGAGTTACGTGCTCACCAACGAGGTACGGGAGCTGTGCGTCTTTTCCTCCCACAGCGTCGTCCGGGACCCGCCTTTTTCACGCATGGATATGGTTTCATGCCGCAACCTGCTGATCTATTTCGGCTCGGACATCCAGAACCGGGTCGTTCCGATCTTCCATTACGCGCTGAAGCCGGGTGGTTATCTTTTCCTCGGCACGTCCGAAAGCGTCGGCCAGCACGACAACCTCTTCGCCACCGTCGACAAGAAACAGCGCATTTTTCAGGCGCGCGAACATGCCTCGCCACACATTGGGCTGCCGATGCTGATCGGCGATGGCCGTTCGGGCGCCTTCATGCCCGAAGGCACGGGGTCGAAGAAAGGAACTTCCAGCTATCCGCTTCGACAGGCTGTCGAGGCGCAGGTGCTGGAGCGTTTCGCGCCGCCGCATGTCGTAGTGAATGGCGATGGTGACGTCGTCTACTATTCGGCCCGGACCGGCAGATACCTCGAGGCGCCGCAAGGTATTCCGAGCCGGCAAGTGCTGACTTTGGCCCGCGCCGGGCTAAGGCTCGACCTGCGCGCGGCGTTGCGGGAAGCCGCCACGACGCGCCGCACCGTTGTGCGGGAAAATGTCGTCGTCGACGAGGACGACGAACAGGCGCAGTCGATCAAACTCACTGTCGAGCCCCTGGCGGAACGCGGCAAGGGCGAACGGCTTTATCTCGTCCTGTTCGAACCGTCGGGGCCGGTGCAGGCGCGTTCCGATCTGGAACGCGAAAATCGCGATGGCGAAGGCGCTGCTGATCTCGAGCGGGAGCTGCGCGAGACTCGCGAGCGACTGCAATCGACGATCGAGGAGTACGAAACCGCACTGGAAGAAGTGAAATCGTCGAACGAGGAACTCGTCTCGGTGAATGAGGAGGCGCAGTCGACCAATGAGGAGCTTGAGGCTTCGAAAGAGGAGATGCAGTCGCTCAACGAGGAGCTCAACACCATCAATTCGGAACTGACCAACAAGATAGAGGAGCTCGATCGCGCCAACAGCGATTTGCGGAATCTGTTCGAGAGCACCCAGATCGCAACCATTTTCCTCGACCGCAATCTGGTGGTGCGGACCTTTACTCCGCCGGCCTCGTCTTTCTTCAGCCTGCGTCCCTCCGACGTCGGTCGGCCGCTGACCGAGCTTTCGAGCCAGCTCGACTATCCCGAGCTGAAACAGCATATCGATGCCGTCTTCGAAACCGGAGAGACGCTGAACCATCATCTGGCGCGCGACAACCAGGGCCGGTTTTATATGGTTCGCATCAATCCGTATCGCGACAAGGACAACAGGATCCAGGGCGTCGTGGTCACGCTGGTCGACGTCACCACATTGGCCGAGACGGAAGAGCAAAACCGGGTGCTCATTTCGGAGCTGAACCACCGCGTCAAGAACATGCTGGCGGTGGTTGCCAGCATCGCCAACCGCACCCGTGAAAGTTCGGAATCGAAGGAAGAGTTCGCCGAAGCGCTGATCGGTCGCCTACACGCCATGTCGCGGGCTTACGGTCTGCTGTCGAAGGAACGCTGGAAAGAAGCTTCGATCAACGAACTGCTGGATCAGGAACTCGAGCCTTTTAACATTGACCGGTTCGAACTCGACGGCGCTGAAGTGAAGCTTAGCCCGCAACAGGGCCTTTCCCTTAGCATGGTCATTCATGAACTGGCGACCAACGCCGCCAAATATGGCGCGCTGTCGACGCCCGAGGGCAGGGTCGTTCTGAAATGGTCTGGCGAGGGCGATGTTTTCACGCTCGCCTGGCGCGAGAGACACGGGCCGCCGGTCAGAAAACCCGAAGTTAGCGGCTTCGGACTTTCCCTGCTGCAGGGTGAGATCGGCTACCGGCTTGGCGGAAACGTCGAGACCACCTTCAATCGTGATGGTCTTGAGGTCCAGATCACATTTCCGATGATGCGCAAGGAGACGCCATGAGCGAGCCGCTGCGCGTTCTGGTGGTCGAGGATGAATGGCTCATCGCCGAGGACATCGCTGCTTGTCTGCACGCTTCTGGACATCAGGTCGTCGGCCCCGTCCCGTCGGTGGCGGCGGCCGTTCGCCTTATCGGCGAAAATCATATCGACGTGGCGCTGCTGGATGTTCAACTGCATGGCGAAACGAGCCTGGCGATCGCAGAAGAATTAAAAACCCGCCACATTCCTTTCGCGTGTCTGTCCGGATTTGGGCCGCACGATTTTCCGTCCGCCTTCGCCAGCTTCAAATTTGTTTGCAAGCCGGCAGATCAGGCGGCTATTCTCAGGGCCTTGGCTGAATTGGTGCCGACGTCCTAGTGGCTCTGCACAGGGGATTTGTTTCTTTGACTGACGGTCGCGCTGCCGGCCGGCCCGCAGCCACCATCTCTGACGCTGGGGATTAGCCACAGGCCACCACGACTTCGTCATCCTAGGGTCTGTGCCGCGTCGCTTCGCTCCTTGCTCCGCCCTAGGATGACGAAATGGAGACATGCTTCGGCTAAGCTCGAAGGTTTGCGATTTGCCATTAACGGGAATTATCGACGTTCGCTGCCGATCGCCGATCTGTCAAAATCACTGTGTCGCCGAACTAGCTTTTTCCGGCAGCCGCTGCCATCGCCCTTCAGCCCAGCGGCTTTTTGGTCGGCCGCGGCGTGGTGCCTTGCTGGCGCGGCCGGCCGGCATTGCGGTTCGCCACCAGATTGTCCAACGCAGCGGCCTCATCGTCCGTCGTTGAAATCCCTCCTGCTGACGTAAGCGATTTCTGGCATTTGCGTAGGGGAAGCACGGCGTGCTCAGTCTCCGGAGGCGATAGCCGGCCGATCCAATTCCTTCTTGCCAACGCTTCTCGATTGGCCCTTGCTGCGAGCCACTCCGCCCGCTCCCGCGGCAAGCCGATAAGGCAAATACCAGCGAAGTGCGCAGGCACATCCACGGTCGTATCGAATACGGCCCATGTGTTGGTCGGCTCTTGAACGGGCAAAAACCTCATAATAGCACCTGCTAATATATAGCACGAACTTACCGACGGAGCATTGTTCAGGCATCAACCAAACGAAGGAGAATTTTTCGTTTTGCCACGCTGCAGCGCGCTGAGCCTCGCGAATTGATCCACAGCTTCTGCATCGCGGCTGCGACGTGGCCGAATAGGTGGCAGATCTCGACGAGCGAACGCATCCAGGAGCCGGCCAAGCGGCGGCGCTTTGCGTCAGCTATCCGCCTTCACTACCCCGTCTCGCGGGGCCTCGGCGTATCACTCAAGGAACTGTCCTTGGGAGCGCTGCTCGGGATCAGGAATCCACCCTTTAGCAACTCCAGGGCGTCGAGTGCCTCCTCATCCAGCAAATTTGTCAGAGCCACCCCCTCTGCGAAGACTACCCTGTCGTCGTCTATGTCGTAGACCTCCCAAAGCCCTTCCTTGATCCGTCGAATGGCGTGTCGATGCTCCATAAGCAGACGCTAATTGAGTCGCGGAAATGGTGGGTAGAGAAAATCAGGGGTAGGCCGACATTAGCAGTGGAAAACCTCAGGCGCCCTGACGCGTGATGCGTGCGCAAGTCAAGGGTATGCCGGCCGCGCCTGGTCCGAGGGGATTGCGTCGACAATGGGCAAATAGCCAGGGTGAGAAACCGTGTGACGATCATTGCGAACACTCGGCCTCTGATGTAATTTAGGGACCGATCAAGTGAGGAATATACCGCTGTCGCGACGGCTTTTCTCTCTTTTCTGTCTCGGCAGATAGCATGCTCTCTAACGGACCTTGGCACTGCAAGCTGTGTTCTTGTGGTCGCCAGGTAACGACGGTTAAGGGATTTGCCATGCTCCGACGTTGCGGATTCGTTGCGGCCTTGACGCTCGCAAGCGTCGCGACTTTCGATGCTTCTGCAGTCGAACGAAGGGTCGCCTTTGTAATCGGCAACTCCGACTACCAGGAAATCTCGGCCCTCAAGAACCCGGCCAAAGATGTGGTGGACGTGTCCAACACGTTTCGATCGGCTGGTTTTGATGTTTTTGTCGCGAGCAATCTTACAAAGCTGCAGTTTGAAGACCAGTTCCGCAACTATCTTGCCGCCGTGGACGGCGCGGATGTAGCTGTCGTCTACTATTCCGGCCACGGCTTTCAGATCGGCGGCGAAAATTTCCTGATCCCTGTCGATGCCTCGTTGAAAGATGCGGCGGACGTCGAGGTTCAGGCAATCAAGCTGAACGATGTGCTGCAGCAGATGCGTTCGAAATCGAAGATCCAGGTGATCATCCTCGATGCCTGCCGCAACAATCCATTCCCTCGCAAGGACTATTGGCTCAGGGACCAGCTTCTTACCGCCAGCGGCACCGGACTTGCGCAAGTAAGAAGCTCATTGAACACACTGATTGCTTTCGCCACCGAACCCGGCGCGGTCGCCTATGACGGCGCCGGCGACCTCAGCCCTTTCTCATCGGCGTTTTCTCGTCGCGCGCTCGCCCCGAACCAGGAGATCCGCACGGTCATGTCGGCCGTCCGCCGGGATGTGGTTGAGGCGACCAAGGGCCTGCAGGTTCCCTGGGAGAACTCTTCGCTGATCGACGAAGTCGTTCTGATGCGCCGCACCAGCCGCCCATCGCTGCCGCCGGTATTGGAGAAGGTCGTGCTGTCTGGGGCCGGCCCCATCGATCTGGATCTTCCGCAACCGGTCCAGGTCGACGGCGGGACAATAACCGTCAGCATCGATAGACCGCCCGCCTTGGGACGCCTGATGCTGGACGGCAAGGTCGTCGAGGCGGGAGAACTGATCCAGGGCAAGGATCTGCCGCGTTTGCAGTTGGATGTTCCCAAGGGAACCGGCGAGCCGGAACAGATGGATATGCTGGTCTACGCCGCACGTGACAGTTGGGGCGGGGAAGCCAGGGGCATGCTGGTGTTCCGGGTCAAGAGCGGCGAAGGAGCCGAGGGCGAACAGGTGATGGCCTCGCTCGAGGCCGAGCAGAAGCAGCAGGTGCTGCAGCGCGGCATTCATGTCACCGGTGCGGCCGAGGCGATCGAAAATCGGGAGGTCGACGTTCCCATCGGCATCGGTGCCGTTGCTCTGAACCTGGATGTCCCGACAGACGATGCGGCGGTCAGCCTGAAAGTCACGAACTATCCGGCAACGGGAACGCTCTCGCTGCCGGATCGGACCCTGTCGCCCGAATCGAGCTTGACGGTCGGTGAGGTCGAGGGGCTGCGCTATGAACCCCAGATAGGAGCCAGTGCACCGGTCGAGGTCGGCTTCGAAATTCGGGCGGACAGCGGAGCATCCAAACCCGCCAAAATGAAACTGTCGCCCAGCGTCGATCCGTGCGACTTGGCTGCCGGCGAACCTCTCGACCTTCAAGGCGTGGTCCCCGGCCTGCTGCCAAATGAAATCGGCGCCGACGCGGTGAAGCTGTGCGAGGCTGCGGTGAAGGCGTATCCCGATGTCGCCCGTTTCCGTTATGAACTGGGACGCGCGCTGCTTGCAGCCGGCAAGGTCGACCAGGCCAGGAAAGCCATACAACAGGCCGCCGACAGGGGGCATGTGCGCGCTGTGTTCGAACTCGGCTACCTCTACGCGACGGGAACGGGCCAGGCTGTCGACCGCAAGCAGGCCAACACCTTCTACGCGGCTGCGGCCGACAAGGGCGATCCCTACGGGATGACGTCGTGGGGCCGTGCCTTGTTCCATGGCTACGGCGTCGAGCGCGACACCGGCAAGGGGCTGGACCTGCTGCTCAAGGCGGCCGCGATGGGGCACACCTATGCCATGAACGATCTCGCGGCGATCTTCACCGAAGGCCGCAACGGTGTGCCCGCCGATCAGGCCCGCGCCGTTGCCTTCCTGGAGGCCGGCGTCCAGCGCCAGGACATGTATTCGATGAACTTGCTCGGTCGCAATTACCTCAGCGGCCGGGGCGTCGAGAAGGATCCGAAGGCTGCGCTGACGCTTTTTCAGAAGGCCATCGACCTCGGCCAGCCCTATGCGCCGGCCAGTCTTGCGCGCATGTACCGTGATGGCGTTGGCGTGGAGCAGAACCTTGATGAAGCCCAACGTCTGTTTGAACTGGCAACCTCGCGCGGTGACCAGTCCGGCGCCTATGATCGGGCGGCTCTCGAGATGCAGAAGGGCGACCAGCTCGACCAGGCCGTCGCCGTGCGTTTCCTGGCATTCACGGTTGCGCTCGATGTTCGCAATGAGCTGCCGGACGCCCGGGCGACGTTGGCGAAATTCGGGTCCAAGACGAAAGCGGCGGCGTTGAAGCAACTGCGTGGGGAACTCAAGTCGAAAATTCCGTTGAGCGGTTCTGTCGACAAGCAACTGGTCAAAGTGGCCAGGGCGGTCTGGGAACAAGCCAATCCGCGTCGGGATTTGTTCTGATCAACAAGGAGGCAATGGTGGGCAGAAATCTGAAGCAGGCAACAATCGGGATAACTCTGTCCATCGCCCTCGCGGGGGTCATGGGCTGCACATCCTGGCCACCCCTTCAACCGACGCCGCTGGTGGCGACGCCCGTGCCGGCGCCGAAGGTCGTTCGCAGAGCCGCGGCGCCGAAGGTCGTCAACCCCGCTCCCAAACCGGTGGCCGCCAGGAAAGCGGTTAAACCGGTGGCGGACGAGCCTGCTGCTGCACCTCCCGTAATCATTCCTTCTTCGGGAGGTGGCGGGGGTGGCGGGAG
>NZ_JBVVPX010000025.1:0-27400 GCF_055811375.1 Mesorhizobium sp. WSM4848
CTCAATGCAAAAGCACGCGATGCGCGCAAAGAGTTCGCAAATGCAACTTGACACCCCAGATAGTCGCTCATCCGTCTTGCCGCTGCGCGCCAATCCACCTTCTCCCACAAGGGGAGAAGGGACGCAGCTCCAGCCGCCTCGCAGCCTACCGAGATGTTGATGACAGCAGTGCTCGAACGTCCTGGAATGATCGAAGCCAAACCCGCCCGACGCCGTCGTTTTTCGATCGGCGCCGTCGTCCCCTACCTCCAGGCGGCGCCACTGGCGCTGATCCTCGGCGCGTTCCTTTTGCTGCCGATCCTGATGATCGCCGTGGTCTCCTTCTGGGATTACGATTTCGCGGCGATGTATCCGGATTTCCTGACCACCAACTACGCCGACACGCTCGGCTCCTGGGTCACCTGGAAAACCTATCTGAACACGCTGAAATACGCTGCCATCGTCTGGGCGCTGACGCTGTTCATCGGCTTCTGGGTCGCCTATTTCCTCGCCTTCCATATCAGGACCACAGCCATGCAGATGGTGCTGTTCCTGGTCTGCACCGTGCCGTTCCTGACCTCCAACATCATCCGCATGATTTCGTGGATTCCGGTGCTTGGCCGCAATGGGCTGGTCAACTCGACGCTGGTTGAGATCGGGCTGATCCCGAAGCCGATCGAGTGGCTGCTTTATTCCGAATTCGCCGTGGTGCTGGCCATGGTGCATCTCTACACGCTGTTCATGGTGACGCCGATCTTCAACACGCTGATGCGCATCGACAAGTCGCTGATCGAGGCGGCGCGTGATGCCGGCGCCTCCGGCTGGCAGGTGCTGTGGAACGTCGTCATCCCGCTCGCCAAGCCGGGCATGGCGATCGGCACTATCTTCGTCGTCACGCTGGTGATGGCCGATTTTTCGACGGTGCAGGTGATGTCCGGCGGACAGAGCGCCTCCGTCGCGCTGATGATGAAGAACCAGATGTCGCTGCTACAATATCCGGCGGCGGCCGCCAACGCTGTCGTGCTGCTGGTGCTGGTGCTGCTGATGGTCGCCGGCATCCTGCGCATCGTCGACATCCGCAAGGAGTTGTGAGGCGATGGGCCGGGAAAAGCGCACCTTCGAATTCTACCTGCTGGCCGCCTTCTTCGCCCTTTTCGTGCTGTTTCTCTACGGTCCGCTCTCGGCGATCCTGATCCTCTCCTTCCAGGGCGAGAATGGCGGGCTCACATTCCCGCTGAACGGCGTCTCGCTGCACTGGTTCGCCAATCTGTTCGAGCGCCAGGCGGTCGGCGATTTCGGCGGCAGCTTCAAACGCTCCTTCATCCTCGGCCTGATGGTGATGATCGTCACCGTTGTCGTGTCGCTGCTTGCCGGTCTGGCCTTCCGGCAAAAATTTCGCGGCGCCACCGCATTGTTCTATCTGGCCGTCGCCAGCCTGGTCGTCCCGTCGATCATCATCTCGCTCGGCATCGGCGTCGTCTTCCAGCAGATCGGTTTCCGCCCCGCCTGGTACACGTCTGCCTTCGGTGCCCATCTGACCTGGACCTTGCCTTTCGGCGTGCTGATCATGTTCGCCGTCTTCAACCGGTTCTCGCCGGCCTATGAGGAGGCCGCGCGTGATCTCGGAGCGACCTCTTGGCAGACCTTTGCGCATGTCGTCCTGCCGATGATCGCGCCCAGCCTGATCGGTGTCGGCCTGTTCGGCTTCACCCTGTCCTATGACGAGTTCGCCCGCACGCTGATGACCTCGGGCACCTTCAACACGCTGCCGCTCGAAATCTACGGCATGACGACGAATGTGACGACGCCGGTGCTCTATGCACTGGGCACCGTGACGACGGTATTTTCCTTCCTGGTGATTTTGGCGACGCTCGGCGCAATCGCCTATGTCGGCGGCCGTCGGCCACGAGCTTGAGGGAACCGCAGTGCAGATCCTCGTCGTCAATCCGAACACCACCGCCAGCATGACCGAAACCATTGCAGCGGCGGCGCGGCTCGTGGCCGGCGCCGGAACGGACATCGTCGCCGTCACCTCGTCGATGGGACCTGTGTCGATCGAAGGCTATTACGACGAGGCGCTTGCCGTGCCTGGCCTGCTGGTCGAGATCGCCGCCGGCGAACGCTCGGGCGCGCAGGCCGCAATCGTCGCCTGTTTCGACGACACCGGCCTCGATGCGGCGCGCGCCATGGCCAACATTCCGGTCATCGGCATTTGCGAGGCAGCGCTCAGCACGGCCTCGTTCATCGCCCAGCGCTTCACCGTCGTCACCACGACCGAGCGCTCGCGCGTGCCGGTCGAAGCGCTGGTGCAGCGCTATGGCATGGCAGGACGGGCACGCGTGCGCGCTGCAGACATTCCGGTTCTTGCGCTCGAAGACCCAACCTCCGATGCGATCCTGAAGCTGCGCGGCGAGATCGCGCGCGCACTCGAGGAGGATCGCGCCGAGGCCATCGTGCTCGGCTGTGCCGGCATGGCCGATCTCGCCGCCGCGCTGCAGCGGGAGTTCGGCGTTCCGGTCATCGACGGCGTCGGCGCCGCGATCAAGCAGGCCGAGGCCCTGATCGCGCTTGGCCTGTCGACGTCCAAGCGTGGCGCCTATGCAAACCCGTTGGCAAAGCCCTATCTTGGCGCATTGAAGTCCTTCGCCCCCGGACCTGTAGCCGCCGAATGAGCCAATGCGCCGAACGATCAGAACGCTCGCACTTGAAGACGTAAAAATCCTTGTCGACTGGGCGGCAGCGGAGGGCTGGAATCCCGGTGTTGGCGATGCCGTGGCGTTCCAGGCGGCGGATCCAGAGGGCTTCATCGGCGCCTTTGTCGATGGCGAGATGGTGGCTGGTATTTCGGCAGTCGCCTATGGCGAGGATTTCGGCTTCATCGGTCTCTACATCTGTCGGCCGGACAGGCGCGGTGAGGGCCATGGCAAGGCGGTCTGGGATGCCGGCATGGCGCGGCTCGGCGACCGTACGATCGGCCTCGACGGTGTCGTCGAACAGCAGGCCAATTACCGCAGCATGGGTTTTGCGCCGGTCTACCGGACGATCCGGTTCGTCGGATCGCCGGATGGTCCGGCAACTGCCGACAGTGGTATTCGCGCCATAGATCCGGAACTCATGCCCGATGTCCTGGACTACGACAGCCGGTTCTTTCCCGCTCCGCGGCGATCCTTCCTAAAACACTGGCTGCGCCCGCCGCACACCGCGCTTGCGATCGTCAGGGATGGCGCCATCGAGGGGTATGGCGTCGCCCGCCGCTGCCGGGAGGGTTGCAAGATCGGGCCGCTTTTTGCCAACAGCCTGGACGCGGCAAGTCGCCTGTTCGGAGCGCTCGCCAACGCTTCGGGACCCGGAAATATCCATCTCGACGTTCCCGAGACCAGCGGACAATTTGCAGCTCGGCTGACGTCCGCCGGCCTCGAGCCGGGCTTTGAAACGGCTCGAATGTACAAGGGAAAAGCGCCGCAGTTAGCGCAATCCAGGGTCTTTGCGATAACGACCTTGGAACTTGGTTGATCGGACGCAGGCCGCCTAATACAGCGGCTTGGCCATGTGCCGGGGCGCCGGCCATTCGGTCGTGATCTCTGGCTGCACCGGCCGCTCCAGATAGGTCGACAGAACCACATAGCTTCGCGTCGAGGTCACGCCAGGCGTTTCGTAAAGCCGCGACAGCAGGCCCTCGAGCGCCCTTGTGTCCTCGGTGCGGACCTTGATCAGCATGCATGTGTCGCCGGCCACCGAATGAATCTCCTCGACTTCGGGGTGCTCGGAAATCGCCATCAGTTCGGGGGTCTTTCCCCAGCCCTTGGTGTCGATGTGCACGAAAGCGAGCAGCGGCTTGCGTACCGCTTTGGGATCGATGATGGCGGCGGTGTTGCGAATGGCGCCGCTGCGCCGAAGGCGCTTCACCCGTTCATGCGCTGCCGGCGGCGACAGGCCGACGCGATCACCGAGCTCGGCATAGCTGACCGTGGCGTCGTCGACCAGAACGCCTAATATCTTTCGGTCGGTTGCGTCGACATCGCGGGCAGCAGGCCTGTTCTGCGGAATGCCATCTGTTTCTTCATCCATATTAAATTTCCCGATTGATGCAGAATTCAATTCGGCCATTATCGGCATATGTCGAACACTGATCAAGTCGCAACATTTACGGCAAGGCCGCCTATCCCGGCGCTCGCTTATCTCCTCACCGGATGCATCGCGGTGATCGGCTCGAACTCGCTGGTTCTCGGTCCGATAGCGCCGGCGGTGGCGGCGTCGTTTGCGACAAGCGTGCCGGCCGTCATGATCGCGTCCGCTGCGTTCGGGCTTGGCACGTCGGCAAGCGCCTTGTTCCTGGCTCGCCATATCGATCGGCTCGGCGCCCGCCGCATGCTGCAGGCGGCGTTGCTGCTGCTGGCGGTCGCGCTTCTCGCCAGCGCCGCCGCGCCGACGGTAACGGCGCTGGTTGCAGCCCAGCTTCTCGCCGGCATCGCCGCCGGCGTCGCCATGCCGGCAATCTACGCCAGCGCCGCTGCGATCGCGCCGCCTGGTCGCGAAAGCGGAACCATCGGCGTCGTGCTGACCGGCTGGACCCTGAGCATGGTCGCCGGCGTGTCATTGTCGGCGGTGCTTGCCGACCTGGTGCATTGGCGCGCCGTCTTCGCGGCGGTCGCGGTGCTTGCGGCGCTCGCGTTGACCGGCCTTACGCTGACGTCGTTGAGCGACGTCAGGAAAAGTGGCCCGGCGCCGACGCCGCTCGGCGCTTTGGCCGTGCCCGGCATCGTGCCGCTTCTGGTCGCCTGCGGCGCCTTCATGACCGCCTTCTACGGCGTCTATGGCTATCTTGGCGATCACCTTCACCAAGGCTTGGGACGGCCGGTCAGCGCCAACGGCCTGGCGGCGCTCGCTTATGGCGCCGGCTTCGGCATGGCGGCACTGCTTGATGGCGTGATCGATCGGCTTGGCGCGCGACGCGTCATGCCGTTCGCCTATCTGCTGGTCGCGGCCGTCTATGTCGCGCTCGCCGCGGCAGGCAGTAGTTTCCATCTGACGATCGCGATGGTGGCGGTCTGGGGCCTTGCCAATCATTTCGGGCTGAACGTCCTGGTGATGCGCCTCTCGGCGCTCGATCCGGCGCGGCGCGGCACGATCATGGGCTTGAACAGCGCAGTGACCTATCTCGCGGTGTTTGTCGGCACCACCGCCTTCGGACCGCTTTATTCCAGCTTTGGTTTTGCGGCATCGGCAGCGGTCGCAGCGCTGCTCATGCTGGTTGCCGCTTCGGCGGCGGCGTGGCATTCGCCGCGGCCGGTGTAGTCGCGCAGCCACGCGGCGGCAGCGCTTGCGCTCCCCTCCTGTCCTTCGACAAATGCAAATGAAAGTGCGATAGCATCCGGAAGGACGCGGCGCTGTATACGGGTATCCGGCTGTGAGCCTGTCTGGACAAGCGATGAACATGACGCTTGAAACCACCGCCGACCCTTCGCCGAAAGAACTCGCTTTTCTCGGGGAGCGGCTCAGCGCGTTCAACGACAGCGAAGTCGGTCCGGCCAACAGGAAGGTGCTCGCCGTGTTCGTGCGCGATGAGCGCCGTGCGGTTGTCGGCGGCATCTCGGGATATACCGCCTGGGGCTGGCTCTATGTGCAATGGCTCTGGGTTGATGAGCGACTGCGCGGCCAGCACATGGCCGGCAGGATGCTGGACGCAGCCGAACAGGAAGCCGTCGCACGCGGCTGTCATGGCGCCTTGATCGACACGTTCAATCCCCAGGCGGTCAAGGCCTATGAGCGTCAGGGGTATCGGCTGTTCGGCGTGCTTCCCGATTTTCCCGTCAGTCGCAGCCGCGTCTTCTTGCAGAAGAAATTGCTGGCTTGATCAGCCGGCAAGGCGCCCGCCATGCATCGGCTGCGGCACACCGGTGGTGGTCGGGAAGCTGATCGGCAGGCCTCTGAGCACGCGGACCGCAAGGAAGGCAAAGCACTCCGCCTCGACCGCGTCACCCTTCCAGCCGAGTGCCTCCGCCGGCACCGCTTCGACGCCGGCGCGGCTGGCAAGCATGGCCATGATCGTCGGGTTGTGGCGGCCGCCGCCGCTGACCACCAGCCGCTTCGGCCGGTGCGGCAGGAGGTCGAGCGCCTTGCCGACGGCTGCGGCGGTGAAGGCCGTCAGCAGTGCGGCGCCATCCTCAGCGTTCATCCCATCCGCCATGGCCGCGCCGAAATCGAACCGGTCCAGTGACTTTGGATAGGGCTTGGCCAGGTAGGGATGCTGCAGGAGCTTGGCCAGCCGGGCTTCGTCGACGGTGCCGGTCCGCGCCAGCGCGCCGTCGCGATCCATGTCGCCAAGCCCTTTCGCCGTGATGAAATCGTTCAGCGGCGCGTTGGCCGGTCCGGTGTCGAAAGCGACGACATTGTCCTTGCCGTCCCACCAGGTGATGTTGGCGACGCCGCCGAGATTGAGCACCGCCGTGTCGCCGCTGATATCGGCATCGCGCAGCAGCGCGGCGTGATAGGCGGCCGACAGCGGCGCCCCTTGCCCGCCGGCGCGCATGTCGGCCGAACGGAAATCATAGGCGACCTTGGTCCCCAGTATGGCATGCATCAAAGCCCCATCGCCGAGCTGGCGAGTCTGGCCGAGCCGGCCGGAATGCGGGGCCCGATGCAGCACGGTCTGGCCATGGAAGCCGACGACGCCGATATCGGCCATCGTCAGCCCGTAGCTTTCGACCAGGTCCTTGACCGCTGCTGACTGGGCGCGCGTCAGCGCTTCTTCGGCTTCGCGAAAGATTGCCGGCTCCGGCCCGGTGAAACTCCAGGTCCTGGCCTGGCGCAGCGTCTCCTCCAGCAGGCTGCGGATCGACCTGGGGTAGGGCGCCAGCGTGTAGGTGCCGAAATCCGCGATCCGCTCGCCGTCGGTCTTGATCAGCGCAACATCGATATTGCCGTCCAGCACGGTGCCGGTCATCAGCCCGACTGCCCAGATTGGTTCGCCACTTTTCGCAATCATCACGTGTCAGGCTCCGTTGACGCGATCGCCGACCGGTTGGCGAATCTCGATAATCCCGCTGTTGACGTGTCGGATGGATCCGGTTGGTGAGCAAGGTCATGCCCCTGCCTTTGTCGAAGTCGATCCGTCCTGTATACTGGTATACCGGTATCCAGACAGCTTCACGGCGTCGTTTCGCCGATCGCCTTTCGCAAAAACCCGCCCGCATTGTCGAGCGCCATGCGCGCCTCTTCGATGCCCATCCCGGTGATCGTCACCAGTATCGCCAGCTTGACGTCCTTGCCGGTCTGGTCGAGCGCCCGTCGTGCCTGCTGCGCTGTGCAGCCGGTGGTCTGCATCACGATCCCGACCGCCCTGGCGACGAGCTTCTTGTTGCTGGGATTGAGGTCGACCATCAGGTTCTGATAGCTCTTGCCGATCCGGATCATGCTGGCTGTCGTCAGCATGTTGAGAACCAGCTTTTGCGCGGTTCCCGACTTCAACCGGGTCGAGCCGGCGAGAACCTCGGGGCCGACAAGCGGAGAGATGGCAATGTCGGCAATGCCGGCAATGACCGACCTGGGATTGCAGGAAAGCGCCACCGTCGTTGCTCCCACCTGCCTTGCATAGGTCAAGCCGCCGATGACGTAGGGTGTGCGGCCGCTGACCGCGATGCCGACCACCACATCGTCGGCGGTCAACTTGATGTCCTGCAGGGCCTTGATGCCTTGTTGCGGATCATCCTCGGCGCCTTCCACAGCCCGGACCAGCGCTTTGGGGCCGCCGGCGATCAGGCCGAGCACCATGTCCTCTGGCACGCCGAATGTCGGCGGACATTCCGAGGCGTCGAGAACTCCCAACCGGCCGCTTGTGCCGGCGCCCATATAGACAAGCCGCGCGCCTTTTTGAAACGCACTAACGATCCGGTCTACCGCGGCAGCAATTTCCGGAATGACCTTGTCGACGGCGGCCGGAACGCCGCTGTCCTCGTCATTGATCATGCGCAGGATCTCGATGGTCGGCAGCAAGTCGATATCCATCGTCCTCGGGTTCCGATCCTCGGAAACCAACCGCTCCAGCTCCGACATCAACTCCTGTTCGTTCATCCGCTTGCTTTCAAACTTCTTGCCATCGGCAACAAGTAATGTGATGCGGCGCCAGGCGTTGACCAGTACCAGCGGCTGGCATTCGCGGACCCTTCTCCAAACAAATGTTGACAATATCATCTGTTGTTGATCAAAGTTCAGCCATGAATTGCGCGGGCCGGGTGCGGAGATGGACGACCTTGGAGCACAGGAACAGGCAGTGCTGGATCTCATCGCGGCGAACCCGTTCGCCGGCCAGCAGGATATAGCGGCCGCGCTCGGCATTGCCCGCTCGACCGTCGCGGCCCACATCGTGCAGCTCGTCAACAAGGGCTACATTCTCGGCCGTGGCTATGTGTTGCCGGCCTCCAGGCGCATGATCTGCATCGGCGGCGCGGTTCTGGACCGCAAGTACCACGCCAGGAAGGATCTGATCTTCGGGACGTCGAACCCGGTCGGCGGCTATCGCAGCTTCGGAGGCGTCGCCCGCAATGTCGCGGAAAACCTTGTCCGCCTCGGCGTCGACGTAAGCTTCGTTTCGATTGTCGGCGACGATGAAACCGGCCGCTCGCTGGTGCGGCATTTGCGCGATCTTGGCGCCGACGTCAGCCAGGTCATTACCACCACGGAGCGGCCGACGGCGGAATATGCCGCCATCCTCGATCTCAACAACGATCTCGTGCTCGGCATCGCCGACATGGAGATCTTCGATCTGTTTTCGCCATCCTGTCTCGACCGTTGCTGGCCGCATCTGGCTTCGGCGACATGGGTGTTCATCGACTGCAACCTGCCGGCCGCGACGATCGCTGCGCTGATGTCACGCAAGCAGGGCACGCGCTTCAAGCTCGCCGTCGACACGGTCTCGTCGCCGAAATCGGCGCGCCTGCCGAAGGACCTGTCCGGCATCGACCTTTTGTTCACCAACCATGACGAGGCCAATACGATGCTTGGCATCACCGAGGTCGACAAGCGGCTGAAGCCGAAAGAGGCTGCGGCGGCGCTGCGCGCGGCCGGCGCCAGCGAGGTAATCGTGACCATGGGCGCGCACGGATTTGCCGTCGCGACCGAAGGCGGCGTGGCAACGATGCGTTCCGTCCCGGCCCGCGCCGCCGACATCACCGGAGCCGGCGACGCGATGATTGCCGGCACCATGTACAAGGTGCTTTCGGGCGATCCCGTGCTCGACGCAGCGCGCACCGGCGCGCTGCTCGCCACGCTGACCACCGAGAGCGAATCCAGCGTCCATCCCGACCTGTCGCCGCGCTTCCTCACCGCCGGCATGTACCGCATTCCCGCCTGAACGCGAGCCGAACTCTGAAAGCGAGACGACGATGAAACCTTCCCTTCTCCACCTGAACGACGAAGTCGCGGCAGCACTTCGAGAAGGCCGCGCGGTGGTGGCGCTGGAATCGACGATCATCACCCACGGCATGCCCTATCCGGCCAATCTGGAGACTGCGCGCGGCGTCGAAACCGTGGTGCGCGAGAACGGTGCGGTGCCCGCCACCATCGCGATGGTCGCCGGCAAGATCAAGGTCGGGCTCGATGACCGGGAACTGGAGCAGCTGGCAGCGGCAAAGGGTGTGGTCAAGGCCTCCGGGCGCGACCTCGCCGCCATCATGGTGAGCGGCGGCTCGGCCGGGACGACGGTCTCGGCGACGATGCGGATCGCTGCATTGGCCGGCATCGGTATTTTCGCGACCGGCGGCGTCGGCGGCGTGCATCGCGGCGCCGAAGCCACTTTCGATATCTCGGCCGACCTGACCGAACTCGGCCAGACCAGCACGACCGTCGTCTGCGCCGGCGTAAAATCGATCCTCGATATTGCAAAAACGCTGGAATATCTGGAGACCCAGCGCGTACCGGTGATTGCCTTTCAGAGCGATGATTTTCCGGCTTTTTATACGCGCTCCAGCGGACTGAAAGCCGATCACCGCCTCGATACACCCGATGACATTGCGCAGGCCATGCTGCTGCACCAGCAGATCGGCTCGGGCACCGGCATCCTCGTCGCCAATCCGATCCCCGAACTGGATGCGCTCGATCCGGCCTTCATCGACGGCACGATCACGGCAGCGGTGGCGGAAGCCGAAAAACGCGGCATCGGACGCAAGGAGCTGACGCCGTTCCTGCTCGCCCGCATCAACGAGCTTTCGCAGGGCCGCAGCCTGAAGGCCAACATCGCGCTGGTTCGCAACAACGCCGCGCTTGCCGCCCGTATTGCGGTGGCGCATGCGCGGTTGAAGCGCATGGCCAAATAGGCTCAGCACCCGGCCGGCGCTACCGGCGATTTCATGCAGGCCCGAGATCCCGCCCGGCATTGAGGATATTGTTCGGATCGAAAGCGTTTTTCCAGCCGCGACAGGAACTCGGCAACCTTCTGTGACATGGGGCTCACTCGTTCGCCCTAGGCGCTTCGGCCTCGGCGCGAACCAACTTGATATCGGCTCCCGCCGCCCAAGCGCCGATATCCTCCCGGCGCAATGCCGCCGCCATCATGTCCGGAAACAGATCCGGCGTGCAGGCGAAGACCGGAATGCCAAGCGCGGCAACCGAACCTGCCATTGCCGGATCGTAGCCGGGCCGGCCTTGGTCGGTCAGTGCCAGAAGCACGACGACATTGACGCCGGATCGAACCAGCGCCGCCAGCCGCCGCAGCAACTCCTGTCCATTGCCGCCTTCGTAGAGGTCGGTGATCAGCACCAGATGCGACTTGGTTGGCCGCTCGATACGGTCGGCGCAATAGGCGACGGCCTGGTTGATATCGGTGCCGCCGCCAAGCTGCACGCCGAACAGCACTTCGACGGGATCGCTGAGTTCTTCGGTAAGGTCGACGATGGCCGTATCGAAACAGACGAGCTTTGTGCGCACGACCGGCAGCGAGGCCATCACCGCCGCGAAGATCGAGGCGTAGACGACCGAGCTTGCCATCGAGCCGGACTGATCGACGCAGAGAACGACTTCGTCAAGATCGACCAGCCGGCGCTGCTTGCGCATGAAACCAACCAGCTTCTCCGGCACGATAGTTTTGTGCTCGGGTTGGTAGTGGCGAAGGTTCGCCGAGATGGTGCGCTGCCAGTCGATATCGCGCGCACGCGGACGGTTGGTGCGCTTCGATCGGTCGAGAGCGCCGCGTATCGCCTCGGCGGTCTTCTGCTCCAGCTTCTGCATCAGCTTGGCGACGATGTCGGCGATGATCGTGCGGGCGATGTCCTTGGACTTGGCCGGCATGACCGAGCGGAGCGAAATCAGGTCCGCGACCAGGTTGACGTCCGCCTCGATCGCCTTGAGGAACTCCGGCTCCATCAGCATCTGCTTCAGGTCCAGCCGTTCGAAAGCGTCCTTCTGGACAATCTGAACGACCTGCGCGGGAAAGAAGGAGCGAATGTCCCCCATCCATTGCGCAACGCGCGGTGCCGAGCGGCCAAGCCCGCCACGCCGCTTGCGCGGGTCACTGGCCGCCGCGCTGGCACCATCGCCGTAGAGAGCATCGAGTGCCGCCGAAAGTCGTTTGTCGTCGCTGGAAAGTGCCGCCGACGCCTCGTCATCGGCGCCGATCGCCAGGCGCCAGCGGCGCTCCCCACCGGCATCTGCAGTGAGTGGGCCGGGCCCGTTCATTTCGCCCTCGTCATCCATTGCCGTTTCCTCCCATGAGCAATGGTCCAAGCCGTTCCAGGTGTCGGCGCCATGCCTCTCCGCCATCCGGCGTCGGCGTCAGGCCAGCCGGCAAGCGCGCGGCGCGGCCGAGAACCGCTTCGATCAGCCGCCGCCGCTCCATGCTGTCCAGATTGGAAAAGACGCGGCGCAGCAACGGCAGGTGCGCGATGAAAGCATCTTCGTCGAGAGATTTGAGCCAGGAATCGACCGCGCCGCGCAGACCTTCGTCATAGATCAGCCGTTGACCGGCTGTGCTGAAGTAGCCCTCGAAGAACCCCGCCGCCTCGGCGACTGGCGTGCCCGGCGACAGGCGTCGCCCGAGCAGCCCGGCTGCGGCTTCGGCGGACAGGCGGCCGGCCTCGTAGAGCAGGTGCGCGGCGCATCCGGCCAGCAGCGCCGTCGCCCGCGACCCCTCCAGCACGGCAGCCAGCCCGTTGCGCCATCCGTTCAGCACATCTTCCCCGGGCTCGACCAGTCTGATCGCCTCATCGGCCTTGCGCATCGCGCTAGCCAGCGTCGCGGCGGCCTGCTCATCCAGATCGCGTGCAGCATAGGGAAGCGCGATCGCACCTTCGACGATCAGCCGCTCCATGAGGCCGGAAAGCCGGTTCGTCTCCGTTTTGCGCGCCTCGCCGTAGCGGATGATGTCGGCGAGCGGCGGCACCGAGGCCAGAATCTCCAGGCATTCGCTGCTGCGCGCCGCGCGCGCCTCCAGCGCCGCGAGACCGGCCGTCGATGCTTCCGACAGGCCTGCCGTGATGGCGCCCTGGAACAGTGCCGCAAGAGTATCGAGGGTTGCTGCGGCTTCGATCATCTGGATCAGGCGGCCGTTGGCAGCCTTTTCGATGGTCGGCCCGTAGATCAGGTTCTCCACCAGGCGGACGGCATATTCCGGCTCCCAGGCCAGTGTCCACCGCTCGCGGAAGGTGCCGCGGCTGCGACCGGCGTCCGTCAACTTGCCCCAATGCACACCAAGCACGTTCAGCCGATGCAGCAATGTCGAACGAAACAGCCCGCTGTCGCTTCGCAAATCGACGGACAGTTCCCGCTCCAGCGCTTCAGGTTTCAGCCGCGCCGCCTTCTGGTTGCGCTGCAGATCCTCGATCAACGGCGCCAACGGCGTGTCGGGTGGAATTTCGCCGACGTCCGCACCTAGAAGCAGCTCGGCCTCGACCAGAGCCCACAGCAACGCTTCGCCATTGAACAGAGCCGCAATCGCGGCGTCGCGGAACTCCTCAAACCCGGGCTTCGGCCGCTCGCGAATTACAGCGAGCATCCGGGCGAGCCGCTCCGCCTCGATGAGCGAAGCGGTCGAGACCAGGTGACCCTTCACCCGCAGCACCGCTGCGATCATTGCAAGCCACAGGGTTGCTGCATCGCGCCGGCCACGCGTGCGCCAGAGGTGCTTGCACCAGCCGGGTGCGACGACCCCCGCGCCATAACCGTAGCCGAGCGCCAGACGCGGTCCCGTCCACGGCGCCCATGTCATCGTGCTCTTGCGCCTTGCAATCCCCTTAAGCAGCGCTTGATCGTTTTTCTGCGTGTGCGTCGCCTGCAGTGCCGGCACATGCCACGCCCCGCAGACGACGGCGATAGGTCCGTCGAATTCCTTGCGCGCCGCAGCGATTTCGAGCCGCATATGCGCTTCGCGCTGGGCCTCGAACTGCGCGATCGAGCCTTCACCATCCCTCAGCGTCATCATCGCGTCGGAGATGGCGGCGAATATCGGGCCTGGTTCCGGATTCTGCTCGATGATGTCCGACCACCAGCTTTCGCCATCCTCATAGCCGGCGGCGCGGGCCAGCGTGCCTATCGGATCACGCCGATGCGGAGCCACATCATCACGCTCGCTTGCTTCCTTTGCATCATCAGCATCGACTTTTTCCGCGCCGTCGACCACCGCTTCCGAGAAGCGCGCCGACGACGGCAGGTCGATGAAGCGCAACGCCGCCTTGTTGTCCACGGCCCAAAGGACCGCCTGATATTCCGGCGAGAACTCGGCGAACGGCCAAAAACTTGTCGAAGCCGGATCCTCCTCCGGATAGCAAAGCAGTGCTACCGGCGGCTGCATTTCCGGGCGGGCCAGCAACGGCAGCAGCGCGGAGGCATCGATCGGCCCCTCGATCAGCACGGCGACCGGCTGCAAATCCTGCAACGCCTGCACAAGGCTGTCGGCGGAGCCCGGCCCGTGATGGCGTATACCGAAATAGGCGACGTCGCTGTGCCCCATGACGCGTCAGATCGCTGCGTTTAAGGCCGCATAGTAGCCGGCATAGTCGGGCCGCTTCTTGAGCACTGTTTCCAGATATTCCTCAAGCACTGCCTTGTCCTGTACCGGGTCTTTCACGATCGCGCCGACAAGGCTGGCGGCGAGACCTTCGGCGCCGAGCCTGCCGCTGTCGAACCACGCCGCCTGGCTCAGCCCGCCAACCATCGTCGCGATCGCCTCGGCGGTCGACAGCGAGCCCGAGGGCGTCTTCAGCGTCACCTTGCCGTCGGCGGTCGCACCGGACCGCAATTCACGGAAGATGGTCAATACCCTGGCTATCTCCTCGCCGACATTTTTCGGCACCGGCAGGTCGAGCCCGCCGGCCATCTCATCGATGGCAGCACCACGACATTGAATCGACGCTTGAGTGCCGAGGAGAGTTCATTCACACCTTTGTCCCGATTGTTTGCCGTGGCAATGATGTTGAAGCCGCGCTGGGCATAGATCGATGTGTTCAATTCCGGGATCGGCATCATCTTTTCGGAAAGTACGGTGATCAGCGTGTCCTGCACATCCGAGCCCATGCGCGTCAGTTCCTCGAGTCGGCAGAGCTTGCCGGTCTGCATGGCGCGGTAGAGCGGCGTCGGCACCAATGCTTCCTGGCTCGGGCCCTTTGCCAGAAGTTGTGCATGGTTCCAGCCATAGCGGATCTGGTTCTCGTCGGTGCCGGCCGTGCACTGCACGATCAGCGTCGAGTCGCCCATGATGGCGGCGGCCAGATGTTCCGACACCCAGGATTTGGCCGTTCCGGGAACGCCGAGCAGCAACAATGCGCGGTCGGTGGCGAGCGTTGCCACCGCGGTCTCCATCAATCGGCGGCGACCGACATATTTTGGCGTTACCGGCGTGCCGTCACCGGCCTTCCCGCCCAGCAGATAGGTCAGCACAGCCTGTGGCGACAGGCTCCAGCCGGCAGGCTTTTGCCTGTCGTCACCGCGCGCCAGCGCCTGCAGTTCAGACGCATAGGCCTGCTCGACCGGGAGACGGATGGCAGCGTTCATATCTATTCTCCGGATTGATCATGTGTCGGTTCTAAACTGATGTTCGGCCAGCGCCGCGTTGAGACGCAGGACACTGAGTGATGGGGCTGCGGGCGGCATGCCGGCTGCGACGACCTCGTCGATCAGTTTTGCCGCCGTGGTCGCTGTGGCAAGGAAGCCGAACGTTTCCAGTACATCGTCGGCGCCGCGCCGCATGGCGTCGTCGTTTCCCGCAACGGCGGAACGCAGCGCCGCAAGAGCCGACCCATTCGAAAGATCGTCCCATTCCAGCCAGTCAGCATCAATGCCTTCCGCCAGATTGATCGCATTGAGGTAATTCGCTTGCTTGAGGATCAGCCGGACGAGGGCTCGTTTTCTGCGACTGTCCAGGCGCGGCGTGAGGTGCAGTACGAACAGCGCTGGCTTGCCGCCATCGGCGACAAGTGCGTCCGCCATATGCGTCACCGCGGCGTCGCTCCCCGAAGCGGCGACCATTCGTGCGATCAGGATGTCAGCGTTGTTGTCGGCGCCGAATTGCCAGGCTCCTATGAACTCAGGTTCGGTAGCACTGAACCGCGCGGCCAGGTCGACCAGATTGCAGGTCTCGAACAATTCGGCGCGACGCTTTTCCTGCGCCGGCGATTTCAACTTCGCCGGCGTGTAGATGCTGCGGCGGCGGATGAAGCCGGATTTGCCTTCGCTGATGAAAGCGGCGAGCTCAACTGCGGGATCATCCGGTCCGCCATCGTTTGAACGGCCGTGCTCCCCCAGCCTTGCCAGCAGCCGGCCAGCCAGTTCACGCACCTTGCCGGACCTGTCGGCGGAGAGGCTTTTAAGGAACGGCGCGTCCTCAGGATTCAGGCCGAAGCGCATGAGCTCAATGAGCGCAAGCCTGACCTCGGCGGGCTCGCCCGATGCCTTGGCCTCGACCAGTATTCGAGCCGAAGCCGGTTCACCGCGGCGCATGTCTGCCAGCGCGATGCGTCGCGCGGCGGGATAGAACTCATCCCAATTTTCCGCCGTCAGTTTCTCTTGCGGGGCATGTCTCTCCCCATCCAGGCTTGCTTGCCAGTCGATCCAGGGAGCGTAGACGTCCGGACTGTTCTGATCCGACGACGCGAGGGGCATCCAGTCCATCGGATGGAGGACAAAGCCGCGGCTGGCGACAAGCGTCACCAGACGCGTCTTGCGTCTCGCGTCGGCGGCGTGTTTCAGAGCGGCTCTCAACAGCGGCCGCAACCGCTCCGGCAGCATAGGGAGCGCCAGTCTGGGCAGCGGCGGCCGGCGCTTGAGCGTCTTCGGCGCCGCCGGCCGCAGGGCCACGTCGAGCGCCTGTGCTGCGATTGCCAGGAGCCGGCGCTCCTGCTCGTCGGGACTTGTACCGCCGGCGATTGTCTTCCAGGCGGTCGGAGCCAGATCGAAGGTGGCTCCGCCGGTGATCCAGCAATCGCGCATTGTCGCCAGGCCAGTTTGCTCGCTCTCATTCACGACAGGTCAAGCCTCCCGAACCCGCTTTGCGCCGCCAGGAGGTCAAGCCTGGCGCCATCCCAGAGCGCTGCCGTGGCCGCAAGGTCGAGGCCGAGCAATGTTTGATTGACAGCGCCGGCGATCGGCAAGGCGATACCTTGCGGATCATCCGCGGCCCGCCACCAGCCTGTGCCGCGGTCGTCTAACAGGATCGCACCAGGCGGCAGCATGAGAGGACAATCGGTAATCCAAGGCGCAGCATCCTGATAGGAAGCATGCCCGGCGAGTGGGTCCTTTGTAGCGCCCAAGCTGAAATCAGGCCATGCGCCGGACATCACTTCACCCACGCGTTCCGCCACCAATGCGCGCAGCGGCTTGCGGGCTGGATAGAAGACCAGCCGGGCATCGAAACGATCACCCGGAGCAAAAGCGTTGGACCGGCGTCCGGCAGAAGCCGGAAAATAATCGAGCAGCACGGCAAATTGCGGGGTAGTGCTCTTCAGATCAAGCAGCCAGGTCGAATGGCTGACGAGACCGTCGCGGCGGCTCTCGATCTTCTCGCCCAGAACTTCCCAGAAGCTTTCGACCTGTCTTGCATCCGGACTGGCCAGAACCTGTTCGCGGGTTTCCGATGTCGATACAAGCCGCTTCAATTCGGGATCGTCGGGCGCCGCCCGCCATGCCTTGGCTAGCAGCACAAGCTTGCCAAGCTCACGGATCGCCGCATCCGGTCTTTCTTTCGCTGCGCAGCGCCATCAGCCGCGAAGGGATCTCGTCGATGCGGCCGGCAAGCGCGGTCGCCTTCATGTCGACCAGCCGGGCGGCAATCCGGCGGCAACGGTCGCTGCTGCTGTCGACAAACCCGGAAAGACCAAGCCGCAACTGATCGGCGATCCATTGATCGAGTTCATCGAGCGCCGCCGACACTGCTTGTCGTGTGTCTTCCGCCCGCTTGCGCTGCGCTGCCTCTCGACGCTCCACTGCCGCAACGTCTTCGACGGCGGCGCTCTCGTCCGTTCGTGCGGCTTCATCAATACTCTTGGCCGCCGCACCTTCTATCGGTTGCGCTGGCGGTGGCGTCGTCTTCCTGCGCCTGCCAAGCCAGTCATTCACCCATTCCGGCGAGGATTCGGCCGCGGCAAAACTGGCTGGCGCGGTGGCGGCAATCCACATCAGCGCCAGAGTGTGCTTGCATGGGAATTTTCGCGACGGGCAGGTGCATTTGTAGCCGTGATCGCCCGTGTCGACCACCACGCGATACGGATTGGAGCCGGAGCCCTGGCATTCACCCCAGATGAGCGCCTGCTGCTCATTCTTTTCGAGCCGCGGCCAGTTCGATCGTTTGGTCAGCTTGGAGGCGGCGCTCAGCGACGCTTGATCGGGAGCAAGCGCCTCAATGGTCTTCAAATCGAATTCCAAGCCGCGCCCCTCGTGACTCGAACCAAACGCCTGTCGCCAGGATAGATAGTCGTTTGTGAAGAATTATTGTAGCTCTCGTGAAGCGAAGATCGATACGTCTCGGCCCCTATTCTCCTAATGTGCCCGAATCCGCCTGATCCGCAAGCGACGTCCACCGCCATTCGGCAGGCTTCCAGCAAAGCGCGGCGTTTGGCGCCAGCGGCCCATGCCACTGAGGTCGCCTGAGGCAAAGAGGGGCGTCAGTCTCTGCCTTTCAGGAATTCGATCACCATTGCCGCCGTCCAGGTGAAACGGCCGCCGCCGAGCGGTTCGCCGCTGAGCGGATCGTAATATTCGGCAAAGCCGCTATCGGCGATGAGATCGAGGCTGGACTGGGTGATATGCCGGGCGACATCAGCATAGCCGGCAGCAGCAAGGCCGTCGGCGATCATGTAGTTGACCACCAGCCAGACCGGCCCGCGCCAATAGCGCTTGGCGTCGAAGCGCGGATCGTCGAGATCGTGCGACGGGACGATGTAGCCTGCCTTGCCGGCGATACGCTCGATGGTGGCGGCGATTGCAGCGATACGGGGTTTCGGGATGGCCGAGAAGACCGGCAGCATGCCTCCGACGGAGGCGCTGTTGACGAGCGTTCCGGTGACGCGGTCGAGGCAGAGATATTGGCCGTAGGTATCGCTCCACAGCCGCTCCATCGCCGACAGCCCTTTTTGGGCGCGGCTGCGGTTAGCGTCGGCGATCCCCATTTCGCCAAGCGTCTTGGCGAGATCGGCAAGGTCGGCCGCTGAGCGGATCAGGATGGCGTTGAAGCCGGGATCGACGATCCGGAAGGGCGAGGCATCGTGCAGCTTTGCATTGTCCCAGCCAAGTGCGCGAAAATGCTGCAGCAGCCAGAGGTAGCGGTCATATTGCGCTTTGGTCGGCCGGTGCGCCGGGTCGGCATGCAAGGTGTCGCGGCGCGTGTAGGGCTCGACGCCTTCGGTCGGCACACGCTCGAAGGCGTCGTCCCAGTCGATGGAATTGTCGCGGCCGGACTCCCATGGATGGATAATGGCGACCAGTCCTTCGTCTCTTGGATCGCGGTTTTCGTAGAACCAGCGATGCCAGGCGTCGATCTTCGGCAGCAGCGCGCGGGCGCGCTCGGCGGCCAGTTTCTTGTCCTTGGCCCGGTCGAACAGCCGGCGAACGGCAAAGCCCGCCACCGCCGGCTGGGTGATGCCGGAGGTGGCAGTTGGGCGGTTGGTTCTCCAGACCTCCGGCCCGGGGAAATAGCTGTCGTTCAGGACATGGAAGACGATATGCGGCACCATGCCGTCCGGCCATTGATGGGCGAACAGCGTCTCGATCTCGGTCCAGGCGCGCGCCTCGTCATAGTGGGCAAGACCGAGCGCGGTCAGGCAGGAATCCCAGTTCCACTGGAACGGATACAGGCCCTTGGTCGGGATGGTATAGTCGCCGTGGTCGTTTTCCCTGAGCACCTCGACGGCACGGGCGATGGTTTCGTTGACGGCAAGAGAGATCATTGAAGCGTTCGTACTTTCAGGATTGAAGGGCGTTGGCGCGATTGAAGGGCGTTGGCGGGATCAAAGGGCGTTGGTGGTTTCAGGATCGAACCAGCGGATGCGATCGGCTTTGGGCGCAAGTCGCAGGTGGTCGCCGACGGCGATCGCGGCATTCGATTCGAGGATGGCGCGAAACAGCCCACCCTCGACATCGCAGGTGACCAGCGTGTGCGGACCGAGCGGCTCGACGACGCGCACGGTGGCATGCAGCCCATTGTCACCTGCGCCGACATCTTCGGGGCGAATGGCGAATTCAATTTTGTGCTTGTCCGATTTGGGGCCGGGCAGCGTCAGGCCGGCGACGGTCCAGCTTCCGTTCGCAGTCTTCGTCGCGGGGATGAAATTCATCGGCGGATTGCCGATGAAGGAACCGACGAAGCGTGCGGCCGGATTGCGATAGACCTCGACCGGCGAGGCGGCCTGGACGATGTGGCCCTGATGCATGACGGCGATGCGGTCTGCGAGGCTCATCGCCTCGACTTGATCGTGCGTGACATAGATGGTGGTGGTCTTGGATGCAGCGAGCACCCCCTTGAGTTCGGCGCGCATTTCGAGCCTGAGCAGCGCGTCGAGATTGGACAGCGGCTCGTCCATCAGGATGACATCGGGCTCCATGGCGAGCGCGCGGGCCACCGCTACGCGCTGGCGTTGACCGCCGGAAAGCTGGCCCGAATAGCGTTTCAGCAATTGCTCGATATGCATGAGTTCGGCGGTGCGGGTGACGCGGCGTTCGACCTCTTGCTGCGGCAATTTCTTCATGCGCAGGCCGAAAGCGATGTTTTCGAACACTGTCAGATGCGGAAAGACCGCATAATTCTGGAACACCATGGCGATGCCGCGGTCGCGCGGCGGCAGATGATCGACGCGACGGCCGCCGATCCAGACCTCGCCCTGGCTCGGCGTTTCCAATCCGGCGACGATCCTGAGCAATGTCGTCTTGCCGCAGCCCGAGGCGCCGAGCAGCACCATGAACTCCTGGTCGGTGATGGTGAGGTCTATCGAATGCAGCGCGGTGAAGCCGCCAAAGCGTTTGGCCACCTGTTTTATGGCGATCTCAGCCATCGGCTTTCTCCCTATCGCGCGTCATCGGTTGGCGATCCCCCACATGGCGAACAGGTATTTGCGGACGGCGAAGATGAAGATCAGCGCGGGGATGACCAGTGCCGCCCCACCGGCGAATTTGAGATAGAGCGGCGACTCGCCGAGGCTCTGCAGCAGGAAGGCGGTCAGCGTCCGGTTCTCTATGGTCAGCACGGCGGCGGCAAACACCTCGTTCCAGGAGATGGTGAAGGCAAAGACCGCCGAGGCCGCGATGCCGGGCAGTGCCAGCGGCAGGATGACCTTGCGAAACGCCTGCAGACGGGTGCAGCCGAGCGTCCACGCCGCTTCCTCGAGCTCTATCGGAATGCCTGAGAACAGCGAAAAGGTTATCAGCACCGCGAAGGGCAGCGCCAGCGTGGTGTGGACCAGCGCCAGCCCGATGGCGGTGTCGTCGAGACCGGTGCGGATGAACATCACCGCAAGCGGCAGCGCCAGCAGCGGCAGCGGAAAGGCGCGGGTCATCAGCACCAGGAAGCGGAACGTGCCCTTGCCCGGAAAATCGAAGCGCGACAGCGCGTAGCCGGCGGGCGCGCCGAACCCGATCGAGAGGATCATCGTCAGCGTGGCGACAAGGACCGAGTTCCACAGCGCACGGCCGACGCCGGCGAAATTGATGAAGAAAGACAGGCTGCCGAAATCGAAGGAAGGGAAGAAGCGTTTCGGAAAGGCAGTGACCTCTTCCGGCGACGACAAGGCGTTGACGATCAGAAGATAGATCGGCAGCAGCACCCAGACCGAAAGCAGGATGACGGTGGCGACCAGCAGCCAGTTGCCGGCCTTGCGGGTCGCGGGCGCGGCGATTGGCATCTCTGCGACGGCGCTCATATGCGCGCTTCCTTCGGCACGCGCAGCACGCGCAGGAAGAACAGCGTGAGGCCGACCGAGATGGCGAGGATGAGCAGGGCGAAGGCGGCGGCAACGTTGCGGTCCTGCAACGAGAACTGCCAGTTGTAGGTCTCACCCATCAAGACCGGCAAATTGGTGCCGCCGAGCGCCGCCACCACGGCGAAAACCTCGAAGGCGAGGATAACGCGCAGGATGATCGCCGT
This sequence comes from Mesorhizobium sp. WSM4848, assembly GCF_055811375.1. NCBI lineage: Bacteria > Pseudomonadati > Pseudomonadota > Alphaproteobacteria > Hyphomicrobiales > Phyllobacteriaceae > Mesorhizobium > Mesorhizobium sp. WSM4848. The sequence goes on from NZ_JBVVPX010000025.1 coordinate 21,530, forward strand.
CTGCAGGCTGGGGCGCAGCAAGGGCAGCGTGATCTTGACGAAGCGCTTCCACGGGCTCGCGCCAAAGACCTCGGCCGCCTCGTGATATTCCCGGGGGATGAGCCCCATGCCAGCGACCAGGATGACCATCATGATCGCAGTCGCGCGCCAGATCTCGGCCAGTATCACTGCGACGAAGATGGTCAGCTTGCTCTGGTAGCCGAGGAACATGACGGGCCTGTCCACGAGGCCGAGGTTCGACAGCAGCGTGTTGAGGAAGCCGGACTGGTCGAAAATGGCGAGCCAGATCAGCCCGGCGGCGAGATCGGAGATGCCGAGCGGAATGGCGAAGATGTAGAGCGCCGCACCCCGCCCGGTTTCGAGCCTGGACACGACCGTAGCCATCAACAGCGCCATAACCAGCTGGATCGGCACGACGATGGCTGCGAGCAGGATGGTGTTCCAGAAGGCGACCGGGAATTTCCAGTTGCCGGTCATGGTTCGAAAATTGTCCAGCGTGAAGCCGCCGTCACGGGTGAAAGCTTCGAAGGCGACCAGCGCGAACGGGTAGAGGAAAAAGACGCAAAGGAACAGCGTCGCCGGCATCAGCAGCAGATAGGGCAGGGCCTTGCCGTGCATGGCATGTCCTTTGGCCTGGTGCGGCTGGCGCCCGGAACGCAACAGGTTCCGGACGCCCCTCGGGAGGATTCTAGTCGACCGGGCAGGCGCCTTCGGACGGCTTATCGGGTGCCCAGCACGGTGCCTTGGCCTGGTCGATGAGGGCCTTGAGCGCCGTCGCCTGTTCCTCGATCACGCCACGCACATCCTGGCCACCGAGCACGATACGCTCGAAACTGTCGACATAGACTTGGTTGAACTTGCCGCCGAGATCGCCGAGCCCCATCGGCAGCAATGCCGGCAGCGCATCCGGCGCACCGGTCATGGTGGCGATCACCGGGCCGAAGACTTTCACCGAGGCCGGCATGTCGTCGGGCAGATTTACGTCGACCACGGGGAAGAAGTTGGTGGCCTTGAGCGTCGCGATCTGCGTTTCCGGCTTCAGCATATAGGCAACCAGCGCCTTGGCCTTGTCCATGTCCGGCGAGGTCTTCGGAATGGCGACGCCGGCGACCACCGGCATGTAGCCGCGACCCGCCGGGCCGGCTGGCGCCGGGAAGGCGACGAACTCGTCCGGCTTCTGGTTGAACGCATCGGCAAGCCGCGCCACGTGGTCGAACGCCACCCACACTTCGCCGGTCAGCAGTGGCTCCTGCATGAAGGCATAATTTGTCGAATTCGGGTTGGTGTACTGCCACAATTCCTTGAACTTGTTCCACGCGGTCTCGGCCTCCGCCGAGCGGAACTTGGTCACCATCGAGCCGGTGTAGGACGGATAGAGAAAACCCTCGAAGAAACGGTGCTTCAGCCCCTTCGGTCCGGCCGGGAAGCCGAATTTCGGCGAGCCGGTCTTCTCGGCGATGTTCTTCGACCATTCGATCAGCTGGTCATAGGTGATGGTGTTGAGATCGACGCCGGCCGGCAGATATTGCAGCGCCTGCTTGTTGGCCGCCATCAGGAAGGCGGCCTGCATCCAAGGCAGATATTTCTGGTCACCTGTGCCGAGCATGCCGAGCTTCTTGTAGGCCTCGTTGAGCTTGACGCCGCCGATATCGACGCCGGACAGATCGACAAGGTTCGCGCCGACCGTGGAGAAGTCACCGTGCAGGCCGCCGAGCACGCCGATGGTGCCGGAGCCGGCCTGCAGCTCGGCCTGGAGGCGGGTGAGCCAGGGCCCGTCCTCGGCGACTTGATAGTCGACCTGGCCGTCAAACGACTTGAGCACTTCGCTGCGCATTTTCTGCGTCTCCTCCACAGGCCGCGCCTGCGTCGACCAGAACAGCACCTGGGCCTGCGCGCCGCCGATCGCGATCGACAGCGCGAGTGCGGCGCCGGCCAATGTCTTCAACGCATTCATCGTGGTCTTCCTCCCTGGTTGTGCGCCGCCCCAGCGTCAGTTTTGTCCTGTGGGTGCCGGTCCTATGGGTGCCGGGCCATGGCTTGCCCGCGAAACCAATGTCGGCCGGATCAGCCGTGTCAGCGGCGCGGCGAACTTGTCGCCGATGACGGTCAACAGCATCTCGCCGATCTCGCGCGCGCATTGGCGGATCGACGCATCGAATGTGGTGAGGCCGGGCGGTGCATAGGCCGAGGCGGCGATGTTGTCGAAGCCGATGACGGAAAGGTCGCGAGGGATGACCAGGCCGGCGCGGGCGGCCTCTTCCATGACGCTGAGCGCCAACTCGTCGAACAGCGCGACGATAGCCGTCGGCCGCTCGTCAGCATGCAGCAGCCGGTTGATGGCCTGGATGCGGGCGCCGCGATCGAAGCGCGGCGCCGTCGCTACATCGAGCCTGACCGACGGATCGCCTCGGCGCGCGATCGCTGCGGCGAGCCCGTCTTGCCGCAGATGGCGAAACGTCATCGGCTCGGCGATCGTCACCAGGCCGAAATGGCGGTGCCCGAGATCGTAGAGCATGTCGAAGGCTTCACCGAAGGCGTGAGCGCCATCGGTGTCTAGCCAGTTGTAGGCGAAGTCGGTGTCGAGCAGTCGGCCATGGGCGACGAATGGGAAATTGCGCTGGCGCAGATAGGCGAGCCGTTCGTCGACCTCGGCGATGCGGGTGACGACGACGCCATCGGCGCGTCCGGATTCGACAACATGGCGAAGCACGGAAAGTTCCGACTGGCCTTGCGCCGCGGCGGCGAGGATCAGATCGGTGCCATGCGAAACCAGCCCTTCGCCAAGCCCGGTGACGAATTCGCCAAGGAAGGAATCGACCAGATTGGGGCCGCGGATCGGCAGCACCATGCCGACAAAGCCGCTGCGGCCGGAGACCAGCGTGCGGGCTGCCGTGTTGGGCACGTAACCGGCCTGGCGCGCGGCTTCAGTGACGCGTTCGCGCGTCTTCAAGGCGATCTGCTGATGGCCGGCAAGCGCCCGTGACACCGTGGTGATCGACAGGTCGAGCTGCGCGGCAAGTTCCTTGAGCGTGGTGACGCGGGCCGGCACTGATCCTCCCGAACAAAGTGTTTGAAGCGTTTGTAATGGGTTTCGGTCAGATTGCAAACGTTTTAAATCCCGGCCGAGCCAATGAGGTGTCGATGGCTCTACAACGGGCCGAACTCTGTTTTTGGCCCGCTTAGCGTGATTTGAACCACGTGGCGCTTGACTCCGACGACACCTTGTGAAAAATTTTGCATCACCTGATAAAAATATCTTAGGGCGGAAATGGTTGGTTTTGGAAACGGCCTCCTGCGCGACGATGAAACCAGTATGGCGACGCGCGCCGCCTGGCTTCATTATGCTGGCGGCCTGACCCAGTCGGAGGTCGCCAGGCGGCTTGGCCTGACCAGCCTCAAGGCGCATCGCCTCATCACCAAGGCCAATCAGGAAGGGCTGGTCAAAGTCTATATCGACGGCGAAGTGTCGGAATGCGTCGCGCTTGAAGACGATTTGTCGAGCCGCTACGGCCTCGATTATTGCGAGGTCGTTCCCGACTTCGATGGCGAAGACTTGCCGCTCAAGGCGCTTGGCATCGCCGGCGCGCAATTCCTCAAGCGTGAGATCGAACGCGGCGAGGATACGCTAATCGGCGTCGGCCATGGCCGCACGCTGGCCGCCTGCGTCGAGTATCTGCCGCGCATATCTGCCGAAAAGACCCGCTTCGTCTCACTGCTTGGCGGCCTGACGCGCAAGTTCTCGGCCAATCCGCACGACGTCATTCACCGCCTGGCCGAACGGACCGGCGCGGAAGCCTATGTGATGCCGGTGCCGATGTTCGCCAACACGGTCGAGGATCGAACCGTGCTGCTCGGGCAGAAGGGCATCAGTGAGGTTTTCGATCTCGGCAAGGCCGCCGACCTGCTCATTGCCGGCATCGGCACCGCCGAGCGCGAGGCGTCGCTGGTCGCCACCGGCATGATCGAGAAGGGCGAAATGGAGGAGATCCGCCGCAACGGCGGTGTCGGCGAACTGCTCGGCCATTTCTTCGATGAGGCTGGAAAAGCGGTCGAGACGACGCTTTCCAACCGGGCGCTGGCGCTGGCGCGCGAAGACATCAGCAATCGCAGGATTGTCGCCGTCGCCGGCGGCAAGGTGAAGGTTCGTGCCATCAAATCGGTGTTGGAGGGCCGCTATCTCAAGGGCCTGGTCACCGATGAGCGGACGGCGCGAAAACTCGTGGAGCAGACGCCGGTCGGGTAGCCGGCAGCCATTCGATTGAAACTACCCTGTGGAGGAGAAGACACATGCATGAGAAAGAGAAAGACCTGATCGACGCGTTCCTGCGCGGACAAGTCGATCGTCGTGGGCTGATCAAGGGCCTTGGCGCGATGGGCCTTGCCGCCGGCACGGCCGGAACGCTGCTCAATCTGGGGCAGACCCGTGCGCTGGCGGCGGATTTCGACTGGCAGGCGCACAAGGGCAAGACCATCAAGCTCTTGCTCAACAAGCATCCTTACGCCGATGCGATGATCGCCAACCTTGAAAACTTCAAGAAGTTGACCGGCATGGAAGTCGTCTATGACGTCTTTCCGGAAGACGTCTATTTCGACAAGGTCACCGCTGCGCTGTCGGCCAGCTCGCCCGAATACGATGCTTTCATGACCGGCGCCTACATGACCTGGACCTACGGCCCGGCCGGCTGGATCACCGACCTCAACGAGTGGATCAAGGATCCGACCAAGACCAATGTGAACTATGCCTGGGACGACTTCCTGCCCGGTGTCAGGAAGTCCTGCGCCTGGAACGGCCAGCCCGGCGGCGTGCTCGGTTCCGACGACGCCAAGCAGTGGTGCATTCCGTGGGGCTTCGAACAGAACAACATCACCTACAATAAGGGTATGTTCGACAAGGTCGGGGTCAGCGTTCCCGGCAATATGGACGAGATGGTCGCTACGGCGGCCAAGCTCACCAAGGATGTCGGTGGCGGCGTCTACGGCATCGGCGTGCGCGGCTCGCGCTCCTGGGCGACGATCCATCCCGGCTTCCTCTCGGCCTACGCCAACTTTGACCAGAAGGACCTAAACGTCTCGGCCGACGGCAAACTGTCGGCCGCGATGAACACCGCCGAATCCAAGGCCTTCCACAAGCAGTGGGTCCAGATGATCCAGGAGAGCGGCCCCAAGGACTGGTCGACCTACACCTGGTATCAGGTCGGCACCGACCTTGGCGCCGGCGCCTCGGCGATGATCTTCGACGCCGACATCCTCGGCTACTTCATGAATGGCGGCGACAACAAGATGGCCGGCAAGCTCGCCTTCTCTGCCTTCAAGGCCAATCCTGCCGCCAAGGCTCCGACGCCCAACATCTGGATCTGGTCGCTGTCGATGTCCAACTTCTCCAAGGACAAGGACGCCACCTGGTACTTCATGCAATGGGCATCCGGGCCTGAGCATGCACTGTTCGGTGCGACCAAGATGGACTTCGTCAATCCGGTCCGTCAGTCGGTCTGGAACGACCAGATGTTCCGCGAGAAGCTGAACAAGAGCTATCCGGGCTATGTCGAGATGTTCGACGTCTCGGCGCCCGGCGCCAGCATCAAGTTCACCCCGCAGCCGCTGTTCTTCGATCTCACCACCGAATGGGCGGCGACGCTGCAGAAGATGGTGGCCAAGGAAGTGCCGGTCGACGAAGGCCTCGACATGCTGGCCACCAGCGTCGACGGCCAGCTCAAGGAAGCCGGGCTCGGCTGAGTCCTGGCGGCCCGGGGGGGGGGGGGGGGGGGGCCCCCCCCCCCCGCCCCCGGGGGGGGGGGGGGGGGGGGGGCGGGGGGGTGTTGGGGGGGGGGCGGGGGGGGGGGGGCCCCCCCCCCCCCCCACCGCCAGACAAAG
>NZ_JBVVPX010000025.1:27410-107989 GCF_055811375.1 Mesorhizobium sp. WSM4848
GCCGGGCCCTCCATGCCCCCCAATTGGGCCCCCCTGGGGTCGCGGCCCCCCACACCCCCCGGGGCGGGGGTTTGGGGGGGGGGCCCCCCCCCCCGGGGGGGGGGGCCCCCCCCGCCATTCCACTGCGAAGCGGCGCCTGGAGCATCGGACCCAAAGTGGAAACCGGTTTTGGGAAAATCCGATGCTCAAACAACGGCGGTGCCGCCACTCGCCCAACCGGCCGCCTAGCTCCCTGGGCGGCCGGCAGGGCGAAGCAACAGAGATGACGGGTGAGCCACGATGACTGCGGCGACAATGCAAAGAAACAAGCCTTCCGGCTTCAGGATCAGCAAGAAAGTGCTGCCCTATGTGCTCAGCCTGCCGGCCCTGCTCGTCTGCATCGGCATCCTGATCCCGTTCTTCACATCGGTCGTCTATTCGTTGCAGCGCTACCGGCTGAGCCAGCCCTGGGCGCGGCAGTTCAACTGGGGCGACAACTACATCTCGTTTTTCACCGACCCGAGGTTCTGGAACACGCTGGAGATATCGCTGCTCTATGCCGGCATCACCGTCCTGCTCGAACTGCTTCTCGGTCTCGGCATCGCCATGCTGCTGCAGAAGCGCTCGACGCTGAACAACTTCATCTCGATCATGCTGTTGATGCCGCTGATGACGGCGCCGGCGCTTGCCGCGCTGATGTGGAAGCTGATGACCAATCCCGGCTTTGGCGTGCTGAGCTATCTCGCCAGCCTGATCGGACTGCAGGATTTCCGCTGGGCCTCGTCGCCGTCGACCGCGCTTTTCACGGTGGTGCTTGTCGACATCTGGGTCTACACGCCTTTCATCATGATCCTGCTGCTTGCCGGCCTGCGCAGCCTGCCGACGCAGCCCTTCGAGGCGGCAGCACTTGACGGCGTGCCGCGGAGTTTCGTGTTCTTCCGCATCACCTTGCCGATGCTGACGCCCTATATCCTGACGGCGACGCTGTTTCGCCTGCTGGATTCCATACAGCAGTTCGACATCATCTATGCCATGACCCAGGGCGGTCCGGGCGACACGCTGACCGTCTTCCAGGTCGAGGCCTACCTCAACTTCTTCCAGTCGACCAATGTCGGCCGCTCGGCGGCGCTGATGATCATCCTCTGGGCGATCACCTATTTCCTCTCCAACATCTTCATCAAGAACTGGCTGCGGCTGCGCGAACGCGCCCGCGGCCTGGCATAGGAGGCTGAGATGGAACACACCTCGCTTCTCGAACGCATCCTGCGTGGCATAGCGCTGACGCTGGTCGTGATCTTCTTCATGTTCCCGATCGTCTGGATCCTCATGATGTCGTTCCAGACCAACGAGACCATCCTGCGGATTCCGCCGCAGCTTGTCTTCAAGCCGACGCTGGCCAACTACACCGCGCTGATCACCGGCAAACTGACCACGGCGGCCGGCACGCTCGACATCGCCTTCATGCGCAACCTGTGGAATTCGGTGTTCCTGTCGGTCACCTCGGTCGCCGTCGCGCTGCTGCTCGGCGTTCCCGCCGCTTACGCCTTTGCACGGCACAAATTCCGCGGCTCGGAGGACATCGCCTTCACGCTGCTGTCGTTCCGGTTCGCGCCGGCGCTGCTGGTGCTCCTGCCGCTCACCCTCTATTTCCAGAAGCTTGGACTGGCCAACACCTATATCGGGCTGATCTGGGTCTATCAGCTGATCTGCCTGCCGCTGATCCTGTGGATCGTGCGCGGCTATTTCGAGGACATCCCGGCCGATATCGAATACGCCTATCGCATTGCCGGCCATTCCTGGTTCGCCACCTTCCGCAAGATCGCGCTGCCGCTCGCCGGGCCCGGCATCGCGGCTGCCGGCCTGCTCGCCTTCATCTTCGCCTGGAACAATTTCATCTTCGCGCTCGTGCTCGCTTCGGCTGACAAGCAGCCGGTGACGGTCGGCGCGCTGGCCTTCATCACCTCCTCCGGCATCCAGTACGGCCAGATCTCGGCAGCGATCGTGCTGTCGATCACGCCGACGCTGGCGCTCGCCCTTTACGCGCAGCGCTATCTCGTCGAAGGCCTGTCGCTCGGTGCGGTGAAAGGATAGCTCCCGATGGCCAGCCTCGAATTGCGAAATGTCGTCAAGCGCTACAAGAGCCAGACTGTGCTCGACAATCTGTCGCTGAGCGTCGCCGACGGCGAAACCCTGGTCCTGTTCGGACCGTCCGGCGCCGGCAAGACGGTGCTGCTGCGGCTCGTCGCCGGCGTCATCGACCCGGATGAGGGAAAGATCTTCATCGGCGGCGAGGACATGACCGATCTCGATGCCGAGTTCCGCGGCGTCGGCATGGCATTCCAGAATTTCGCGCTGTTTCCGCACATGACTGCGTTCGACAACATCGCCACGCCGCTTCAGGCCAAGCGATCGTCGCAAGGTGCGATGAAGGCGGGCGTCGAGAGCGTCGCCAAGCTGCTGAAGATCGGCCACGTGCTCAGCCACAAGCCACGGGCGCTGTCCAACGGCCAGAAGCAGCGCACCGCGCTCGCCCGCGCTCTGGTCGGCTCGCCGCCGGTGCTGCTGCTTGACGACCCGCTGCGCAACGTCGATGCCAAACTGCGCTTCGAGATGCGGCTCGAACTGCCGAGGCTGCTGGCCGACCGTGGCGCGACCGTCGTCTACGTCACCCAGGACTACAAGGAGGCCATGGCGCTCGGCGACCGCATCGCGGTGATGTCGCAAGGCGTCATCAAGCAGCTCGGCACGCCCGAGCAAATCTATCGCGAGCCGGCCAACATCGAGATCGCGCGGCTGTTCGGCGATCCGACAATCAACCTGCTCGACGTCAAGCCGTCGCGCGATGCCAAGGGCATCTATGTCGGTCTGTCGAATGTCCAGGTCCATTTGACAGGCGCCTATGACGCGACGGTCGGCCGCGATTGCGTGATCGGCTTGCGGCCCGAAGCGCTGCGCTTCGTCGACGAAGGAACACCCGCTGCCATTCCGGTGACGGTCGAGGCGGAGACGCCGCTCAACGAAAAGATCGTCACGCTGGTGCGCACCGTGCGCGGCCGCGAAATCCTGGTCTCCCGGCCGGCCGGAACAGCGGGTCAAACCGAGGGCAGGGCCCATATCGCCATCGACGGCAAAAGCGCCCTGCTGTTCGATCGTGCCAGTGGCGACCGTATCGGCTCGAAAAACGTCGTCAATTTGCGCAGCGGAGAAGCGGCATGAGCCAGAGCGCACTCACCATTTCCGGGGTCGACAAATTCTACGGCCCGATCGACCGAGGTGTGCACGCCGTCCAGAATCTGACGATGGAAATCGACAAAGGCGAGATCGTCGCACTGCTCGGCTCGTCCGGCTGCGGCAAGACCTCGACATTGCGCATGATCGCCGGCTTCGAAGAGGTCTCGCGCGGCAGCATTTCGGTTGCTGGCCGCAAGGTGCACACGCTGCCGCCGGTCAAGCGTAATGTGGCGATGGCGTTCGAGGGCTATTCGCTGTATCCGCCGCTGACCGTGCGCGAGAACATGGCGTTTGCGCTGAAGGCGGCCAGGCTGCCGAAAAGTCAGGTCGACGCGAAAGTTGCCAGCATCGCCAAGCTGCTCGAGATCGAGGACATTCTTGAGCGCTATCCGAGTTCCATCTCCGGCGGCCAGCAGCAGCGCGCCAGCCTCGGCCGGGCACTGATCCGCGAGGCCGACCTGCATCTGCTGGACGAGCCGATGGGCCAGCTCGAGCCGCAGCTTCGCGCCGTGCTGCGCGGCCGCATCAAGCACTTCATCAAGGAGCGCGGCCTGACCGCGATCCTGGTCACCCACGACCAGACCGAGGCCAACGCGCTTGCCGACCGGATCGCGGTTATGGAAGGCGGCGTGTTGCAGCAGTTCGACACGCCCGATATGCTCAAGCAGCGGCCGGCCAACCTGTTCACCGGCACCTTCGTCGGCGAGCCGCCGATGAATGTCTTCGAGGCCTATGTCGGCACGGCTGCCGACAAGATCAATCTGCGGCTGCCCGACGGGCTTTCACTCGACTATGACACGGACGCGTTCAGTGGCTCGGTTCGCGACGAACTGCTCAAACGCGAGCGGGTCGTCATCGGTGTCAGGCCCTATGCGGTTCGCCGCTCGAAGGACGGCGTGCCGGCCACGGTTTCGGCCAACCAATGGCTCGGCGACCAGACCCATATCGCGGCGGATTTCGCCGGCGGCTCGCTGGTCCTGGTCGAACATGATCGGACACGGCTGGAGCTTGGCGCGCCGATCAACATCAGCATCGATCCGAAAAACCTGCACGTCTTCGATCAATCCAGCGGCATGGCCATTTCGCACGGCATGGAGCTTGCCTGATGCGGGATGTGCTGATCGGCGTCGACGCCGGCACGTCTGTCATCAAATCCGTCGCCTTCGACACGGCGGGCCGGCAGCTCGCGGCCGCGGCGGTGCCGAACCGGTACGAGACCTTGCCGGGCGGCGGCGCCGAGCAGGATATGGCGCGCACCTGGGCCGATACCACGACCACATTGCGCCAGCTTGCCGACAAGGTGCCGGACCTCGCCAGCCGCATCATTGCGATCGCCGTGACCGGGCAGGGCGACGGCACCTGGCTGATCGACAAGGACGGTGAGCCGATCGCCAAGGGCTGGCTGTGGCTCGACGCGCGCGCTGCCGCCATCGTCGAGGAGATCCGAGCGCGGCCCGATGACCGGCTTCGTTTCGAAAAGACCGGCAGCGGGCTCGCCGCCTGCCAACAGGGGCCGCAGCTTGCCTTCATGAAGCGCAACGCGCCCGACAGGCTTGCCGGCGCCGCGACGGCATTCCATTGCAAGGACTGGCTCTATTTCAAGCTCACCGGCGAACGCGCCACCGATCCTTCCGAGGGCACCTTCACCTTTGGCGACTTCCGCACCCGCGGCTATTGCGACGAGGTGCTTGAGGTGCTCGGCGTTGCCGATCTCAGGCATCTGCTGCCGCCGATCGTCGACGGCACCAGGCATAGCACCGGCCTGTCTGCGGCGGCTGCCGAAGCGACCGGGCTGCTTTCCGGTACGCCGGTGGTGCTGGCCTATGTCGACGTGGCCTGCACCGCGCTCGGCGCCGGCCTGCTCGATCGCGAGCGCAAGCCCGGCTGCTCCATCATCGGCTCCACCGGCATGCATATGCGGCTTGCGCAGACGCCGGACGAGGTGCTGCTCAACGAGGCCAGGACCGGCTACACGATGACGATGCCGGCGCCCGGCGTCTTTGCGCAGATGCAGTCGAACATGGCGGCGACGCTCAACATCGATTGGGTCCTTGGCCTCGCCTCCGGTATTCTCGCCTCGCAAGGCATCACCCGCAGCAATGGCGAGATGATCGCGCTGGTCGACGAATGGATATCGTCATCTGAACCGGCCTCGCTGCTCTATCAGCCCTATGTGTCGGAGGCCGGTGAGCGCGGGCCGTTCGTCGATGCCAACGCCAGGGCCGGTTTCGTCGGCATTTCGTCGCGACACGGTTATGCCGATATGGTCCGCGCTGTTTTTGAGGGGCTGGCATTCGCGTCGCGCGATTGCTACGCCGCCATGGGGCCGCTGCCGAGCGAAATCCGGCTGACCGGCGGCGCCGCCAGAAGCCCGGCTCTGCGCAAGATCCTGGGCGCTGTCGTCGGCGCCGACATTCGCACCAGCCAACGCGAGGAAGCCGGTGCGGCGGGCGCCGCGATGATCGCTGCGGTCTGCGTCGGCCAATACGGGTCGATGGACGAATGCGTCGGCGAATGGGTCACGCCGCTGCTTGCCGCGGCGGAGCCGAGCGACCGAAAACTTGCCGCGATCTATGAACGGGTGGTTCCGTCCTACACATTGGCGCATGAGGCGCTGCGGCCGGTCTGGCGATCGATGGCCGCATCCAGGGCAAACTGAGAAGTCGAGCATGCGTAAGAAGATTGCAATCATTGGCGACCGCTTCATGCTTCCCGAGGTGTTTCGCGAGAAAATCGAGAAGGCCTGCGGCGACGACCTCGACATTCGCACCCTTGAGGCGGCCTGGCCCGACGAGCCGATGGAATTCGGCAATGCGGCGCTCGGCCTCGACAAGGTGAAGGAGTATTTTGGCGATCCGGACGAGGTGGTCGATTTCATTGGCGACGCCGAGATCTTCGTCACCCAGCTTGCGCCGCTCTCCGAGTCCATGATGCAGCGTCTGCCCACGCTGAAGCTGGTTGCGGTCTCGCGCGGCGGCCCGATCAACATCGACATGGTTGCCGCCAAGGCCCACGGCATCACCGTCGTCAATGTGCCCGGCCGCAATGCAAGTGCTGTGGCCGAGTTCACCATCGGTGCGATCCTTGCCGAGACGCGGCTGATCCGGGTCGGGCACGAAGCATTGCGCAAGGGGGAATGGCGCGGCGATCTCTACCGTGCCGACCGCACCGGCCGCGAGCTCAACGAAATGACCGTCGGCGTCATCGGCTATGGCAATATCGGCACCAAGGTTGTCCGGCTGCTGCGCGCCTTCGGCTGCCGCATCCTGGTCACCGATCCCTATGTGCAATTGAGCGCCGAAGACCGCAATGCCGGCGTCGAGCTGGTCGCGCTGGACGATCTCCTGTCCCGCTCTGATGTGGTCACGCTTCATCCCCGGGTGACCGAGGAAACCCGCGGCCTGATCAACAAGGATACCATCGCCCGGATGAAGCCGGGGGTGATTTTCGTCAACACCGCACGCGGGCCGCTGGTCGACTACGACGCGCTCTACGATGCGCTTGTCTCTGGCCATATCGGCAGCGCCATGCTGGAGACCTTCGCGGTCGAGCCGGTGCCTGCCGATTGGCCGCTGCTGCAGCTTCCGAATGTCACCCTGACGCCGCATATCGCCGGCGCGTCGGTGCGCACGGTGACCTATGCGGCCGAGCAGGCGGCCGAAGAGGTGCGCCGCTTTATCGCCGGGCTCCCGCCGGTCAACCCGTGCTGAAGGTCGCGGCAGCCATGAAACGCAATCCAGGCATAGAGGATCCGGCGAGATGAATGGCGCCACTGAAATCGTCGATTTGTTCGTCATCGGCGGTGGCGTCAATGGCGCCGGCATCGCGCGCGACGCAGTCGGCCGCGGGCTTTCCGTCATCCTGTGCGAAAAAGACGATCTCGCCGAAGGCACCAGTTCGCGATCGGGAAAGCTCGTCCATGGCGGCCTGCGCTATCTCGAATACTACGAATTCCGGCTGGTGCGCGAGGCGCTGATCGAACGCGAAGTGCTGCTTGAATCGGCGCCGCACATCATCTGGCCGATGCGCTTCGTGCTGCCGCACAGCCCGGACGACCGGCCGGCCTGGTTGGTCCGGCTCGGTCTGTTCCTCTACGACCATCTCGGCGGCCGCAAGCGGCTGCCGGGCACCCGCACGCTCAACCTGCGCACCGCGCCCGAAGGCGCACCGATCAAGGATGCGTTCAAGCGCGGTTTCGAATATTCCGATTGCTGGGTCGACGACGCCCGTCTCGTCGTCATCAATGCGCTCGACGCTGCGGAACGGGGAGCCAGGATCTTCACCCGGACCGCCTGCACCGCCGCCCGCCGTGAAAACGACCTGTGGTCAGTCGAGATGCGCGACAGCCGAACCGGCGTCAGGACCACGGTTCGGGCGCGTGCGCTGATCAACGCCGCCGGTCCCTGGGTCAACGACATCATCAACCGCGTGGCCGGCCAGAACTCCAAGCGGAATGTCCGGCTGGTCAAGGGCAGCCACATCGTCGTGCCGAAATTCTGGGAAGGGCGGCAGGCCTATCTCGTCCAGAACAGCGACAAGCGCGTGATCTTCATCAATCCCTACCAGAACGATCTGGCCCTGATCGGCACCACCGATATTCCCTATGATGGGCGGCCGGAAGACGTAGCGGCGGATGCCAGCGAGGTCGACTACCTGATCAAGGTGGTCAACCGCTACTTCAAACGCGAGCTTGCGCGCGATGATGTCATCTACTCATTCTCGGGCGTCAGGCCGCTCTATGACGACAACGCCGACAATCCGAGCGCGGTGACGCGCGACTATATTTTCGAACTCGACGCATCATCCGGGCAGGCGCCGCTGCTCTCCGTCTTCGGCGGCAAGATCACCACCTTCCGCAAACTGGCCGAGCATGCGCTGGACCGGATCGCCCCGTTCCTTCCGAAAATGGGCAAGCCATGGACGTCGAAAGGCTACCTGCCGGGCGGCGATATCGCCAACGCCGACTTTGAGCAGTTTCTCGGCGATCTCGGCCGCGAATATCCCTGGATGCCGGCATCGCTGGTCAAGCACTATGGCCGGCTCTACGGCACCAGGACGCGCGTTCTGGTCGGTGCGTCCAGGTCGCTCACCGATCTGGGGCGGTGCTTCGGCAAGGATTTTTTCGAACGCGAGGCGAGTTATTTGTTCGAGCATGAATGGGCGCTGACCGCTGCCGATATTCTCGAACGGCGCACCAAGCACGGCCTGCATCTGTCCGCCGCGGAAAGAGCCGCCTTCGAGGACTGGTGCGTTGGCCGACTGGTGAGGGCAGGCTGATGACTTTTACGCTTTCCCTCAACACCAATCCGCTGGTCAACCGTTTTGCCGAACCGGACGATCTGATCGACGCGATCGCTTACGACATCGGCATTCGTGACGTGCAGCTCACGCATGAATTCGTCAATCCCGGCTGGTCAGCGGCGACGATCTCGAAGTTCGTCCGCCTGTTCCGCACGGCGCTCGACCGCACCGGCGTGCGCGTGACGTCCGGGATGACCGGCCCTTATGGGCGGCTCAACCATTTCGGCCATCCGGACGCCGATGTGCGCCGCTACTACGTCGATTGGTTCAAGACCTTTGCCGACATTTCGGCCGAGCTCGGCGCCAGCGGCATGGGCACGCAGTTCGCGATCTTCACACACAGGGATTTTGACGATCCGGAGCGTCGCGCGCGGCTTTTCGAGATCGCACTGGAATGCTGGCGCGAGGTCGCCGAGCACGCCAGGGCGGCCGGATTGACCTATCTGTTCTGGGAGCCGATGTCGGTCGGCCGCGAATTCGGCCACACGATCGAGAGCTGCCGGGCCCTGCACAACCAGATCGAAGCGGCCGGCATGGCCATCCCGCTGAAGATGATGGTCGATATCGACCATGGCGACGTCACCTCGAGCAATCCGGACGACATCGACCCCTATGCTTGGGCCGAAGCCTTTCCCAGGGTATCGCCGATCATCCACGTCAAGCAGTCGTCGATGAACAAGGGCGGCCATTGGCCGTTCATCGCCGCCTACAACAAGGACGGCCGCATCACGCCGGAAAAACTTTTGGCGACGGTTCGGCGCGGCGGCGGCGTCGACAACGAGATCTGCCTCGAACTGTCGTTCCGCGAACGCGAGCCGGTCGACCACCAGGTCGTCGCGATGATCCGCGAGTCGGTTGACCACTGGGCGCCGTTTATCGAGACCGGCAGGACGGCACTCTTGCCGCGAGCAGGATAGGTGAACAGGAGCCGCTGCGGCTCCTGTTCAGAACCAGAATACGTCAGCCGAATTTCGGGTCGAGACTGCCCGACTTGTAGCGCTTGGCCATTTCCGAGACGGGCAGCGGCTTGATCTTGGGGGCGTTGCCGGCGGTGCCGAACTGCTCGAAGCGCTCCTTGCACAGCTTCCTCATCGCGGCCATTGCCGGCGTCAGATATTTGCGCGGATCGAACTCGCTCGGGTTCTCGGTCAGCACCCTGCGGATCGCGCCGGTCAGCGCCATGCGGTTGTCGGTGTCGATGTTGATCTTGCGCACGCCGTGCTTGATGCCGCGCTGGATCTCCTCGACCGGCACACCCCATGTCGGCTTCATCTGGCCGCCATATTTGTTGATGATCTCCTGCAGTTCTTCCGGCACCGAGGATGAGCCGTGCATGACCAGGTGCATGTTCGGCAGGCGGCGGTGGATCTCCTCGATCACGTTCATGGCGAGCACCGCGCCGTCCGGCTTGCGCGAGAACTTGTAGGCGCCGTGGCTGGTGCCCATGGCGACGGCCAGCGCATCGACATGCGTGTCCTTGACGAACTGCACCGCCTGCTCCGGATCGGTCAGCAGCTGGTCGTGGCTGACGGCGCCCTCGACGCCGTGGCCGTCTTCCTGTTCGCCGCCGCCCATCTCCAGGGATCCGAGAACGCCGATCTCGCCTTCCACCGACACGCCGCCCCAATGCGCCATGTCGACGACGCGCCGCGTGATGCCGGAATTATAGTCGTAGTCGGCCGGCGTCTTGCCGTCCTCCTTCAGCGATCCGTCCATCATCACCGAGGTGAAGCCGTGCTGGATCGCGGTCACGCAGGTGGCTTCGTTGTTGCCATGGTCGAGATGCATGCAGACCGGGATATCGGGATGGATCTCGACCAGCGCGTCGATCAGCTTGGCCAGCACGACGTCGTTGGCATAGGCGCGGGCGCCGCGGCTCGCCTGCAGGATGACAGGCGATTTGGTCTCCTCGGCCGCCTCCATGATGGCAAGGCCCTGTTCCATATTGTTCATGTTGAAGGCAGGCACGCCATAGCCGTGTTCGGCGGCATGGTCGAGCAATTGTCTCAATGTGATGCGAGCCACCCAATAGTCTCCCGTATTTTGTTTCAAGCCTATGGTTTGCGAGCTGTCCGGTCGTCATTCAGCCCATTGATGCTTCTGGCCGGATTTCCGGAGAATCGCAACCTTTGGCCAAGGCGCCGGGAGCAATTCTTGTTACAAGACAGCAATCAGAAGCGAATAATATCCCAAGGAAATGTAACATCATCACAAATGATTGGGTGACTATGCGATTTCCTCTGTTATAATGGCTTTGGCTCGCCGTTTCCGCCACCGCGGATTCGCAGCGGACCGGGATCAGGAAACAGGCTGGACAATCTAGACGATGAAGAGCGACGGCCGGCGGCAAGGGATCATGGATTTTCTGATGGACACCGGCACGGCCAGTGTCGATGACCTTGCCTCGCGCTTCGGCGTGTCGAAGATGACCGTCCATCGCGACCTCGACGAGCTCGAGGAAAGCGGCTTCCTGCGCAAGATACGCGGCGGCGCCTCGATCCAGCCGAGCGGCCTTTTCGAGAGTGATTTTCGCTACCGTCAGAAGCAGGCCGCCGAGGAGAAGCAGCGCCTGGCGGTTGCCGCCGTGGCTGTCATCGAACCGGGCCAGACGGTGATCATCGATGACGGCTCGACGGCGGGCGGCATTGCGCGCCACCTTGCGGATCTCCGCCCGCTGACGGTGATCTCCAACAATCTGGCCGTCATCCAGGATCTGGCAGGCGTTGGAGGGATCACCCTGATCGCGCTCGGCGGCCAGTACAGCAAGAAGTTCCACGGTTTCTTCGGCCTGCTTGCCGAGGACACTCTGAGATCCTTGCGCGCCGATGTCGCCTTCCTGTCTTCGTCGGCCATCCACGGCGTTTCCGCCTTCCACCAGGACCAGGAAGTGGTCCATACCAAGCGGCTGATGATGGCCGCGGCCGCCCGCAAATATCTGCTGGTCGATCACGGCAAATTCGGCCGCACGGCCCTGCATTTCCTGACCGATCTCAAGGCGTTCGACGCCGTCTTCACCGGTCGCGAACTGGAAACGCAGATGCGCGAGGCGCTGGATGCCGCCGGCGTTTCGCTAACACTAGTCGAGAAGGACTAGACCATGATCCCGAAAAGTGGGAACCGGTTTTCGGAAAAGATCATGGTCAAAGAAGAAGATAGAGCCCCATAAACAGGCTCTAGAAGGAGGACGCATGGTTTACTGGGTTGGCACAAGCTGGAAAATGAACAAGACGCTTGCCGAGTCGATTGACTTCGCCGGCGCGCTGGCAAGGTTCGTCCCCGGTTTCGACGACCGTATCCAGCCCTTCGTCATCCCACCCTTCACGGCGGTTCGCGAGGTCAAGAAGGCGTTGGCGATCACGCGGGTCAAGGTCGGTGCCCAGAACATGCATTGGGCCGACGCCGGAGCCTGGACCGGGGAGATCTCGCCGGTGATGCTGACGGATTGCGGGCTCGACCTCGTCGAACTCGGCCATAGCGAACGGCGCGAGCATTTCGGCGAGACCGACAATTCGGTTGGCCTTAAGACCGCAGCGGCGGTGAAACACGGGCTTGTGCCGCTCATCTGCGTCGGCGAAACATTGGCGCAACGCAACAGCGGCCAGGCCGATTCGGTGCTGGCCTTGCAGGTGCATGGCGCGCTGCAATATCTCGAAGGCCAGGCAAAGGCGGCGACGATCCTGTTTGCTTACGAGCCGGTCTGGGCGATCGGCGACAAGGGCATTCCGGCAAGTGCCGACTATGCCGACAGGCAGCAGGCGCTGATCAAGAAGATCGCCGGCGATCTTCTGCCGTCCACACCACCAGTGCTTTATGGCGGCAGCGTCAATCCGCAAAATGCCGCCGAGCTGATCGGCCAGCCTCATATCGACGGGCTGTTCATCGGCCGCTCCGCCTGGCAGGCAGAAGGCTATATCGACATCCTTCAACGCGCCTCGGCGGCGATCTGAAGCAAACGAACAGGAAAGGACAGAAAAAATGAAAATAGCCATTGGAGCCGACAGCGCCGGCAAGCCGCTGCTCGACGTCATCGCCGCTCACCTGGCCACCAAACCCGGCCTCGCCGTCAGCGATCTCAGCCAGGCGGGTTACTATGCCGATCTTTCGCAGAAGCTCGCCCAGACGATCCTCGACGGCGAGAACGATCGCGGAATCCTGTTTTGCGGCACCGGCATCGGCGTTTCCATCTCGGCCAACAAGGTGCCCGGCATTCGCGCCGCACTCACCCACGACACCTATTCGGCGGAGCGCGCGGCCAAATCCAACAATGCCCAGATCATCACCATGGGCGCCCGCGTCATCGGCCCGGAACTGGCCAAGTCGATCGTCGACGCCTGGCTCGCATCGGAGTTCGACGAAAACGGGCCATCGGCCGGCAATGTCCAGGCGATCGACAGACTCGACGCGGCGAAGCTGGGCTAATACATGTCGCCCAAAAGTGCGCAGCGGTTTTGGGACAACGACATGTATAAAACAGAAGCTTAAGCGCGTCGCATTAATGCGATGCTCTTAAGCTAGGCTCTTCCGCATCGCGCCAATGACGGTGACCGCCGACGCCGCGCCGGGGTCGATGTGTCCGAGCGACCGCTCGCCGAGCCGCGACGAGCGGCCCTTCGCGGCGATCATATCCTTGGTCGCCTCGGCGCCCCGTTCGGCTGCTTCGAGCGCGGCTGCCAGGCTTTCGGACAGGGTCTTGCCGGCGGCATGGGCAGCGGCCGCGGCTTGCGCCGCTGGCAGCCAGGCGTCGACCATCGTCTTCTCGCCGATCTCCGCCTTGCCGCGATCCTGGATGCCTTGCGCCATTGCCTGGAACAGGGCGACGACGTCGGCGCCCGCCAACCTTGCCTTGCCCTTGACGGCAGCCGCGCCGCGCATGAAGGCCGTCGCGTAGAGCGGGCCCGACGAGGCGCCGACGGCGTTGAGGAACGACTTCGCCGCAGTGTTGAGGAGAACAGTCGGCTCGGTTGCCGTGAGCTCCAGAGGGGCCAGCGCATCGCGCACCGCGCCAAAGCCGAGCGCCATGGCGATGCCATGATCGGCGTCGCCGATAACCCCGTCGAGTTGGCAGAGCCTGTCCTTATCGGCTTCGATCGCCATCGCGATCGCATCGAACATTCTTTTCAGATCGGCTGCATCGATGGATGTCATGGATGCACCTTCAGCCGGCGCGGAACATGGCGCAGTCGCAAGGATGGTCGAGCATCGTCTGCAATTCGGCGTCGAGATGCATCAGCGTCACCGAGGCGCCGGCCATTTCGAGCGAGGTGCAATAATTGCCGACCCAGGTCGCGTGAACTGACACGCCGATGTCATCGAGCCGCTGCTTGACGCGCCGGTTCATGATGTAGAGCTCCATCAGCGGCGTCGAGCCGAGCGAATTGACGAGCACGGCGACCCTGTCGCCGCGTGCCGGCGCTATCTCGTCGAGGATCTTGTCGAGCATCTCGTCGGTGATCTCGTCGGCGGTTTTCAGTTTTCCGCGGGCAATGCCCGGCTCGCCATGGATGCCCATGCCGATCTCCATCTCGTCCGGTCCGATCTCGAAATTCGGCCGGCGGGTCTGCGGCAGCGAACAGGGCGACAGCGCCACGCCCATGGTGAAGGTGTGATCGTTGGCCTTCCTGGCGATGCGCTCGCATTCGTCGAATGACAGCATCCGCTCGCAGGCGGCACCAGCGGCCTTGAAGATGAAGAAATTGCCGGCGACACCACGGCGCTTTTGCCTCTGGTCGCGCGGCGCCGATGCCACGTCGTCGGTGGTCAGCACGGTGCGCACCTCGATGTCATCCATCGCCGCCATCTCTGCGGCCATGTCGAAATTCATCACGTCGCCGGCATAGTTGCCATACATGAACAGCACGCCGGCGCCGCCGCTGGCCGCCTTGGCGCATTCGAGGATCGGGTCCGGCGGCGGCGAGGCAAAGACGTTGCCGATCGCCGCCGCGTCGGCCAGCCCCTTGCCGACGAAGCCGAGGAAGGTCGGCTCGTGGCCGGAGCCGCCGCCGATGACGAGGCCAACCTTGCCCTGGCGAGGTCCATCGCGGGCAACAATCGAGCGTGGGCTGCCCTCCATGCTTGTGAGATGGCGGGGATGCGCGGCCAGAATGCCCTCCAGCATCTCGTCGACAGTGCGGTTGCCGTCGTTGATGATCTTCTTGGTCTGCACCGGCAGCCTCCCGATTTCGGTATTTTCGCAGATAGTACAGCGTGTTACCGGAATTTCCACCCGGGGACGGACATTTCACGCGGCAATATGTTCCCGCGCGGCCAGGATCTGCATGCAGGCGTGGACTGCCTCTTTTGCCCCTGAAGTGCTCGAAGAAGAAGCGGTGGGAAGAGCTGATAACTTGCCCCGTCAAATGGCGATCACCGGCAAGGCAGGCAGCAGCTTGTCCAAGGTGATGGGAAATTCACGCACCCGCACGCCGGTTGCGTTGTAAATGGCGTTGGCGACAGCGGCCCCCGCACCGCAGACGCCGAGCTCGCCGATCCCCTTCGCGCCGAATGGATTGGCCTTGTCGTCATGTTCCTCGAGGAAGACGACCTCCATCTCGGGGACGTCGCCGTTGATCGGGACGTGATATTCGGCCAGATCGTGATTGACGAAGTGGCCGTAGCGCCGGTCGAGCACCGTCTGCTCCATCAGCGCCGCACCGATTCCCCAGGTCATGCCGCCGATGATTTGCGAGCGCGCGGTCTTGGGGTTGAGGATACGGCCGGCGCCCATCACCGCCAGCATCCGGCGCATGCGGATCTCACCGGTGTCGCAATCGACGGCGACCTCGGCGAAATGCGCGCCATAGGAATGCTGCGAGTAAGCCTTGTATGACTGGGTGGCAGCGCCGGCGGCCACGGAACCCTCGGTCTCGAACCCGTCGGGAGCGATCCGTCGGACGAGGTCGGCCAGGCTTGCCGAATGCTGGCCGACGCTGACCTCGCCGTCGGCAAAGCTCGCCTCGGTGGTATTGGCGCCGCGCAACGGCGAGGCTTGGCTCGACTGCGCCGCTTCCAATATCCGTTCCTTGAGGGCGGTGCAGGCGTTGTGCAGCGCCGACCCTGCGCTTGCCGCGCCCCAGGACCCGCCGGAGCCGGCGGTACGCGGGAAGCGGCTGTCGCCAAGCTCCACTTTGACGGACGAGATCGGCACGCCGAGGGTTTCCGCGGCGATCTGGGTCAGGATCGTATAAGTGCCGGTCCCGATATCGGTCATGTCGAGCCGCGCCGTCACGCGACCCTCGCGGTCGATCGCAACCCGCGCCGTTGCCGCGCCGATGTAGTTCGGACGGATCGCCGCCGCCATGCCGTAGCCGATGAGCTTGCGGCCCTCTCGGGCGCGGCCCGGCGTCGGGTTTCTTCGCTGCCAACCGAAACGGCGGGCACCTTCCTCCATGCAGGCGACGAGATTGCGGGTGGAGAACGGCACGCCGCGCTCGGGATCCTGGACCGGTTCATTGCGGATCCTGAGCTCGATCGGGTCCAGTCCGAGCCGCTCGGCGAGCTCATCCATGGCGCATTCGAAGGCCAGCATGCCGGGCGCTTCGCCGGGCGAACGCATCCATTCGCCGCGGTTGATATCCAGCGGAACCAGGCGATGACGGGTGACCCGGTTCGGCGCCGCATAGAGCGAGCGGGCAAAAACTGCCGTTTGCTCGCAGTACTCCTCGAAGCTGGACGTTGCCGACCAGACGTCGTGCGCGATCCCGGTGAGCCGGCCGTCGGTGTCCGTGCTGAGACGCACCTGTTGGATCATCTCTGCGCGATGACCGGCATTGGCGAACATCTGTTGTCGCGTCAGCGCGATCTTGACGGGACGCTGCAGGACCTGCGCCGCAAGCGCCGCCAGGATCGTATCGGCATGGGCAATCAGCTTGGAGCCGAAGCCGCCGCCGATGAACGGGCTCACGATGCGCACGCGCTCGGGCGGGATGCGAAGCGTGCTGGCGACCCCCGCCCGGAAATTCGCCAGGGTCTGCGCCGATGTATGGATCGTCAGCTCGTTGCCTGACCAGGAGGCGAGCGTCGCATGGGGCTCCATCGGATTGTGATGTTCGAAGGGCGTCCGGTAAGTGGCATCGACCTTGACCGGAGCCGCGGCAAAGGCGCTCTCGAAGTCGCCGATCACGCTGTCGGTCTCGAAGCCGGCATTGGTCCGCTTTGGTGCGTAGGCGTCGGCCACATGTCCCGGCAGATCGTAGAGGCCCGGCTCCTCGTCGTAGCGCACTTTGATGAGGCCGGCGGCAGCGCGTGCCGCCTCGAACGTCTCCGCAACGACCAGCGCGACGGGCTCGTCGTAATAGCGCACCCGCTCGCTGTTGAGCGCGGGCCGAGCGCGGGTGAAGACCTCCGGCACCGTCGGCGTGACCGCCGGGCCGAAATCCGGCTGGGACGGCGCATTCCGGTGCGTCATGACGAGCAGCACTGCCGGCGCCCGTTCGGCTTCGGCCGTGTCGATCTCGGCAATGCGCCCCTTGGCGACGGCGGCGCCGAGAATATAGCCAAAGGCTGTACCCTCCAGCGTATTCTCGTAAGCGTAGGTGGCGTCGCCTCTCACCTTGAGCGGACCGTCGATGCGATCGAATGGACGCCCGATGACGCCGCTGCGTGTTTCGCGAGAACGGTTCGAGGTTGTCGTCTCTGTCATCATGTCACCTCACGCACTCTCGGCGGCAGCAGCGAGCGTGTGCCGCATCGTTCGTTTCGCCAGCGGGATCTTGAAATCATTGCCGCCATATCCGACGGCTCCGGCGAGTGCGGCTTCGGCCGCGTTGGTAAAGGCGCCGTCGGACGCCGCCGCTCCTGCGAGCGTGCGCTCCGCCTCCGCCGCGCGCCAGGGCTTGGCTGCCACGCCGCCCATGGTGATCCGAGCGCTTCGGATACGATCGCCGCTTTTCTCGACGATTGCCGCCACCGATACCAGCGCGAAGGCGTAGGAGGCACGGTCGCGCACCTTGCGGTAAACCTGCCGGCCGGGCGGTGGCGGCGGCAGGGTGACGGCGGCGATCATCTCGCCGTGGTCGAGCACGGTCTCGACATGCGGCGTCGCCTCGGGCAATCGATGGAGATCGCCGATCGGGATCGTGCGGGCCTCGCCGCCGGGCGATATGGTCTCGATCCTGGCGTCGAACCCGGCCATGGCGACCGCCATGTCGGAGGGATGGACCGCGATGCAGGCTTGGCTGGCGCCGAGTACGGCGTGCATGCGATTGAAGCCCTGCAGCGCCGCGCAGCCCGAACCCGGCTGGCGCTTGTTGCAAGGCATGTTGCGGTCATAAAAATAAGGGCAGCGCGTGCGCTGCAGGAGATTGCCGCTGGTCGAGGCCTTGTTGCGTATCTGGCCGGACGCTCCCGCCAGCAGCGCTTGCGTGAGCATCGGATAGCGCGATCTCACCCGCGGATCGGCGGCAAGATCGCTGTTGCGGACCTGGGCGCCGACGCGAAGCCCGCCTGCCGCCGTCTCCTCGATTCGATCGAGCGGCAGCCGGCTGATGTCGACGAGATGCGCTGGGCGCTCGATCTCGAGCTTCATCAGGTCGAGCAGATTGGTGCCGCCGCCGATGAACTTGGCGTCCGGCCGGGCCGCGACCGCGGCAGCTGCCTGCTCGGCACTTGCCGCACGTTCATAAGTGAAGGACTGCATTGCTCACGCCCCCTCTGCCGCGTCGCGGATTGCAGCGACAATGTTCGGATAAGCGGCACAACGGCAGATGTTGCCGCTCATCCGCTCGCGGATCTCGGCATCTGTGAGGGCGACGGATGCCGCAGCCACGTCGGCGCTTGCATGGCTCGGCCAGCCCGCCCTGGCCTCGCCCAGCATAGCGACCGCCGAGCAGATCTGGCCCGGCGTGCAGTAGCCGCACTGGAAGCCGTCGCGGGCAACGAAGGCGGCCTGCACTGGATGCAGCCGGTCGCCCTCGGCCAGACCCTCGACCGTGGTGATCTCGTCGCCTTCATGCATTGCGGCAAGAGTCAGGCAGGAATTGATCCGGCGCCCATCAACCAGCACCGTGCATGCGCCGCACTGGCCGTGGTCGCAGCCTTTCTTCGAGCCGGTGAGGCCGAGATGGTTGCGCAACGCGTCGAGCAGCGTCGTCCGCGGATCGAGCTCGACAGCAAAATCCTTCGCGTTGATCCGCAGGGATATCGGCATCGTCGGCGCCGGCGTCGGAGAGGCGGCCGCCGCAACGGCGCCGGCCGGCTCCGCGTATACCGGTATACCAGTAGCCAGGAGCACGCCGGTCGCCACCCCGCCCTCCAGAACCGTTCGACGAGTCGGCCCGCTCCTTGTGTCTGTTTTGGCCATGCATGATCTCCCTGTCGCAGTTCTGTCACTCATCGACCTTGGAGGTGGGGAGGCGCGCGGCGGCTTTCTTTCAAGAAACCGGCGGCAATATCAGGATTCCGGAGAAGAATTCACCCGATAGGCCCGAGGAGTCATGCCCCTGAGACGCCGGAACGTCGTGGTGAAGTGGCTCTGGCTTGAAAAGCCGAGCCGAAAGGCAATGCTACCGATCGACAAACCGGTTTCGCGCAGCAGTATCTCGGCTCGCCGCACGCGTTCCTCGATCACATACGCATAGGGTGCAACGCCGGTCGTCGCCTTGAATCGGCGCGCAAAACTGTCGACGGCCATGCCCGCGACGGCTGCCAACTCGCTTAGAGAAACGTCGGCATTCATATGCGCATCGATGTAAGCCCGAACTCGACCAAGCGCGCGACGGCTGAGACAGCCGTGACGCACCGACGGGTGTTGCTCCCGGTTCAGGGCGGCCACGCGGAGGCTGACCAGGGCGACCAGATGCTCGATATAGGCAGTGTCCGGCCTGTGGCCGAGTGCCATCTCGTCGCGAAGCGAACTCAGCAGCGTGGCGATCACCACGTCTTTCCTGTTCACCAGGATCGGCAGGTCTCTCAGGCGTTCGCAGCCGGGAAGGCTGACGTCGGGATCGATCCACAGGGCTGAGTAGGAGAGGTTTACATCACGATAGAAGCCCTGCCGCTCCGCACCGGCGGGGACGAAGGTGAGGGCTCCGGGACGGTCCATTCCGTCGTAGAGCGATCTCGCCTCGTGCCGGATGGACGTATGGGAGGTTCCGCCTTCTTCGGTCAGCACGATCAGATGATGAGGGGCTGTCCAGCGGAGCTCCGCCTCGCGGCACGCCCACCGCCGATTGTCGAAAACGATCGACGAGCCGGCCCATGACGCGGTTTGCTGGGGCTCCGACTTCTCCTCCTGGCTGCGAACCCGTCCGTCACCAAGCAACGGTCTGAATGACATCGCGCCACCCCGCTGGTTCAATCGCGGAGCCCAGCCCCGCTTGAGCGTTGTGCGCCGCCCCGCCGCTACGCATACGGCGGTTTATGTGGGGCAGGCATCGTGCGTTGGTAACCGCGCCGTGTTCAAGAAGTCGTGAGATCAGGCAGATCCAGCGCGCCTGCTGTCAGCCGCCGAGTCCATCGCGGATGGCGCAGAAATAGCGATCGGTTCCGACCTGCCCGCCCTTGAGGGCAATCTCCAGTCCGTCGATCGCCTTGACGCGCGAGTGGGCGACGCAAAGCGGAGAGCCGGGCGAGGCAGGCAGCGGCATCCTGACCGTCAGCGCATCGACGCCCATCTGGCCGAGCGCATGGCTCGACGTATCGCCGCCGGCAATGACCACGCGCTGCAATTTCTGCTCGATCGTCAACTCGCGAAGAAGTTCGCCGAGGCCGCGGCCAAGCTTGTGGCGGGCACCTTCCTGCCGGTCGATTTCGGCGCCCCGGTCGGCTGCGGGACCGAGGGCGGTGTAGAGGACGACGCTGCGCCCGGCTTCCAGACTGGCGCGGCCGCTTGCTGCCGCGCGCGCAATCGCATCGCTGGAGGCTTCGGAAACCAGTTCGACAGGGTCCACCGCGACCCCGTCGAAACCGTCCGTCAAAGCATGCCGGATCTGTCGTTCCGTCATCGGCGAGCAACTGCCCGAGACCACTGCGATCCGGTCGGCCGCACCCGGCGGCGAAAGGCTGGGCTCGGCACGGACGGTCCGGTTGGCGGTCCATTCGGCCAGCAGCGCATATTCGATGCCCGAAGAGCCGACGACGAATGTGCCGCCCGGCCGGCGAACGCGCCATATCTCCTTGCCGGCAAGCGCCTGAGTTTCCAGGCTGGCGATATCCAAAAGCACGATGTTGGTGCCATCGGCGAGCAAGCGATCGAACGCTTCCGAGCGGGACGCCGACTGCAGCGTCGCCAGGTCGACCAACCCGGAGGTGAGGTCCGCCTGGCGCGACAGATGGATCAGCAGGTCGGATTCATCCATCGGCGTGGTCGGGTGGCGGCTCATCACCGGGTGGCGGTCGATACGGAAATATTTTTCGCGGTAAGCCGCGAACAGATGGCCGAAGGCGGTGTAGCGCTTGAGCTGCGGCGCGCCGACCACCAGCGGCACGCTGTCCTGGCTGAAAACCGAGCGGCCGATCTCGATCGCCCGGCCGATGCTGCCGATCGCCGGGCTGGAATCGAAGGTCGAACAGACCTTGTAGTGGCAGATCTCGGCGTTCACGGTCTTCAGCCAGGCGAAGGCCCGCTTGAGATGCATGTCCATCCACTGCGGCGTCTGGCTTCGGCTGGTGCCGGCCAGGCCGATGGCACGGCATTGCCTGAACTGCGAAAGCAGGGCCTCGTCCGGCTGACGCATGAACAGCACGGTCGGCACGCCGCCGAGCTCGAGCGCCTCCATGACGTCGGTCGAGCCGGTGAGATCGTCGCCATAGTAGCTCAGCAGCAGGCTTTGCATGGCGTCAGGCCGCTTTGCCGTCGCCGAATTTCTCGATCGACCGCGCCAGTTCGGGGTGGCTCAGGGCGAAATCCGCCAACGGTATGCCATCGACGGCCGCCTGCCAGGCTTGCTGCACGGCGCGCACACCGGCGCCCGGTCCGTCAGGATGGCTGACGATGCCGCCGCCGCAGAGATAGAGAAGATCGACGGTTCGGCCGGTTCGCCGGTAGGTTTCGGGGGCTTGTCCACCCCATTGGCCGGAGCCGGCGACCGGCAGCGCGCAATCATCCGGCGAAAAGATCGGCGTGGTCACCGCCTCGAACGAACTGATGAAGGACCAGTCCGGCTCCCAGTATTTCGAGGCGATGCCGTTGATCTGGAACTGGTCGACGCCGAGCAGCCGCCAGAACTGCTGCCAGACCTTGAAGTCCATGCCGAGGCCGGGGTGGCGGGTGAGAATGTCCCAGCCGTTGCGGTGGGCATGGAGCACCAGGCTGGAGCGCTTTCTCAGGTAAGCCATGCCGCCGAAGCCGACGGAATTGATGTTGACCACCGCGCAATTGCCGCCGGCCTTTGCCACCATATCGTGGTTGCGCATCATCTCGTCCGGGTCGGCGTGCGAGATGCCAAAGGCATACATCACCTTTTTGCCGGACTTCTGCTCATGGTTGAGGACGAGCGGCATGATCGCTTTCACCCGTTCCGACAGCGGCGAATAGGCCGGGCTCATCAGCTTCTCGTCGTCCTTGACGAAATCGACGCCGGCGTCGATCAACTCACCGACCATCGCGGCCGTCTCGTGCGGGCGCAGCCCGAGCGCCGGCTTGACGATCGTTCCGATGATCGGGCGATCCCTGACGCCGGTCAGCCTGCGGCTGCCGGCGACACCGAATTGCGGGCCCGGATGCGCGCCCCGGTATTCCTCCGGCAGCTTCATATCGACGACGCGGATGCCGGACAGGCCTTCGATCGAAAAGGCGCCGCCAATGGCGACGGTCATCAATGCCGAAAGATCGGTGCCGATGGCATCAAGCGGAAATGCGATGTCGACATCCGCCCGCTTGAAGGGCCCGTCGCCGGCTTCGGGAAGGGACGGGCGATCGGCGTCCGGCAGAGGCCGTATCGCCAATACGCGCGCCGCCACACGGGCCTTGAGCTCCTCGGTCTCGCCGGCCAGCGCGACGAAGGTTCCGGTCGACTGGTCGCTGGCGATCTTGGCCGCCAGCGCCTCGATACTGCCTGGGGTTTCGATGCGATAGGTGAGGGTGATCATAGTCCGAAAAAAGTTCCCTGGTCTTCGAAATCTGGTATAATGAGTACATAAGTATTGCAAGCGATATCCTGCTCGGCCGAGCATTCCGAGATTCGTGATGACGATGCTAAACAGAACCGGTCAAGGGAGTGATTCG
The DNA here is from genome assembly GCF_055811375.1 of Mesorhizobium sp. WSM4848. Lineage (NCBI taxonomy): Bacteria > Pseudomonadati > Pseudomonadota > Alphaproteobacteria > Hyphomicrobiales > Phyllobacteriaceae > Mesorhizobium > Mesorhizobium sp. WSM4848. The sequence continues at coordinate 50,083 of NZ_JBVVPX010000025.1, forward strand.
CGACGATGAACCGTTCGGAGCCGATCGTCCGGCGCAAACTTTCCGACGAAGTGTTTTTGCGACTGAAGCGCTTGATCACCAGCGGCGAATTGCAGCCGGGCGACGACATGCCGTCGGAGCGCGAGTTGATGGAGCGCTTCGCGGTCGGCAGGCCGGCGATCCGCGAGGCGATGCAGGCGTTGAGCAATATGGGCCTTGTCGCGATCTCGCATGGCGAGCGGGCGAAGGTGCTTCAGCTGACCGCCAAGTCGATCATCAAGCAGGTCGACGGCGCCGCCAAGATCATCCTGTCGTCATCGAAGGACACGCTGGAGCACCTCAAGAGCGCCCGCATCTTCTTCGAGCGCGGCATGGTCAGGGAAGCCGCCGAAAAGGCCACCGCCGAGGACGTGCAGCGGTTGCGGGCAACCGTTGCCGAACAGCGGAGCTTTCGCGGCGATTCCGAAGCCTTCATATCCGCCGATATGAAGTTTCATACCCAGATCGCGGCCATATCCGGCAACCCGATCTATGTCGCGGTCAGTGAAGCGATGCTTGGTTGGCTGAAGGAATATCACACCGAGATGCTGATCTGGAGCGGCAAGGAAAATTTCACGCTGACCGAGCACGAAGAAATCATCGGCCGCATCGAGCAGAAGGACGCGGACGGCGCCGAGAAGGCGATGATCAAGCATCTCGAGCGCTCACGCGCGCTCTATGTGATGAATTCCGGGTGATGAACTCCGGCAGCTAATTCACCCGATCCGGGTGATCGCGCAAGGCGTCATCACAAGGCGTCGTTCGATGCCGCCATGGCGGATGCGTACAGATTGCCGTTGACGAAGTCCGCACTGAGCGCGCCGGCGCGCAACCTGGCTGGCTCGGCCTCGACCGCGTGTGTGCAGAGGAGGAAGGCGTCGGCGGTCATCTCAGCACAGCGTCGAGCTGCACCGGCTCACCGCTTGCAGCACCGGCATAGGCGGCCTCGACCAGCGCCAAGGTCCTAAGATTGTCCGCGCCCGAGGTTGCCGGCTCGGTTCCGTTCGCCAGGCAGTCGACCCAGTGCTTTTGAATGGCGACGACACTTTCCTGGATGTTGTGCCACGGCCGCGATGCCCAGGGCAGCAACGGAGGCGAGACGTCGCTGACCGCCGTTCCGTTCCTGCCGGTGACGGTGAGCCGGTAATTCTGCTCGAGCCGGATCGTGCCGTCGCTGCCGTCGATCTCGACCAGCGTCTGCGGAAACGGCTCGATGGCGAGCTTGGTCGCATAGCTGCAGTCGACCACGGACGTTGCGCCGCTCTTGTGGTCCATCAGCATGGTTGCGACGTCCTCGCCGGCAATGTTGGGATTGATGCGAGCGGTTCGGGTCGTGATCGTCGAAACGTCGCCCAGCAGGAAGCGGGCTATGTCGAGACTGTGGATGCCGAGGTCTTCGATGATGAAGCGCTTTCCCGTCGCCAGATAGGGCTGCCCGGAAAACACGTCATAGGCCGAGCGGAACGAGATCCGTCCGAAGAAGGGTGTGCCGATGTCGCCGCTGTCGAGCACAGCGCGCACCGCCTGGATCGGCGACTGCCAGCGAAAATTCTCATGCACCATCAACGCCACGCCGGCATCGCTGCATGCCTTCACCATAGCATTGGCGGCGGCAAGCGACGGCGCGAACGGCTTTTGGCAGATCGCCGGAACGCGGTTTTGTGCCGCCATCTCGACGAGCGGACGATGGCTGGGCGCTGTGGTGGCGATATCGACGAAATCCAGGCTTTCGCCGGCAAAAAGTGCCGCCGCGTCTGTGTAGCGTCGCTTAATGCCGAACTGGTCGCCGACCACCTTGAGCCGTTCCGGGTCGCGGTCGCAGATGGCGACGATCGAGGCGCCTTCGATGTCGCGCCAGCCATGTATCTGGTTGACGGCGAAGAAGCCGCAGCCGATCAGCGCTCCTCGCAGTTCCGCCACGGGTCAGCCCGCCTTTGCCATCTGCATCAGCGTCACCCGGCTCTGCAGCCGGCGCTGCGCCTGGTCGACGACGACGGCAACGATGATGACCAGGCCTTTGATCACCATCTGCCAGAACGAGCTCACCCCCATCATCACCAGCCCGTCGGAAAGGATGCCGATGACGAAGGCGCCGACGATGGTGCCGCCGATCGTGCCGCGGCCACCCGACATCGAGGTGCCGCCGAGCACCGCCGCGGCGATGGCGTTGAGCTCGAAGCTTTCGCCGGTCGCCGGATGCGAGGCCATCAGTTCGGACGAGATGATCAGCCCGACGACCGCCGCGCAGAAGCCGGAGAACATGTAGACGAACATCTTCACCATGTTGACCCTGACGCCCGAAATCCGCGCCGCCCGTTCGTTGCCGCCGACCGCGAAGATGTGGCGGCCGAGCGGGGTGTATTTGGCCAGATAAGCCGCGCCAAGTGCTACGACGACAAGAATCCATATCGAGACCGGCAGGCCGAGCAGCCGGCCGGCGCCAAGGAAGCCGAACCCGGTCGTGCCCAGATCGGGCTTGCCGACGAGGTTCGGAAAGGTGCGGCCATCCGACGACAGCAGCGCCAGGCCGCGTGCGACATAGAGCACTCCGAGCGTGGCGATGAACGGCGCGACATTCAGCCTGGTGATCAGCAATCCGTTGACGGCGCCGATCAATATGCCGACCGCCAGCGTGATTAGTGCGATCTCGAAGACGTTGAAATAGATCGTGTAGCCGACCTGCAGGTCGATGCCGTTGAGCACGAGATAGCCGGCGACCATGCCGCACAGGCCGACGATCGAGCCGACCGAGAGGTCGATGCCGCCGGTGATAATGACGAAGGTCATGCCCATTGCTAGGAAGGCGTTCAGCGCCACATGCTTCGACATCAGGATCAGGTTGGCGGCCGACAGGAAATTCGGCGCCGCGATCGAGAAGAAGATCAGGACGGCGATCAACGCAATGAACGTCCTCGCCTTCATCAGCGTCAGCAGCGCGGAGCCGCTCGAGGCGGAGGCGACCGAAGCCTTGGCTGGGATGTCAGTCATGGGCGTGGCTCTCCATGTGCGGGACCGGCCCGTGGCCAAGCGCCGACGCGGCGACAAGTGCCGCCTCCGTCGCCTCGGCGCGATCGAACATGCCGGTCAGTTTTCCATTGCTCATCACCGCGATCCGGTCCGACAGCGCCATCACCTCGTCGAGATCGGACGTGGCGAACAGAATGCCCAGCCCGTCGCGGGACAGTTTGCGCATCGTGCGGAAGACGTCGGCCTTGGCGCCGACATCGATGCCGCGGCTCGGCTCATCCATCAGCAGCACCTTCGGCCCGGTGAGCAGCGCCTTGCCGATCACCACCTTCTGCTGGTTGCCGCCCGACAGCGACGAAACCTCCTGTGCCGGATCGGCGACCTTGATCGCCAGCTCCCGCACTATCTGCGTCACCGCCTGGATTTCCTTGGCGCCGCTGATGTGGAACAGGCGGACAAACCGCGACAGGCTGGCCAGCGTCAGATTGCTGGCGACCGAGAGGATCGACACCAGCCCTTCGCGCTGGCGGTCCTCGGGGATCAGCGCCAGCCCGCGCCGGATGCGCCGCGTGGTGTCGCGTTCTCTGACCTTCTTGCCGGCAATGAAAATCGCCCCCGTGGCATGGCCGTGGCGCCCCATGATGCAGTCGAACAGCTCGCTGCGTCCGGCACCCATCAGGCCGTATATGCCGAGGATCTCGCCGGCACGCAGCGATAGCGAAACGTGATCGACCGCCAGCCCGCCGGTCACGCGCGGCAGGCAGATGTCCTCGGCGCGGAAGATCTCTTCGCCCGGAACATGGCCGTCGGCCTTGGCGAAGTCCTTGGCGTCGGAGCCGATCATCTGCCGCACGATCCATTGAGTGTCGACGTTTTTCATCTTCTCCTGGCCGGTGATGCGGCCGTCGCGCAGCACGGTGATGTAGTCGCCGATGCGGACCAGCTCCTCAAGGCGGTGCGAGATGTAGACGATCGCCACGCCGCGCGCCTTGAGGTCGGCGATCACCTTGAACAGGATCTCGACTTCCGCCGCACTCAGCGCCGAGGTCGGTTCGTCCATGATCAGGATGCGCGCATCGAGCGAAACCGCCTTGGCGATCTCGACCAGCTGCTGCTGGCCGATGCGCAGATCCTCGACCAGCATGTCGGGCCGGATGCCGGCTTGCAGGCGCTCGAGAAATTCGGCCGCACGGCGCTCCTGTTCCCGGCTGTCGATCTTGCGGAACCGGTTGGTGATCTCGCGGGTGGCAAAAATGTTTTCGGCGACGCTCAGATTGCCGAACAGGTTCAGCTCCTGGAACACCATGCCGATGCCGCGGTTCACCGCGTCGCCGGATGAGGAGAAGGAAACCTCCTCGCCCTCCAGCAGGATGCGGCCGAGCGTCGGCTGTTCGACGCCGGCGATGATCTTCATCAGCGTCGATTTGCCGGCGCCGTTTTCGCCGACCAGCACGTTGACCGCGCCCTCGCGCACCTCGAAATTCGCGCGCTTGACCGCGACTGTGCCAGAATAGACCTTGGAGACGTCTTCCAGCTTCAGAATGACATCATGATCGCCGGCGGCATTCATGGCTTTGGCCCGATCTCTGCCTCCGCCGGGGTCACCAGCGGCAAGTCCTGGCCGCTGCCCATGACATAAGCGCCGACGACCCTGACGCTGCGGCCCTCCAGCGCTTCGCGCGGCAGCTTGGAAAGCACTGTCCTGTCGGCATGGATGTTGAACGCCTTGCCGAACTGGGCGAAGTCGATCTGATTGGTGAAATCGTTGAACTGGATGAAGTCGAGGCTGTCGCGCAGCGCGGTGCCACGCATCGCGGGTCCGATCTGCACCCGCGCATCCGCCTTGCCGTCACCGTCGGCATCGACGTCCATGGTTGCCGCGCGTGACTGTGTGTTCGCCGCAACAATCTTGCCTTCGAGGCGAACCGCGAAGGTCCACGGCGAATTCGCCTGCTTCTTCGGATTGCCAAATTTGGCGCCGGCAGCGGCAGGATCGGCTTTCGCCAGGGCATGAACTTGGGGAAACGATCCGGCCTTCTGCTGGAGATAGGGCACCATTTTGGGGGCCCAGATATCGCCGACCATCTTGTCCGCATTGAAGGCCGGCGCATTGCCGCCATTTTCCGCGGGCGGTGTCGGCAGGATCTTGCAGGCAGTCAGGCTGATGCCAAATATCACGGCAAGGGTCGGCCAAGCGAGGGTCGGCCAGGCAACGGTCGGCCAAGTCAGCTTTTTCAACATGTCGGCTTGTTCGGCATGGCGGTCAGGCACCCGGGAAATGGAAGCAAGGGACGAGCCGGAAGCTCGTCCCTTGCGATTGATGTCACACCGGCTCAGTTGGTCAGCGCGAAGGTTTCCAGCTTGGCGGCATTGTCGCCATTGATCAGGACGCAGTCCATCAGCTGCTTTTCCTCGGCCGGAGACTTCTTGTTCTTGATAAAGTCGTTGGCCTGCTCGACTGCCATCTGCGCCTGCGCATAGGCCGGCTGCAGGACTGTGGCCTTGATGCCGCCAGAGGCGATCGAGTCGCGCACGTCGTTCGATCCGTCGAAGCCGACGACGATGACGTCCTTGCGGCCGGCGGCGGCAAGTGCGGCATGGGCGCCCATCGCCATCGTATCGTTGCCGGAGATCACGCCCTTGATGTCCGGGTTGGCCTGGAGGATCGATTCCATCTTGGCATAGGCCTCGGTCTGGCTCCAGTTGGCCGACTGCTGCGCCACCATCTTGAGGTCCGGATAGTCGTCGATGACGTCGTGATAGCCCTTGGAGCGGATGCCGGCATTGGTGTCGGATTCCTTGCCGACCAGCTCGACGTAATTGCCCTTCTCGCCCATCAGCTTGACGAACTCCTGCGCGCCGAGCTGGGCGCCCTGGTAGTTGTTGGAGACGATCTGCGCGACGGCGACGCCGGTGGCGTTGATCTCGCGATCGATCAGGAACGACGGAACGCCCGCGTCCTTGGCCTTCTGCACGGCGGCGACCGAGGCGTCGGCGCCGGCATTGTCGAGAATGATCGCCTTGGCGCCGCGGCCGATCGCCGTGTCGATCAGCTCGGACTGCTTGTTGGCGTCGTCGTCATGGACCAGAACCAGCGTTTCATAGCCGAGTTCCTTGGCCTTGGCTTCCGCGCCGACGGCTTCGGCCTTGAAGAATGGATTGTCGTGCGAGGGCGTGATGATGGCAATGAGATCCGCCGCATAGGCGGGTGCGGCGGTGCCCAGCGCCAGCATGCCGGCAAAAACCGCAAGTGTCATTCTGCGAGTGAGTTTCATGATTTCCTCCCATTTGAAAAAGCCTGTGCTTCCGCGGCCCAGGCTGAAATGCATTCCACTTTGTCAGGCGGATCTCGTCCGGTGTCGCGGATCGGGTCATTTGCCGGCGGGCGGATCATCCGGTTCGGTTCCGTCCTCAGGCTGCCCTCCACCTGCCACCAGCCTAATTTTCAGCCCGGCCTCGGCTGGCCAAAGCCATTCCAACAGCTAAGCCAACTGGTATAATGAGTCAACCACAAATTCAGATGATATGTATCTGATCAGCAGCTGGCGCCACCGGAGAGTCATTCCCACCAAGAGCGATACTTCGTTCCCTACGATGTGCCCGCAGCTGGCCAAGTCGGAGAGCCACCACCCTAAGTGGTATGATACGCGGGGTGATGGCGTAATAAATAAGTAAGGAGGAGACACTCCTAAGCCTTATTCGGTGCTCAGCGGTACGCGCGGGCTTTGCTAGTATCGCGTGCTGGTTGTGGAATTTCTCCGCGGCCCCAGCCTGCGCGCGGGTCTCTTAAGTATCCGTTCGCGGCAAGGGTCGCGTTGCCGGTGAGGTTCAGCTATGACTTTTGTGCAGAGTTTCAGGCCGTCATCCTGCAGCCCCGCGCCAAGCTTTGCTGACCGACGGCATTCGGCTTCATTGCGTGGCATGTGCGGCAGGAGCTGCAGCGCCATGCTGTGCCTCATTTCGTTGTGTATCATCCTGCTGCTGGGATCTGCGGCACACGGTCGGCCGAAGGCTGAGGACAGACTTGCTCCGCGAGACACGATCGAACTGCACGTTTGGCAATGGACTGCCTTGCGCGATGGCGTTCTGGAAGCGTTGCAACTCAACCATAGTTTCACCATCGACTCGACCGGCACGCTTGACCTTCCATTGATCGGGAGCATTGCCGCCGCAGGTCTGCGTGAGGAAGAGCTGGCAAAGCTGATTTCCGATCGCTTGCAAGCCAGGAGCGGCCGTCAGGAACGGGCTGACATAACCGTCAAACTGATTCGAAATTCGTCTTCTGATCTCACAGCTTCGGTGGAGGTCAAACAAGAAGCGCTCGAACCGCCGGCGGACGCAGCCAGCGACGGCTCCGTGGCTTCGCAACGCGCCAGTGTCGAGAACGGCCAGGCCGAGGCGCAACCGGGCGTGCCCGGTTCCCACACATCTCCTCAGCCTGCTGCGGAGCAACAGAAAGCTCTGGAAGGGGCGCTGAATGAGCTGTCCGCCGCTCGCATGAAAATTGCGGCAGCGCGCGAGGAAGCACTTGCGGCTCGCCAGACCGCTCGCAACGATGCCGCCCGCCATAATCAGAACCTTGCGACGGCGCGTCAACAGGCCGACGCCTTGGCGCGGGAACTCGATGCGATGCGGACTGATCGCGGCACGCTGGAACAGCAGCTCTTTGCGGCGCTTAGGGAAGTCGACGCGCTCAAGAAGAGCGTGCAGCCGGCTCGCGATGACCATGACGGCCGCGATTTGGCGGCGGCGCGAGCCGAACTGGCCGTGATGCAGCGCGGTGCCCGCGACGCCAGCGCGCAGGCGCGAGCGATAGTCGACATGATGGCTGAACAAGAACAGGCGCTAAAAGAGCTCGCGCTTAATCTGGAAGTGGCGCAACGCCAAGTCAAAAGCTTGAAGGCCAAAGCCGCTCTCGCCGATCGCGAGAAGGCCGCCATGCTTGAAGCGCGTCACTCCATGGCGGCCTCTGTGGCAGAGGCGCAGCGAGCGCTTGATGAGGAGCGGCACAAGGCTGAGCGCTTCGAACGCGAACTCACCGCGGCGCGCCAAACCATCGACGCGCTTAAGACAAGCGCGGATCTGGCTGCGGTCGCGCGCACCGAGGCCATCAGGCAACGACACGTGGCCGAGGCGGCTTTAAAGCGAGCTGGCGACGCACTCGAACTGGAGCGCGAACGGGCAGATTCAGCTGCTCGTGATCGCGACAGCGCCCGCCGGGAACGCGACGCGGCAAAGCAGGAAGCGAGCCGCGTCTCGATGGAGCTGAGCGTGGCGTTGGAGCAGGAGCGCAACAAGGCCATCGGCCTGGCCCGCGAGCTCAGCGCCGCTCGAAAGGCGATTGACGTTGAAAAGGCCCGGGATGAGCGTCGCACCGAGCGTGTCAGCCGCGCTCCTAAAGCGCGTGCCGTCGCAACTTCGCGTGCAGATGTGTCCGTGCGCTCGCGACCAGCCCGTCAATCGGCGTTGCGGGAAACCCGCAAAGTGAAGGCCAAAAGACTATCGCGACCTGTTGTGGTGGCGACCATTGCGCTTCCCGACGCGTTGCTGCCGACGCGCCCGCCGAAGCTCGACTAACGAGGGTTGATCGTGAAGGGCATTTCCGTGGGCCGAATACATGCCGCAGGAGTATGGTGATGAACAAATACGTCGCAGCCGCATTGACAGTCGCGATCGCAATTGGCCCGGCCTCGGCTCTTGAGGCGGGGCTTGGCGGTAAAGTTGGCGGTGTCGGGGTCGGTGCTGGCCTGAGCGCCGGCCCGAAAGGCGCCTCTGTGTCGGGCGGCACGAGTGCCGACGGAGTAGGGGGAGCAAGCCTTGGCGGATCGCTCGGCGCGGACAAGGGATCGCTCGGGGCCGGGCTTGGCGTCGGCGGCAACCTCGGCGGCGCAAGCGGCGGCCTGTCGACAGGTGTCGGGGTGGGCGACCGTTCGTCACCATCGGCCACCGCTCCGGGGGGCAAGCCAGGCAACCCGGCGCTGGGCGCTGGGCAAGCCGCGAGCAACAATGCCGGCATCACGCCAGCCACCGCCAAGGCCAGGGCCGCGAGTCAATTCGCCTTCCTGCCGCGCGCGCTCAGGCCTTCCGGCACCGGTCGCAGCGCGTTGGCGCCGAACACTTATGGCTATCCGTTTATGGCGCCGCTGAGAGCCAAACCGGGTATCCCACCAGCTGTGGTGCGCGCCTGCCGCACGGCGATCGCGTCGGCCGCGGCGCCGCTTGGCGCCGTTCGTGTTAACGCGGTAAGCGCAGGTGCGTTGCAGCAATTTCGGGGCGCACTCACGGCGCGGATCGAGGTGCGCATACACTATGCAAGACAAGGCGGCGTCGAGGTTCGGCAGGCGCGAGTCGGCTGTCGCCTCGATGCGGCGGGCAGGGTCACCGCGGTGACATAGGACGCGCCTTTTCGTTCTCCCGCAGCGGGAGAAGGAAAAGGTCACTCAGGTGATGCGCTGGATGCTCGCTGCAATCTCTTCCGGCTCGAAGACCCGCTTCCAGTCGTCCCGCATCAGCACCGGCTTGCCGAACTCGATTGCCTTGTTGCAGGCGTCGGAAAACACACCCTTGGTCTCGCCGAAGATGACGGCGCCGAGCACATTCATGTGGCCAAGCAGGAAGTCGAGCGCGGCCTGCTGGTCGACCCCGCGCGCCACGACCTCGTCGACCGCTTCCTTCATCACGACCAGCAGCGAAGCGCAGACGGTCTCGGAAAGGCCCGGCTCGAGCAGCGCCATCTGATCGACCGTGACGCGATGCGACCGCATCACCGGGGCCCAGATGATCTTGGCGATCGCTTCGCCCTTGGCGAAATCTTCCTCCGGCCCCTGCATCAGCGCGCTGACCATATGCTGCTTGGCCTTGACGCCGCCGAAATAGTCCTTCTTGGCCGCCATGTCGGTCTCGTCGTTGAAGATCGGCGGATGGCAGGGATGGGTGACGAAATAGGTCAGGTCCGGCCGCTTCGGCAGATGACCGGCGAAAGGCGCTGCGGCGTCGAGCACGACCACCATCGTGCCGGACGCAAGCTTACCCTCGATGCTGGCAGCGACCTTGCCGATATGGGTGTCGGGAACCGCCAGGATCACCACCTCGGCGCCATTGAGCGCTTCATCGGCGCCGACCGCGTCGATGCCCAGCCCGGTCTTCAGGCGCTCGCGGCCGGCGTCGCTGACCTCGACATGGCGTATGCTGTAGGGAGAGCCGCGAAAATTGGTCGACAGCCGGTAACCCATTTTGCCGCCGGCACCAAACAGCGCAATCGTTGTCATCTAGCCGTACTCCTGATCTCCAACGATGGCCCTGCCGATCGTCACCTTAGTAACTGGTATAATCACGCTACCATGGATTGGCAATCCGGTTTGGGACGAACGCGTTTACGAGGGCCAATTCCGCACTCCCGCCGGGGGCTGCGCCGCTGGTGGCGGCCTTGTCGGATCCCGGGTGGATCGACGTCGCATTTGGCATTGCCCGCGAGACCCGTCTTTCAGGGGGTCCGGCGAGCCGGCAGTTTTGGTGTTTAGGGTCCGCTGCAGACCGTTCAGCAGTAAACCGCGGGAGCAGGATCATCCCCGTCCGGGAAACATCGCCTTCAAGCCGTCGCGCGAAGCCTTGGCGACGCCGCGTTCGGTGATCAATCCGGTGACCAGCCGCGCCGGCGTCACGTCGAAGGCCGGATTTGCCGCGGGCGTCGTCTCCGGCGAGATGCGGACCTGCGCAATCTCGCCATTGGCGCTCTTGCCCCAGACCAGCGAGACCTCGTCGCCAGAGCGCTGTTCGATCGGGATTTCGGCCAGCCCGTCACCCACCGTCCAGTCGATGGTCGGCGACGGCAGCGCGACATAGAACGGCACGTCGTTGTCGGCGGCGGCCAACGCCTTCAGATAGGTGCCGATCTTGTTGCAGACATCGCCGTCGGCGGTGGTGCGGTCGGTGCCGACGATGACCATGTCGATCTGGCCGCGCTGCATCAGATGGCCGCCGGCATTGTCGACGATCAGCGTATGCGGCACGCCGTGGCCGGCCATCTCCCATGCGGTCAACTGGGCGCCCTGGTTGCGCGGGCGGGTTTCGTCGACATAGACGTGAACGGGAATGCCGGCTTCCGTTGCCAGATAGATCGGCGCCGTGGCGGTGCCGTAGTCGACGGTGGCTAGCCAGCCGGCATTGCAGTGGGTCAGGATGTTGACCGGCTCGCCCGGCTGCTTGCGCGCTGCGATTTCCCTGATGATTTCAAGCCCGTTGACGCCGATGGCGCGGTTGAGGCCGACATCCTCGTCGGCGATTTCGCCGGCGCGCCGGTAAGCCGCCTCGGCGCGCTGTCCAGATGGAAGCGGCCGCAGCAAATTGCGCATCTCATCGAGCGCCCAGCGCAGATTGATCGCGGTCGGGCGGGTTTCGTGCAAGACCTCCCAGACGCAGTCGAGTGCCGCATCGGAAGGATCGTCGGCCATCTGCATGGCAACGCCATAGGCCGCGGTGACGCCGATCAGCGGCGCGCCGCGCACCCACATGTCGCGGATCGCCGTGGCGATGCCGGCAACGGTGCCGACTTTTTCGACGCGGAAATCATGCGGCAGCCAGCGCTGGTCGATGATGTCCACCGAACGGCCGTCGTCGCTCAGCCAGATGGTGCGATAGTGGCGGTCGCCGACGTTCAAATCCTGTTCTCCCGTTCGATCAGCGCGGCCAATTTGTTGACCTCGTCGATGCTGTGGATCTGGCGCCGGTTGACGGCGATGTGACGGCCGAATTTCAGCGCCTTTGCCTCACATGTGGCGCGCAGATCCTCGTCGGCAATGGTCTCGAAATCGGCGTTGTGCGCGAGGCCCAGAATGCGCCTGTGCACCTCGACGCCGGCAAAGCCCAGCATGTCGGTCCACACCTGATGCAGCATGTGGTCGAGCGCCTGTTCGGCGCCAAGCCTGTCGCCCTGATCCTCGAACAGGCTCTTCTGGTAGAGCATGCCGGTGCGCTCGGTTCGCCACAGATGCGCAAACTCGGTGCGGAAGACCGACCATGTGTCGACGGTCACGTCGAGCAGATAGGCGCGCATGGTGTCGCGCTTTCCATTCTGCTCGTGGCCACGCTGCGAGAAGAACGCCATCCAGAAATTGGCGAGCAGCATGCCGACGTCGAAGGCGATCGGGCCGTAGAAGGCGAATTCGGGATCGATCATCCGCGTTTCTGTCTCGGTGACCATGATCGAGCCGGAATGCAGGTCGCCATGCAGCAGCGTCTCCGCATTGGCCGCAAAAATGTGCTTCAGCCGCTGCGCCTCGACCTTGAGATCGCGATCGGCGCGCAACTCTGCGACGATGCTGTCGAGCTGCGGGCTCGTATGCCGGTTCATCTTGGCGTCGAAATACGGGTCCGAGAACACCAGGTTCTCGGTGATGTCGCAGAGCTCGACATTGTCGGCGAACAGCGCCAGATCGGCTTTACGATCCCTGGTCGCCATATGCAGGTCGGAGCCGCGAAACAGGGTGCGGGCCATGAACAGGCCGATGTCTCTGGCGATGTTCGGCAGTTGCCGGCCTTCGATCAGCGCGCGCCGCAGGATGATGTGCGGCGACAGATATTCCATGATGATCAGCGCCTGGCTCTCATCGAAGTGATGGATCGCAGGCACCGAACCTGGCGCTCTCGCCTCCTGCCGCGTCAGCGCGTGATACTCGAAGAAGGAGCGCTTCAACGGCAGCGGCCAGCTGTCGCCGACCAGGCGGACATAGGGTAGGGCCTGCTTGACGACGGCCGCACCCGTGGCGCCCTCGACGATGAAGACCAGGTTCAGATTGCCGTCGCCGACCTCGCGGACCTTCCAGCGGATTGTATCTTTGCCGATATGCGAACACAGGGCATCGTTGGCGCCGAGACGTGCTGCCAGGGTGTCGACCGACAGTGCTTCGAACGGCAATTTCCCAGTCATCCTCACCCTCCCGCTGATGTGCTCCCATCATAGTGGAGCCAAGGCGGTTGGTCCAAGCTAGGAAGCTCTCTGGCAATTGTCAATCGTGTTGACAATTGCCGGAGCAGCCCCTAGCGTCATGGTCAGGGAGGAACGAATGGGCAATAATGCCGTGTTCCGCGTGCACGGCCTGAGGAAGTCCTTTGGCCATATCGAGGTGCTTGGCGGCGTCTCGCTCGATTTGCATGCTGGTGAAGTGACCGTGCTGATGGGCGCCAACGGCGCCGGTAAATCCACCCTGGTCAAAATCATCAGCGGCGTCTACGAGCGCGGCGGCGGCACGATGAGCCTTGCCGGGCACGACTTTGCGCCGAATACGCCGGCGGAGGCGATACGCGCCGGTGTCGTCACCGTTCATCAAAACATCAATGATGGTGTCGTAGCCGACCTCGACGTCGCCACCAATTTGACCCTCGACAGGCTGAGCGGCAGCGGCGCGCCGACCCTATTCAATCCGGGCCTGGTGCGTCGCGAGGCAAAGGCGGTTGCCGACCGCATGGGGCTGGCCATCGACCTGAGAGCCCGGATCAGCGAACTCTCGCTGGCCGACCGCCAGATGGTGGCGATAGCCCGCGCTATGGCGCATCAGCCGAAAGTGCTGATCCTCGATGAGCCGACCTCCTCTCTGTCCAGCGCCGAGGCCGACCGGCTTTTCGCGCTGCTCGACAGGCTTCGCGGGCACGGCGTCGCAATCCTCTACATCTCGCACCGCATGTCGGACATCAGGCGGCTTGCCGACCGTATCGTCTCGATGCGTGACGGCGTCGTCTCAGGTGTCTTCGACAGCAAGCCGCTCGATTATGAAGGCGCGGTCAACGCCATGCTCGGCCGCAAGATCCACCTCGACCGGATCGTCGCCAGGAATTCGGCTAGGCCTGTCCTGACGATCGACGGGTTGCGCATTGCCGAAGGTTCCAGGCCGATCTCGCTGACGCTCGGCGACGGCGAGGTCGTCGCCATCACCGGCCTCGTCGGCGTCGGCAAGACAGCGCTCGCCGAGACGCTGTTTGGCGTCCGCAAGCCGCTCACCGGCACCATGATGCTGAACGGCAAAGCCTATGCACCGGGGTCGACGGGCGAGGCGATCGCTGCTGGCGTGTTTCTCGTCGCCAAGGACCGGAGCGAAAACGGGATCGTCGGCGACTTCAACATCCAGGAGAATATCAGCCTGCCGTTCCACCGGCGGATGTCGCGTCTGGGCGTCCTCAAGCGCCGCGTCGAGCGCGCCACCGCCCGCCGGCAGATCCAGGAATTGGGCGTCGTCTGCCGCTCGGAGAAGGACGAAATGTCAGCGCTTTCCGGCGGCAATCAGCAGAAGGTGATGGTCGCCCGCTGGATGTCGCAGGCGGCAAGACTGTTCATCCTGGACGAGCCGTTTCAGGGCGTCGACATTTCGGCCAGGCGCGATATCGCCGCCGAGCTGCGGGCGAGCGCCAACGGCCGTGCGACGCTGCTGTTCGTCACCGAGCTTGATGAGGCGCTGGAGACCGCCGACCGCATCCTGGTGATGTCGGAGCAGACGATCGTCGGCGAGCATCGCAACGCCGACATCGACCTCGAACGCCTGCTGGCCGAAGTGGCGGGCGGGCCGCTGCACAGCGCAGCGTGAGGCGGGCAGATAATGGGACGTGGAATGGAGAGGGCATGAGTTCGGGTTGGGCAAGGATGGCGGCCGCGCGCGACCATGCCATTCGCTATGGCTTCATCGTTCTGCTGTTCGGGTTGATCGCCTATTTCGCCATCGCCGCCGATGGCTTCGTCTCGCCGCAGAGCGCCGTCTTCATCTTTCAGTCCGTCGCCATCACTGGCGTGCTGGCGCTCGGCGTCACCGCCACCCTGGTCGTCGGCGGCTTCGACCTGTCGATCGGCTCGGTCGCCACCAGCGCCATGATGGCAGCCGCCTATGTCATGGTGGTGCTGGAGCAGAACGCTATCGTTGCTGTTGTCGCATGTCTCCTGATCGGCGCCGTTGTCGGCCTCATCAATGGCTGGCTGATCGTCTATATGCGCGTGCCGGATCTCCTGGCGACGCTCGGCATGATGTTCCTGCTCGTCGGCTTGCAGCGCATACCGACCGAGGGCCGCTCGATCGCCACCGGCATGACGATGCCCGATGGCTCGGTCGCCAACGGCACGTTCGGCCGCGCCTTCCTGGCGCTCGGCCGCCACCGCTTCGATTTCTTCATCCCCAACCTCATCCCGGTTTCGGTCGTCGTCCTGCTCGTGCTTGCGGTGCTGATCTGGTTCTTTCTCGAATACACCCGTTTCGGCCGCATGATGTATGCGGTCGGCAGCAACGAACGGGCTGCCGAGCTCGCCGGCGCGCCTGTCAAGGCATACAAAATCTGGGCCTACGTTATTTCAGGGGTTTTTGCCTCGATCGGCGGCATTTTGCTCGCTGCCCGGCTTGGACGCGGCGACATCGCCTCGGGTAATAATCTCCTGCTCGACGCTGTCGCGGCGGCGCTCATCGGCTACGCGGTTCTTGGCGCCGCCAAGCCGAACGCCTTCGGCACGGCTGTCGGCGCGGTGTTTGTCGGCGTGCTGCTACAGGGCCTGACGATGATGAACGCGCCCTACTACACGCAGGATTTCATCAAGGGCGTGGTTCTCGTGGTTGCCCTGGTCTTCACCTTCGCCCTTTCCGGCAGGGGCAACAGGTAGGATTTCGACAGATAGGATTTTCGACCGCCTGAAATTTGAGTTCAACAAGTGGAGGAAACACCATGAGGATCACAAGAAGACTTTTGGGGAAGGCAGCACTCGGGCTTGCCGGCGCTGCGCTGCTGATGCAGGTCCCGGCGATGGCACAGGACAGGCCGGCGCCGTTCGACAAGCCCGGCGCCGTCAAGATCGCGCTGGTCCGCTATCTCTCGACCGGTGACTTCTTCCAGGCCTATCTGTCCGGCGTCGAAACGCAGGCCAAGGCGCTTGGCGTCGATCTGCGGGTCCTCGACAGCCGTCAGGACGCAGCCCTTCAGGCAGATATGGTCGACCAGGCCATCGCGCTCGGCGTCCAGGGCATTATCATCCAGCACGGCTTGACGGAATCGATGAAGGAAGCCGCCCAGCGCGCGGTCGACGCCGGCATCAAGGTCGTCGCCTTCGACGTCAATGTCGAAAACCCCAAGATACCGCAGATCGAGCAGTCCGACCGCGACCTCGCGCGCCTCGCGCTCGAGCAGGCGGTCAAGGACAATGGCGAGAGCTGGAAGGCCGGCTACGTCTACGTCGCCGGCATCGCGCCGCTCGACCGCCGCAACGAGACCTGGGTCGACTTCAAGAAGAAATATGCGGGCATCAACGAGGCTGCGATGTTCGGCACGCTCGACAATCCGATCGCCAATTCCGTCGCCAACCAGGCCCGCTCGGTGCTGTCGGCCAACCCCGACATCAAGGTGATGTTCGCGCCCTATGATGAATTCGCCAAGGGCGTGAAGATCGCCGTCGACGAGGCCGGTCTGTCCCAGGACATCAAGATCTATTCGGCCGACATCTCGACCTCCGACATCGCCGCGATGCGCGAGCCCGACAGCGCCTGGGCGGCAACCGCCGCGACCAATCCGGCTGTCGTCGGCCAGGTTTCGGTGCGTGCGCTGGCGCAGCTTTTGGCCGGCGAAGACCCCGGCCACAACGTCGTCGTGCCGCCGACGCTGATCACCCAGAAGGATCTGATCGACAAGGACATCAAGAACATGGAAGACCTCTCGGCCAAGCTGCCGCAGTTCGCCCATGCCGATGTCGCGATGCCGGCCTGGATGCCGAACCCGAACGCCAAGTAGCTCTTTATCGCAGGCAAAAGAAAAGAGCGGCTTTCGGGCCGCTCTTTTTGCGTCTGGACTGTTCTTGAGCCTACCTCAGCGCCGCCGCGATGTTGCCGCCATCTACCGTCGTCACATCGGCGGTGGTCCGCTCGGCCAGCGCCTGATGCAGGAAGGCCTGGGCGACGTCCTCGGCCGTCACTTCCTGCCCGAGCAGGTTGCCCGCCATGTATTCCTTTTCCGACACGCCGCGCGCGCCCGAGCGGCTGGCGATCATGGCGTCGGTCAACAGCCCCGAACGGATGCGGTCGGCGTTGACGGCGTTCGAACGGATGCCATGCGCGCCGTAGTCGAGCGCATACTGCCTGGACAGGAACAGCGTCGCCGCCTTCGGGATGCCGTAGGCGCCGAACTTCGGCCCCGGATTGATTGCCTGCTTGGAGGTGTTGAACAGCAGCACGCCGCCGGTGCCCTGTTCGAGCATGATGCGCACCGCGTTCTGCGCCGCTGACTGGTGGGCGAAGAAATTGAGTTCGAAGCTCTTGTGCAAAGTGGCGTCGTCGAGTTCGCCGATCCTGCCTTCCCAGGCCGCACCGGCGTTCGAGACGAGGATGTCGAGGCCGCCGTAGACGGCGACCGCCTTGTCGAAGGCAGCGCGCATTTGCGCCGGATCGGTGATGTCGGCGCCGATGCCGATCGAACTGTTGCCGGCCCTTTTTGCTGCCTCGGCAGCCTTTGACGCGTCGAGATCGACGACGACCGCATGAGCGCCATTGTCGGCGAACAGTTTTGCGGTGGCGGCACCGATCGCGCCGGCGCCGCCGGTGACCAGCACAACCTGGCCGGTCAGCGGCTTCGGCTTGTTGGAGGCGAGCTTGGCCTGTTCCAGCGACCAGTATTCGAGCGGGAACAGGTCGGCCTTGGACAGTGGATGGAAATCGCCGATCGCTTCGGCGCCGCGCACCGCCTCGATCCACATTTCACCGACGTCGGAGGCAATCTTCGCGTCCTTCAGCGTGCGACCATGGCCGAACATGCCGAGCCCCGGCACCAGCGTCAGGCGCGGCATCTGGTCGAGCATCGTGCGCTTCACATCGTCGAGCGCGTCGTTGGTTTCGAAGTAGGCGCGATAATCCCCGGCGAATTTCTCGACATGCTGGCGAATGACGGATTTGTAGTCGCCGATCTTGTCGGCGTCGGGCGCCGGCAGCGCCATCGGTCCGGTCTTAATGCGGATCGACAGGTCGGGCGTCGACACGCCGCGCCCGGCATAGTCGGCAATTTTTGCCGAATTGATGAAATCGACAATCGCGTCCGAGGTGCGGAAATCGCTGATCATGCGGTCGAAGCGGCCTTCGCCGCGCGCCACCGCCACCGCACCGCGCAGCATCGGCGCAATCTCCGCAGGCTTCGCCAGCCTGGCCGGCAGGGCGGCTTTTTCGATGTGCGGCTTGCCGTGGCTGGCGATGAAATCCTCGGCGAGGTTCACATAATGGATCATCCGGTCGTAAGCCTGCTTGGCATCGTCGCCGAAGGTGAAGATGCCGTGCTTGTCGAGGATCAGGCCTTCGACCGTCGGGTCGGCGTCAAAGACATCGGCAGCCGCCTTCGCCAGGTCGAAGCCCGGCATGATGTAGGGCACGAACCCCATCTTGTTGCCGAAGACCTTCTTGCTCAGCGCCTCGCTGTCGTCTTGGTCGACAATGGCGAGGATCGCGGTCGAATGCGTATGGTCGACGAATTTATGCGGGAGGAAGGCGTGCAGCAGCGTCTCGACCGACGGGTTCGGCGAAGACGGATCGATCAGGTTGACCCGCTGCAGCGCCACCATGTCTTCGTCGGAGAGTTTTTTGAGCGACCGCGCCTTGAGCAGCGCGCCGAGCTTGACCGCCGGCAGGCCCTGCGGCTCGATGACGCCCATGTCCCAGCCGCTGCCCTTGACGCAGAGCACGTCCCATTCGTCGCCGACGAGATCGGTGGCCTTTGTCTTGCACGATGTGTTGCCGCCGCCATGCAGGACAAGCCGCGGTTCGCCGCCCAGAAGCCTGGTCGTGTAGACGCGCAGCGTCAGGTCGCGTGCCACACCCTTCATTGCATAGTCGGCAACCAGCTTCTCCGCGTCGCCGTCATTCCACAGGTTCTTCATGTTCGCTTTGTCCGGTTGTTTTTGTTGTGAAACAGGAATGCCGCGACGCCTTGATGACAATGCGTCCGCGGCTTGTGTTCGCTAGGCGACCTTTTCTGCTGCCGGTCCTGCATGGTCGAGCAGCCGTCGCGCCATCCGGGCGCCGACCACCAGATGCGTGCATAGCCCACCCGCGATCGCCGCCACCAGCGGTCCGAACTTGCTGTCCTCCTGCACCACCACGAGACGCTTCTCAATCTTGCGCAGCGATGACAGCTCCGCCGAAATGATCCGCCGGTTGTAGCTGCAGTCGAGCGCCTTGCCTTGCGCGTCGATGATCTGACCGGCGATGACGCCGGCAGCCCCGGCACGACGCAGCACCTCCATTTCGCTGGCAGTCAGCGCGCCGCATTTGACGACATGGCTGTCGGCATCGACGGTGCCGACCGAGTAAAGCGCCAGATTGCACGCACTGATGCCCGACAACTGCTCGCGGATCACCGGCTCGTCGCGCAGGCCGCGCGCCAGTTCCTCTGTCGTCAGCACCAGCGGCGCATAGAAGTTGAGTCCCTTGGCATTGAGCCGGCGGGCGATTTCCATGGTGCATTGGTCGGGCCGGTAGGAATAGGGGGCTCCCAGATTGCCGCAGAGCTGCACCACCGTGACATCCTGCAGGTCGGCATAGGACATGATGTCGGCGATCGTATAGATGGTCCTTCCCCAGGCGACGCCGATGCGATCGCCCTTCTTGATCAGTTCGAGAAAGACGCTGGCCGCCAGCACCGCGATGTCGGTCGACGGATCGGCGACATGGCCGTTTTCCGGCGCGATCCAGACGGCATCGAGCCTCAATGCGTCTTCGAGCTTGCGCGCCATTACATCGTCGGTGAAAAGCTGGGTCGAGGTCGAGATGTTGACGATCCCGGTCTCGCGCGCCTTGCGCAGATACATGGCGACCGAGGCTCGGGAAATCTTGAGCTGGCTGGCGACCTGGTCCTGGCGCAGGCCATGGGCATAGTAGAGCCAGGCGGCCTTGTGGATAAGCTGTTCTGCCGGTCGGATCGCCATGCCATCTCCTCGCTGACATTATTCACGGCTGCCGACAAAAGTCAAATTGCGAGAGCTTGGTGAACTGCGAGGCATTTTGTCGATGTCAGTGATTGCGCCAATTTTGGTGTCGCGATAACAAAAAAACTGAACAGGAGGCCTGACAATGAACGTATCATTGGGTGAGCGCTGGGAAACTTTTGTGTCCAACATCGTCAAGCAGGGCCGCTACGGCTCTGCCAGCGAAGTCGTGCGCGAGGGCTTGCGCCTGGTCGAAGAACGTGAGGAAAAGCTGAAGGCGCTACGTGCCATGCTGGACAAGTCGTTTGCTGAAGGCGGCGTGGCCACCGAGCAGGATATTGACGCGGCCTTGGAAGCCAAGGCTAGGCAGTTCGCAAAGCAAGGCTTCTAGCCGATTGAGGCGGGAGGACGGGATGGGCAATCCCTACGAACAGGATCTCGGCAGGAATCCAGCCAACCACCAGCCGCTGACGCCGCTCAGCTATCTGGAGCGGGCGGCAAAGACCTTTCCCGACCATGTCGCGATCATCCATGGTCGCCAGCGCGCGACCTATCGCGATTTCTGGCGGCGGTCGCTGAAGCTTGCCTCGGCGCTCTCCAGGCGCGGCATCGGCAAGGGCGACACCGTCACCGTCATGTTGTCCAACACGCCGCCGATGCTGGAAGCGCATTTCGGCGTGCCGATGACCAAGGCGGTGCTGCATTCGCTCAACACCCGCCTCGATGCCGCCGTCATCGCCTTCCAACTCGACCATGCCGAAACCAAGGTGCTGATCGTCGACCGCGAATTTGCGGGCGTCGTCAGCCACGCGCTGGCGCTGGCCAAGGTCAAACCGCTGGTCATCGACTATGACGATCCCGAATACGCCACTGACGCGCCCTATCCCAAGGGCGAGCGGATCGGCTCGCTCGATTACGAGAACCTCGTCGCGGGCGGCGACGAGGATTTCGCCTGGTCGATGCCCGACGACGAATGGGACGCGATCTCGCTCAACTACACCTCCGGCACGACAGGCAATCCCAAGGGCGTCGTCTATCACCATCGCGGTGCAGCGCTGATGGCCTATGCCAACACCATCCATGCCGGCATGGGCAAGCATGCGGTCTATCTGTGGACGCTGCCGATGTTCCACTGCAATGGCTGGTGCTTTCCGTGGACGCTGGCCGTGCAGGCCGGTACCCATGTCTGCCTGCGCTGGGTGCGGCCGAAGCCGATCTACGACGCCATCGCCGACCACGGCGTCACGCATCTGTGCGGCGCGCCGGTGGTGATGTCGGTGCTGATCAACGCCAGCGACGAGGACAAGCGGCAATTTCCGCAGACGGTCACCTTCAACACCGCCGCGGCACCGCCGCCGGAAGCGGTGCTGTCGGGCATGGCCGATGCGGGTTTTGCCGTCACCCACCTCTATGGCCTGACCGAAACCTATGGCCCGGCGGTCGTCAACGAATGGCATGGCGAGTGGGATGGGCTGGAGAAGGGACAGAAGGCGGCGAGAAAGGCCAGGCAAGGCGTGCGCTATGCCGCGCTCGAGGATCTGACGGTGATGGACCCCGAGACGATGGAGGAGACGCCGGCCGACGGCGAGACGATCGGCGAGGTCATGTTCCGCGGCAACATCGTCATGAAGGGCTACCTCAAGAACCGCAAGGCGAGCGACGAGGCCTTCGCCGGCGGCTGGTTCCACTCGGGCGACCTCGGCGTCATGCATCCCGACGGCTATATCCAGCTCAAGGACCGCTCCAAGGACATCATCATTTCCGGCGGCGAGAACATCTCCTCGATCGAAGTCGAGGAGGCGCTCTACAAGCATACCGCCGTCGCCTCCTGCGGCGTCGTCGCCAGGCCCGATGACAAATGGGGCGAGGTGCCGGTCGCCTATGTCGAGCTGAAGCCGGGCAGGACGGCGACCGAGGCCGAGATCATCGACCACTGCCGCGCGCTGCTCGCCCGCTTCAAGGTGCCGAAAGCGGTGATCTTCGCCGAAATCCCGAAGACCTCGACCGGCAAGATCCAGAAGTTCCGGCTGAGGGAGATGGCCAAGGGATAGCAGAGCAATTCCAGGAAAAGTGCGCAGCGGTTTTCCGTCCGGAATTGCGTAAAAACAAATATTTAGAGCGGGGTCGGCGATTCTATCAAAAGCTGAACCGCTCTAGAGTCAGGACCCATTAATCAGGTAAGCGTAACGACCGTTTCGAGCCAGAGTTAACCTACAGAACCCCATCCGGCTGCAGTCGAGGAGGGATCATAATCGGCACCGATGGTGCCTTTCTTTCAGCGTTAGAGCGGTTCAGCTTTTGATAAGAATCGCCGATCCGCTCTATCTCTTGTTTTGACGCAATTCCGGACGGAAAACCGTTTCACACGCTTCCTGGAATTGCTCTAGCGCCAAGCAGAGCAGGAAAAACATGACCCTGACCAATCGAGACATTGTCGAGCTGACGGCATGGCGCCGCAGGCTGCACCAGCATCCGGAAATCTCGCATGAGGAAGAGAAGACCGCGAGCGAGGTTGTCGACTTCCTCGCCGACACAGCGCCGGACAAGGTGCTGACCGGATTGGGCGGCCACGGTGTGGCGGCGGTATATGAAAGCGGCAAAGTCGGTCCGACAATCCTGTTCCGGTCGGAACTCGATGCGCTGCCGATTTATGAGCTTTCAGGCGTTTCTCATTCGTCGCTCGTACCGGGAAAGTCGCATATGTGCGGCCATGACGGACATACCGCGATCCTGGCCGCACTTGGCCGCCAGTTCGGGCGCGAAAGACCTGCCCGCGGCCGCGTCGTGCTGATGTTCCAGCCGGCGGAAGAAACCGGCAATGGCGCGGCCGGCGTCGTAGCCGATCCGCGCTTTTCCGAGATCGCGCCGGATTTGGCCTTCTCGCTGCACAATTTGCCCGGTGTGCCGTTCGGTGAGGTGCGTATCAAACCCGGCGTGGTCAACTGTGCTTCACGCGGCATCCGGATATTGCTGGAGGGCAAGACCGCGCATTCGTCGATGCCCGAAACGGGTGTCTCGCCAATGATGGCGGTCAGCCAGCTGATGCCGGCACTGCCCGCGCTCGGGCGCGGAACCTTCGCTGACGACGATTTCAGTATGGTGACCGTCACCCATGCCCTGATGGGCGAAGCCGTGTTCGGCATTGCGCCGGGAATTGCAGAAGTGTGGGCGACGCTGCGCACAAGGCGCAATGAGCGCATGGCAGACCTGTGCGCCGCCGCGGAAGCGCTGGTGGAAAAGATCGCGGGAGATCATCGGCTTTCGGCCCGCTACGACTATCACGAGATCTTCGTTGCCAGCGTCAACGCGCCGGATGCCGTGGAACATCTGCAGCGCGCGCTCGACGAAGAAGGCGTGCCACGCACAGAGGAAGCCCTGCCGATGCGCGCTTCGGAAGATTTCGGCGTGTTCGGACATAGCGCAGCGTCCGCCATGTTCTTCCTCGGCGCCGGCGAGCGGTACCCTTCGCTGCACAACCCCGACTATGACTTTCCAGACGACCTGATCCCGATCGGATCCAGAATATTCATGCGCACGGCGCGCAACCTTCTGGGCTGATTGGCTCCCCGGGCGGCCACCTATTTGAGCAAAATCTCGATCTCAGGCGGGATATTAATGACGTCGCCCGGTTCGTCATCGGTTCCACCAGTGACGTAGCCCGGTTCGTCCGAGTATGAGAAGACTTTCGTAATGATGCCTGATTTGAGCGCTTCAGCGCTCCATACGTCATAGAGGCCCTCCGGCGTTGCCAGGCCCATCATCACGAACACGTCGCCGCTGCGGACGCCCATTTCCTCGAAATAGTCGGAAAGCATCCGTTTCAGGGCCGGATCAGGCCTCGTAGAAATTTCATCGAGGTTTCTGCGTCCCGTCGGAGTAGGCGCTCTTTTCCTGCCGTCCGTTATTTGATGGAGGGCGATCCTGGCATTGACAGCCGCGGCGCGGACATGCCCCCCAGCCAAGGCGAAGGGGCAAGCCGAGAAACAGTACGCCCCGCCTGCGTGAACTTCGCCTTCCGACCAGCCGTTCTTGACGATCTTTTCGGGACAGCGCGGCACCAGCATCGGGCAGCCGTTCAACACCGTTCTGCCCACCGCGGTTTCGAGGCCAGCGGCCCGGATCACGCGTCCAATCCAAAGCGCCGAAGCCACGTTCCCCCCGCCAGACTGAAACACGACGGGAAGCCTTTGATCCTTCAGCTTGGTCAGAAACTGCTCAAATTGTCTGCCGGTGTCAGCTGTTATCGTGCCCTCGGCAGAAATCCATTGGACGCAGCTTACCTTGCAATCGCCGTTCCGAACCAGAGCGAAATTCATCGGCCACGCTTCGGGTTTCTTCTGCTTTGCGCCGGCCGAAGCGGTAGCAACCAAGGCCACAAGTAAACTTGCGACGATGAAGCAGAATGTCGTCAGCAGACCCAAGCGAGTTGTCATGATGAAAAGCCCCCCAGCAGCAGAATAATTGCTATCGCCTCGGGCCCCTCTGACACAACCTCTTTTATATCTTCGGCGGCAGGGGCGCGCATCCGTTGCGCAAGCCCGGGGACCTCAGGCACCACACGCTGATCCGCGACGGCTATCGGATCGATTGGGCGGCCTGGCTCGCCAGCGCGGGGGCGAAGGCGTCGATCCGCAGAGCGGCCTTACCTTCGATTCCGCCACCTTCGCGGTCGAGTCTTTCGACTAAATCGAAAACGCTCCGCTCGCCACCACAATGCAGCGCCCCGATACGCTCACTGAGCCGGCATCGACATCGACCTCGATGATGCTGGTACGTCCGAGCGCCGTGCCTTGCTCGACCTTGACGACGCCGGGCTGCGCAAGACCGTGTGCAACCAGATGTGCGGCGAGCGGACCAGCCGCCGTACCGGTTGCTGGATCCTCGGAAATGCCGACAGTCGGGTTGAAAAACCGTGCATACGCTATACTTCCCCGCTGTAGCGGATCAAGTGAGAAGACGTAGCAGCCTTCCCCGCCGACCTCGTCGAGCAGGTCGAAAAGCTGTTTGGCGTCAGGCGAAATCCGGTCGACGGCTTGGCGATCGCGGATCGGCACCAGGAGATGGGCAGCACCGGTCGAGACCACCTGGCAAGGCACGACGTCCGTTATTTCTTCCGTACTTAGGCCGAGTGCCGTGGCAAGAGCGCCAGGATTTGAGATCTGCCCGCCGGCCACTGGGGCTTCTTGCCGCATAATGATCTTTTCGAGTTTCCCCTGACTTTGCCAGATGGCCAATGGATATACCGAGTCGCCGATCTGTTGGTGAAACCATGTCGGGCCATCGCTCAGATCGAGCCGCCCCGCTGCAGCGAGCCACCACCAGGGCCCCTAGCGTGTTGTGGCCGCCTGCACCGAAAACCTCTACGCCTTTCGGCGTGAAAGAGCGCAATTTCCAATCGGCGTCCGCCCGGGTCGCCGGTAGGACAAAAGTGGTCTCGGACTGGTTGAACTCACGGGCAATGTTCTGCATCAGCTCGAGCGCCAACTCGGCACCGCAATCGACCACCGCCAGTGAATTGCCGGTCAGCGGCTCTACCGCGAAGACATCGACGAAATGAAATGGAATTGTTCTGCTCATGGTTTTCCTCCGAGAACCGCAATTGGGCCCGTGCAGTATTGCAGACAACTTCTAGCGGAGGTGGGAGAGCACGTTGAGCAGCTTGCCGGTCGGGTCGGCAATGAAGAAGCGTCTTACGCCCCACGGCTCGTCAGTCAAATCATAGACCACTCTGCAACCGATCTCGTTTGCGCGAAGATAAATCGCATCGACATTGTCGACCTCGATCGACAGATCGGGCACCGGCGTGCCTGAGCCGCCCTCGCTGGCGATGCCGATCTGGGGGACGGTGGTTTCGCTGGACGCCAGCGTGACGAGCCATCCGTGATCCATGACGGCATCGAGCCCGAACAAGTCGGTATAGAACTTCCGAACATCCGGAATGCTGTCTGTTGCGATATTCGAGACGATGCGCAGGACGGTCATTCCATATCTCCTCCACAGCTTGCCATATCTCCACAGCTTGGATGGTAACGCATAGCTGCGCGCTGCGGAGCACGTCGGAATAAAATACGCCGATCACCTGAGCCGCAGAGTGCCGGAGACCTTGGAGGACCGGCGGGGTGCCGGTGCACGGCCGCAGCAGGCTTCGTTAACGCTGTTCACGCCCAGGTTGTATCAACAGATGTCATCGGTCGTCCAGAAAGGTAACATCACCTGTTGACAGGTGGGCGATTTCGAATTACGAGTGACGAAATTCAAAATTCGTCACTCGTAATGAGCTAATGATCCATGATGCATGACACCCTCGACACGACGGCTGACCTGGTCCGGCAGGAGAATGTCGCGCGCATCCTCGATTGCGCAGAGCGACTGTTCCGCCACTACGGCTACGGCAAGACCAACGTCGCCGACATAGCCCGTGAACTCGGCATGTCTACGGCCAACATCTACCGTTTCTTCGCCTCCAAGGTTGAGATCCACCAGGCCGTTTGCGGCCGTATGCTCGCCACCTGCTACCAACTGACCTACGACGCCTGCCATAGTCCCGGAACGGCCAGCGAAAGGCTGCGCCGCTACGTGCAAACCCATTATCAGTGGACCCGCGACACCATGCTCGACCAGGAGAAGGTGCACGAAATGGTCGTCGTCGCCATCGAGCGCGATTGGCATGTCATCGAGAAGCATATCGACAGGATCCGCGGCTTGGTCGAGGAGGTGATCCGCGAGGGAATCGCGGCCGGCGAGTTTGCCGACCAGGACCCGGAGGTCGCTTCGCGGTGTTTCGGCGCCGCTATCATCACCCTGTGTCACCCGCAGATGGTCGCCCAGTGCCTTGCCAAGAACAACCGGGCGATGCCGGACGAGCTTATCGTGTTTGCCATCAGGGCTTTGAAGAAATGACCGGCGTCCGCCGGGCGTCGACAATCCATCTCCATTTCGGGAGTACGCAAGTGTCTTTGTCCAGATCCATCATGAACAGGCTGCCGGCCATTGGTCCGGCTCTGGTCGTCGTCGCGGCGCTTGGGCTCGCCGGTTGCTCGCAAGAAAAAGTGGAAGTCAAGGACATCGTCCGGCCGGTCAAGGTCGTCGAGATCGCCAAGGCGAACGATACCCGTGAGCTCTCCTACTCCGGATCGGTGCGCGCCCGCACCGAGATGAATCTCGGGTTCCGCATCAACGGCAAGATCACCGAGCGCCTGGTCGACATCGGCCAGCGCGTCAAGCCGGGCGACGTTCTGGCCCGCATCGATCCCGCCGACTACGACCTTTCGGTCAACAGCGCCGAGGCCAACCTCGAGGCCGCCGAGCGGCAGGTCGAGACGACGGGCCTTGCCCGCCGTCGTGCCGAACAGTTGTTTGCCAAGAAGTTCGCCTCGGAATCGCAGCTCGAACAGGCGACGCTCAGCTATGATCAGGCGGTCGCCACCCGCAATTCCGCCCGCTCGGCGCTTGAACAGGCGAAGAACCAGGTCCTCTACACCGACCTCAAGGCGGACAGGAACGGCATCGTCACGTCAGTCACCGCCGATGTCGGTCAGGTGGTCGGCTCCGGCACGCCGGTTGTGACCGTTGCCGTCGATGGCGAAAAGGAAGTGCTGATCGCCGTGCCGGAAACGGATATCGCCCAGTTCAAGCCGGGCAAGGACGTCAAGGCAAGCTTCTGGTCCGACGAAGCGCTGACGCTCGACGGCAAGGTCCGTGAAGTCGCCGGCAGCGCCGATCAGCAGTCGCGCACCTTTGCCGTTCGCGTCAGCCTGCCCAACGATCCGCGGGTGCTTCTCGGGATGACCGCGAATATCGAGGCTTCGGCCGCCAACAACAGCCTGCAAAGCGTATCGATCCCGTTGAGCGCACTGGCGCAAAAGGACGGCCAGCAGATCGTCTGGACCGTGGACCGCATCGGCGAGACCGTCCATGCGCGTCCGATCAAGGTCGCCGAGTTCACCGCCGACGGCGTGCATGTTGCCGAAGGATTGCAACCCGGCGATGTCGTCGTTGCGGCGGGCACGCAATTCATGGCCGAAAATCTGAAGGTCAAGCTGGCCGGCGACGCGGTGCAACAGTCCGCATCGGCGGACGATGGCGCCGCCGTCAAGCGCGTGCGCTGACGGCCAGGCATAAAACGGCTTTTCCTCGCATCGGCGCAAGCCGCGAGGTCAAGCGGTTCACGGTTTCCGGGCGGCAGGTGCCCGATTGTCGAGACGTCAGGTCGATGTACCCCCCCGACATCGGCCCTAGCGCCCCACCGCGATGAGTGTCTCTCCGCTCGGAAAGCCTCGCCGCCCGGAAGCCAGCATTAGAAGCTCCGTGGGCATGCCGTGTGCGTGCGCTGACGATCAGATAGATGGACTGGCGCTATGACCACCGACACCAATGAAAAACGGCCCTTCAATCTTTCGCGCTGGGCGATCGGGCACCCGAGCATTGCGCGGTTCCTGTTCGGCCTGATCATCGTTGCCGGTGCGCTCGGCCTGATGCGCATGGGCCAGAAGGAAGATCCGGATTTCACCTTCCGCATCATGGTCGTCCAGGCGGTCTGGCCCGGTGCCTCGATCCAGGAGATGGAGGACCAGGTCGTCAACAAGATCGAGCGCAAGCTGCAGGAAACGCCGCATCTCGATTTCGTCCGTTCTTACACGCGCGCCGGCAGCGCCATCATCACCTTGCAGGTGGAAGGCGACACCAATCCGACTGAGGTCGCGGATGCCTTTTACCAGGTACGCAAGAAGGTCGGCGATATCGCCAATGAGCTGCCGCAGGGGCTGCTTGGGCCTTACTTCAACGACGAATTCGGCGACACGTTCATCACCCTGCATTCGATCAGCGGCGATGGCTACAGCTATCCCGAACTGAAGAAATTGGCCATCCAGGCGCGTGACATGCTGCTGACCACGCCCGGTGTCGAGAAGGCGGTGATCATCGGCGACCAGCCGGAAAAACTCTATATCGACGTTTCATCCAAGGTGCTTGCCGAGCGCGGCCTGACGCTCACCGATCTGCAGAACGCGATCAAGGGCCAGAACAATGTCGATCCGGCAGGCTCGGTCGACACCGGCCAGCGCTCCGTGCGCATCTCGGTCGAGGGCAGCGTGACCGAGGCGGCCGACATCCGCGAACTTCGCCTGCGCGCCGGCAACCAGGTGACGCGCCTCGGCGACATCGCAACCGTGACCCAAGGTCTCGAGGATCCCTATCAGCGCAAATACCGCTTCAACGGCCACGACAGCGTCCAGGTCGGCGTCGTCATGGCCAAGGGCTTCAACGTCACCGATGTCGGCAAGGAGGTCGAGGCGACCTATCACCGCTTCGAAGAGGCCTTGCCCTACGGCGTTTCGGTCGATCAGATCGCCGACCAGCCGGAAGTCGTGCGGGACGCGGTGGGCGAGTTCATGACGGCGCTTGGCGAGGCGCTGCTGATCGTGCTTGTCGTCTCGTTCCTGACGATCGGCTGGCGTTCGGGCCTGGTGATCGCGATCACCATTCCGCTCGTTCTGGCCGCCACCTTCGCCATCATGTACGAGATCGGCATCGATCTGCAGCGCATTTCGCTTGGCGCGCTGATCATCGCGCTCGGCCTGCTCGTCGACGATGCGATGATCGTCGTCGAAATGATGGAACGCAAGCTCGAGGAAGGAATGGTCAAGATCGAGGCGGCGAGCTTTGCTTACACCTCGACGGCCTTCCCGATGCTGACCGGCACGCTGATCACCACCGCCGGCTTCATTCCGGTCGGCTTCGCGGCCTCGACCGCCGGCGAATATGTGCGCACGCTGTTCTACGTCGTCGGCATCGCGCTGGTCGTGTCCTGGTTCGTGGCGGTCTATTTCACGCCGTGGCTTGGTCACATGATCCTCAAGCAGCGAAAACACGCCGGCAGCCATCACGATGTCTTCGACACGCGCTTTTATCGCCGGCTTCGCGCCACCGTCAGCTGGTCCGTCCGCCATCGCATCATCGTGTTGGTCATGACGCTGGTGACCTTCGCCACCTCCCTGTGGGCGTTCCAGTTCATCCCGCAGAATTTCTTCCCACAGTCGTCGCGTCCGGAAATCCTTGTCGACCTCTGGCTGCCGGAAGGCACGAGCATCAAGGAAGTCGAGACGCAGGCCAAGGCGCTCGAAACCAGGATGATGGACGACAAGGACAAGCGCTTCATCGCCACCTATATCGGTGAGGGCGCGCCGCGCTTCTTCCTGCCGCTCGACCAGCAGCTTCGCAATCCGAACTTCGCCCAGCTTCTGGTGATGGCCAATGACGAACCGGCCCGCGAGCGGCTGATTGTCAAGCTGCGCACCATTCTGGCCGAGGATTTCCCGTCGGTCCGCGCCAAGGTC
This sequence comes from Mesorhizobium sp. WSM4848, assembly GCF_055811375.1. Lineage (NCBI taxonomy): Bacteria > Pseudomonadati > Pseudomonadota > Alphaproteobacteria > Hyphomicrobiales > Phyllobacteriaceae > Mesorhizobium > Mesorhizobium sp. WSM4848. The sequence continues at coordinate 80,320 of NZ_JBVVPX010000025.1, forward strand.
GACCGCCTGTTCCTCGGGCCGCCCACGGGCTGGCCGGTGCAGATGCGCGTCATGGGCCCGGATCGCCAGGAGGTGCGCCGCATCGCCGACGAGGTGAAGGCGAAGTTCCAGACAAATCCGCTGCTCGGCGCCGTCCACGACGACTGGCTGGAGCCGGTGCCGGAGATGAAGCTGGTGATCGACCAGGATCGCGCCCGTGCGCTCGGCGTCACCTCGCAGCGCATCCGCCAGGTGCTGCAGGCGACCATGTCGGGAGCGCCGCTCGATGATTTCCGCGACGGCGAGGAGACGGTTTCGATCGTCGCCCGGGAACCGGCGGCAAGCCGCCACCTGCTGTCGGCGGTCGACTCGGTCTCTGTCCCGACGGATTTCGGTGGCTTCGTGCCGCTGTCGCAGGTCGCCAAGGTCGTCCCGGTGCTGGAGCAAGGCGTCGAATGGCGGCGCGACCGTCTGCCGACCATCAGCGTGCGCGCCACGCTGCCGGATGGCGTGCAGTCGAACGATGTCGTCATGAAGATGTACAGCGAGATGCAGGGCCTGCGCGACGGTCTGGCGCCCGGCTACAACATCGAGATCCAGGGCGGCGCGGAGGATTCGGCCGAAAGCCAGGCCTCGATTGCTGCGAAAGCGCCAATCATGCTGGCCGTCATCGTCGTGCTGCTGATGATCCAGCTGCAGCATTTCGGCAAGGCGATGCTGGTGCTGGCGACCGGCCCGCTCGGCATCATCGGTGCTGCGGCGGCACTTTTGATCAGTGGCGCACCGTTCGGCTTCGTCGCCATTCTCGGCGTGATCGCGCTGCTCGGCATCATCATGCGCAACTCGATCATCCTGGTCGACCAGATCGACCAGGACATCGCGGCCGGCATGGAACGCTCGGAGGCCATCATCGGCTCGGCAGTCCGCCGTTTCCGGCCGATCATGCTGACGGCGCTGACGGCGGTCCTGGCGCTGATCCCGATCTCGCGCGGCGTCTTCTGGGGTCCGCTCGCCTATGCCATGATGGGCGGCATCCTCGTTGCCACGGTGCTGACTATTCTCGTCCTTCCGGCAGGCTATGCCTTGTTCTTCGGCAGGGAGCGCAAGAAGGTCGAGGTCGCGGAGCCGGCCGCCGAGCCGAAACTGGCGGAAAACGATGACCAGCCGCAACTGCCCCTGGCGGCCGAATAGAGCTGTTGGCAGATGTGACGTCCAGGGATTAAATCCGCCCACCGGCAGGAGCGCGCTGGAGGAGGACCGTCATGACCGTAGCTCAGACACCGGCGGCGCTACGCCGGCCGATCGACGGACGCCACCGTCAGATGTTCGTCGATGGCACCTGGATAGACGCCCGCTCGGGCCGCACGATGGAAACCCGCAATCCGGCCACCGGCGCGGTCATTGCCACGGTGCCGCGCGGCGACCGCCAGGATGTCGAACTGGCGGTGGCCGCGGCGCGCAAGGCCTTCGACGGGCCGTGGAGCCGGTACAAGCCTTATGAGCGGCAGGTGCTGCTGCTCAGGATCGCCGACCTCTTCGAAAAGCACTGGGAGGAGATCAGCCGCTCGGACACCACCGACATGGGCATGCCGATCGTTCGCACCCGCGCCAACCGCAACCGCGTCATCGGTATGCTGCGCTATTACGCCGGCATGGCGACCTCCCTGCATGGCGAGACGATCGAGAACTCTCTGCCGGGCGAAATCGTCTCCTTCACGCGCAAGGAGCCGGTCGGCGTCGTCGGCGCCATCATCCCGTGGAACGCACCGACGGCCGCTTCGATCTGGAAGATCGGGCCGGCGCTGGCGACCGGCTGCACGGTGGTGCTGAAACCTTCGGAAGAGGCGCCGCTGACGCCGCTTCTGATCGCCGACATCATGAACGAGGCCGGCGTTCCGCCAGGCGTCGTCAACATCGTGACCGGCACCGGCGCCGAGGCAGGCGCCGCAATTGCCGAGCATATGGGCGTCGACAAGATCGTCTTCACCGGCTCGACGGCAACCGGCCAGTCGATCGTCCGCGCTTCGGCCGGCAACCTCAAGCGCGTCTCGCTGGAGCTTGGCGGCAAGTCGCCGGTCATCGTCTGCGCCGACGCCGATCTCGACAAAGCGGTGCCGGTGGCGGCGATGTCGGTGTTCGCCAATTCCGGCCAGATCTGCATCGCCGGCTCGCGCATGTTCGTCGAACGCTCCGTCCATGACGAGTTCATCGAGCGACTGGCGGCCTATGCCAAGGATCTCAGGATCGGCGACGGCATCGACCCGGCGACCGAGATCGGCCCCCTCGTCTCCGAAAAGCAGATGCAACGGGTCGCCTCTTATCTCGAGGCCGGCGCGGCGGAGGGCGCGACCCTCGTCACCGGCGGTGAACGCCTGATGAAGGGCGCGCTGGCCGCCGGCAATTTCGTCGCGCCGACCGTGTTCGCCGGTGTCTCTGACGACATGAGGATCGCGCGCGAGGAAATCTTCGGGCCGGTGATTTCGGCGCTGCCGTTCGATACGCTCGATGAGGCGGTCGAGCGCGCCAACAACACGCCCTACGGTCTTGCGGCCGGGGTCTTCACCCGCAATGTCGCCACCGCCCACCAGCTGTCGCGAAAAATCCGCGCCGGCTCGGTCTGGGTGAACACGTATCACGCCATCGATCCGGCCGTGCCCTTCGGCGGCTACAAGATGAGCGGCTACGGCCGCGAGGGCGGCGCCGAGCACCTCGACGAGTATCTCAACACCAAGGGCGTGTTCATCAAGATCGATTGAGCGATCCGCCTGCCAATCCTCAACCGCGGCGCTGACCGCCAAGATGCCGGCAAAGCCTGAAACAAAAAACCCCGCCTCGGCGGCGGGTCGTTGCTCGGGTAGTGTCTCAGTTTGAAATCTGATTTTTCGCTTTGAGCGAGATCGGGTCCGTCTCGATTAGCCGAAGCGATCTCACCATGTCGGCAGTTCGAGTCTTGTAATTGAGAAAATGTGGTGAGGTGAGGTGCGCCTCATAGGCCGCTTGATCAGCGTAGCCTTCAATCACCAGCACCTTATCGCGGCTTCCCTTGACCGACAGCGCGTACAGGAAGATGACCCCAGGTTCTAGCCGCACCGAGGCTTCAATCTCTTCTGATAGGAGTGCGCCGTAAGCCTCGATCTGGTCGGGATCGATCTCCGTTTCTGCTATCCTGACAATCATTCGCTATTCCGCTTCTTGTACCGGTCGCGATGAGCATGACGCGGACGGCGTTGCCGATCACGTCGGCGGGGCGCTTCTGGCCTTTAGATCCGGTTGGCATGGCTACTCTCCTGAAGCGGCGGGCATGGCAGATCGGCATATGAGCAGAAAACGCAGCAATCGCCCGCTAAGGGCTTCAGGAGTACCCTGCAGTTTTTGCATTCGTAGAAGTGAACGCAGGCGTCGGTCGGCATCGTTTCCACGGACTGGTGCCCACAGTCCGGGCAAGTGATGGTGCTCTCATGCTTCATTGCCGCTCCAATGCTTTCCGCTAAGCATATAGGAGTTCGGCCCGGATCGCGACAAGCGCGGCGTCAAATTTCAAACTGAGACACTACCCGACCTCGCGATCGCGAGCTTCCAGTGAGCGAGCTTGCGACGAGCCTCTGGAAGCAAATCGGATCGAGCGCGGCGGTCCGCACTCGATCCTTTCAGGCCGATGTCAGGTGACGAACAGCCAGTTGGCGAGCAGCATCACCACGACGCCGGCGATCAACGTCAGGTAGGGCAGGATGCCCGCCTTTCTGACGGCGAGATCGGACGAAGTCATGCCGAGATCCGCCAGCATGTGGTCGGGGAATTTGCCCTTGTCCTGGATGTAATGCCGGAAGCAGAACACCGGGATGATGAGGGCGGCCGTGATCAGTCCTGCCCACAGCGCCATCGGGTTCCAGATCTTTGCACCGGCACCCATGAAGATCATGTTGACATAGGCAAGGATGGCGCCGAGGCCGAGCAGCCAGCTCGGTGCCTTCCACGGCCGCGCGATATGGCCGTTGTCGATGCGGTGGATCCAGCCGGCATTGAGGTTGAGGAAGTTGAAGATGATGTAGCCGCAATTCGACACGGCGAGGATGAAGAAGAAGCTGGTCGCGTCGGCCGAGGCGATGGCCAGAACGAACAGATTGAAGATCAGGTCGGTCCACATGGCGCGGGTCGGGGCGCCATGCTCGTTGACGTGGCTGAGATAGCGCGGCAGCCAGCCGTCGACTGAGCCCTGGTAAAGCGTGCGTGAGGACCCCGCCATCGCCGTCATGATGCAGAGCACCAGTGCCAGGATCATCAGCATCACCAGTAGGCTATGGATCAGCGCTCCGCCGCCGACCATGCCGGCCAGGGCATCGGCAACACCGGAGCCATCGACGATCGGGGTGGCCAGCATGCCGTTCAAGCCGAGTACGCCCTGGAAGGTGAACGGCACCAGGATGAACAGCAGCATGCACAGGAGGCCGGAATAGAAGATCGCCTTGAAGGTGTCGGTGCTGGGGTTATTGAACTCGGACGTGTAGCAGACGGCGGTCTCGAAGCCATAGGTCGACCAGGCGGCAATGAACATCCCCCCAAGGACGAGCGTCCAGCCGGCGATATTCCAGGCACCTGGATCGGGCGCGTAGGCGGCCGCCAGCGGCACCAGCGGCGAGAAATTCGCCCAGTCGATCTGGCCGGTGACGATCGGCACGACGCCGACGATCAGCATCGGAATGATGACGAACAAGCCGATATATTTCTGCACGTTGGCCGTGCCCAGGATGCCGCGATGCTGGATGGAGAAGATGATCAGCATCAGCAGTGCGCCGATGAAGAACGTCGCGTTGAGAGTGAAGGAGACCGGACCCAGCGTGTGACCGTAGAGCGTCCAGGTGCGGATCGCTGGTGTGGCGGCCGCGCTCACCGCCGCGATGGCGTCGGCGGCACTCACCCCGGTATTAGCGGCGATATAGGCGGCGACTTCCGGCGAGGTGTCGGTAAACAGCGGCACCGGCGCAAGCGCGTTGAGGATGTAGGCGGCGGCGATCGAGCAGCCGAGCGATAGCACCGGCGACCAGGCGAACCAGTTGCACCACACCGAAAGCGGCGCGATGAACTTGGAATAACGTAGCCAGGCGGTGGCGCCATAGATCGAGGCGCCGCCGGACTTGTTAGGAAACAGGCCGGCGATCTCCGCATAGGTGAAGGATTGCAGGAACCCCATGATCATGGACACCGTCCAGATCAGGAAGGCCAGCTTGCCGGTCGTGCCGGCAATGCCGCCGATCGAAAACAGGACAAGGGCGGGAACGCCGCTCGCCACCCAGAAGGCGCCGCGCCAGTCGATATTGCGGTGCAGCTGCCCTTCGGCAGGTGGCATCAGGGCAGAGACTATCGTGCTCATATGCGTGGATTCCCCATTTTTGATGTTCCCCATCGGCGACGGCCGACTCCTCGCGATGCGTCACCGACGCACGCGTTGAACGACCTCAGGCATTTTCCGCTCAGTAGTATTTTTTTCTTAACAGTGAAGATTGATCCGCCGCGCTTTCACGTCAAGCGTTTTGTGAAGCTGTGCACATCGCAGGTGTGGAACATGTGCCGACGGCACTCGCCGCCAGCTGATCTCAGGCGAGAAATCAACTTTGCACGGGCTTGGCTTGCGCCATTCGCGATCCTTAAACGGCGTCAGGAGCGCGGTCTGGTCTTTTGCGGATCGTAGTGGGCGAAGGCGACGACGCGCGCCGGCAGCCGCTTGCTGTGGCCGTCGAGCTTGCCGATCTCGACCTCGGTGCCGATGGCGGCATGGGTGACATCGAGCCTGGCCAGCGCGATATTCTTGTTCAGCAGCGGCGAGCGAATGCTCGAAGTGATCTCGCCGATCTGGGCGCGGCCGACATGGACGCAATCGCCATGGCCGACCGCGACATTGGCGTCGATGTCGAGGCCGACCAGTTTCTTATGCGGGTTTTCCTTGCGCCGGATCAGCGCCTCGCGGCCGATGAAATCGTCGATCTTGGTCTTCAGCGGCACGGTGAAGCCGATGCCGGCCTCGAACGGATCGGTCTGATCGGAAAACTCAAAGCCGGCAAAGATCAGCCCGGCCTCGATGCGCACCATGTCGAGCGCCTGCAGCCCCATCGGCTTCAAGCCATGCGGCTGGCCGGCCTCCCAGATGGCGTCGAACACCTTTTCGGCATCGCGCGGATGGCACCAGATCTCGTAGCCGAGCTCGCCGGTATAGCCGGTGCGCGAGACGACGACGGGAATGCCGTTGCCGCCGCCGATGCGGGCGACGGCGAAACGGAACCACTCGAGTTCCTCGATCGACGGCTGCAACGGCGAGGTCCAGATGATCTCCTTCAGGATGTCGCGGCTCTTCGGTCCTTGCACGGCGACATTGTGCATCTGGTCGGTCGACGAGCGCACCAGCACGTTGAGGCCGAGGCTCATTGCGGTGTCGCGCAGCCATTCGCCGGAAAGATCGTCGCCGCCGACCCAGCGAAATTTGTCCTTGCCGAGCCTGAGCAGCGTGCCGTCGTCGATCATGCCGCCATGCTCGTAGCACATGGCGGAATAGACCACCTGGCCGACGCCGAGTTTTTTCACGTCGCGGGTCAGCGTGTATTGCAGCAGCGCTTCGGAATCCGGGCCGGTGACCTCGAATTTGCGCAGCGGCGACAGGTCCATGATGACGGCGGCCTGCCGGCAGGCCCAGTATTCGTCGATCGGGCCTTCCCTGGCGAAGGAATTGGCCAGCCAATAGCCCCTGTACTCGGCGAAGTTGCGGGTGTGCTTGGCAAAGCTCGAGTGAAATGATGTCTCGCGGGTCATTTTCGGTTCCGAATCGGGCGTCATGCGTCTGGCGGTCGCTCGCGAAAATTTGTGCTGGCCGGAATATGTCCGCACATGGATGTCGGTCAGGTTCCAGCCATTAGCCGGCGTCGTGTCGTCGGGACAGGCCGACGACACGCAAACGATGTCGGTAAGCGCGCGCAGCAGCACATAGTCGCCCGGCCGCGACCACGGCTCGTCCGACACCATGACGCCATGCGCGTCGATCGCCGTGTTGAAGAAGAAATTGATCGCCATCCAGCCCGCGCGAGGAGTTACGCCCTTGTCCGACAGCGCGCGGTTGAAATTCTCCGAGCAGTTGGGATGACCGGGATAGCCGATGTCGTCGTAATATTTGGCCGCGCAAGCGAGCGCGAATGCATCGTGCCGGCCGCAAGTGTCCTGCACCACCTCGACCAGCGGCTCCATGTCCTGGTCGTAATATTTCGAATGCAGGCCGGGCATCGGATAGCTCGAGCCCATCAGCGTGCGAGTCGTCGTCACGTCGAGCGGATGATCGCTGCCCTTGTCGAGCTTGCGCGCCGAAAAGCACTGGAAGTCGGTGCATTGGCGCCCGTCGACATCGATGATCTGCAGATAGTCGCCTGCCTTGACGAAGTAGGCTTCCGCAGTCGCCGAATGGACGCGCAGGTCGAGCACCGGGTCGGCTAGGGGATCGCCCAATTGCGACTTCGCCACCGGACGGATCGTGGCGCGGCGGACGATGACGTTGAGCGGTGTCGCCGTGTCGTGGCCGTCGACCAACATCGGCCCACCCGGGGCGGCGATCAGCATCGACCCATTACGGGCGACGGTAAAACCCTGTTCGGTGCCGGCCGGGGTGGCGCCGCCGAAGACGCGAACCGCCTTTGCCTGATCAAGCTGCACCTGGCGTCGCTCGAGCCCTCGGCGCAAGGAAGCGAGGCTGTCGTCGCCATCGGCCAGCAGCGCCTTGATGCCGGCGGCGTTGCTGTTCGATTTCTCGCCTAAAATGGTGGGGTCGGTAGCGCCGCTCTTGTCCCAAGCCAAAAGCTCGCAAGCCTGGCCGCCCTCTACGTTGCGTACGCTGATGGTATCGCCGGCCTCGACCTCGATGAGCACCGCGCCATTGCCTTGAACGGAATAGCGCTCCATGCCGGCCGGCAGCGCGATCTGGCCGGGCCGCAGGATCAGGCTCGGCCGGGGCGGTCCGGCGACGACGGCGGGGTAGGGCGACTGGCTCATCTCGACCCGGGTCTCAAGAAACAAGTTTGCCTGTGCGTAAAAATATTTTCGCAGCAAGAATAGGCAGGAAGGCCGGATTTAGCAAGGTGAAGGTGGCGCAGTTCCCCCTTCTCCCCTTGTGGGAGAAGGTGGCCGAGCGAAGCTCGGTCGGATGAGGGGTGCTCCAACTTGGCACCAACAGCACTCCGTCCAACACCCCTCAACCGTCTTGGCGCTGCGCGCCAATCCACCTTCTCCCACAAGGGGAGAAGGGAGAGGCAACCGCTACGCCAACTCCTCCAAAAACCCGACGTCGACGCCATACTCGGCGGCTGCGTCGAGCATCGTGTGCCACAGGCTTTCGGCGAAACTTGCAAACACCAGAAGATTGAACACCGCCTGCCCATCGGCACGGTCATTGCCACGCCAGAGATTGACGCTGGTGTGGTCGATCGATGTCGCGGCAGCGGCGTCGATCGGGAATGCCGCCGGGTGCAGGTCGAGCGACGACAATTTCGCCAGCATGGCGCGCGCCTTGGCTCCCGAGATGCTGATCAGGGCGCGCGCATGCGACTGGTCCGACAGCGAGGCGGATTGCGAAAACGCCTGGCTCAAAATGTCGATCGCGTGCTTGCCGCCCTTGGACAGAACGAGGAACTGATCCGGTCCCGACCAGATGAGCGTCACGTCCGAAGCGCTGTCGGCCTTCGGCACATCTGGAGCCGCCATGCCGAAACGGGCCTTGGCGGCGTTTGCCAGTTCCGCCCCTTTGCCGCGCCGCGCCATCACCTGGATCAGGTCGAAATTGCGGATCTCGGTGAGCGAAATGCCCGGCGCGACGTCGCGCGCGCCGTAGGCGCCCACGACAAGGACGTGCTCCAGCGGACTGCGAGAAATCCACGAAAATTCAGCCACGCTGGCGCCCTCCATCCGGATCGTAGAAGACGGGATTGCACAGCTCGACGTCATAGCCTTCACCGCGCAGCGGGTCATGCGCATGGACGATCTCGCCGATGCGCTCGCGGCCGCGCTCGACAAGCGCCAGCCCGATCCACTGGTCAAGCGTCGGCGAGAAACAGACCGAGGTGACATAGCCCTGATCCTTGTCGGGACCCGGTATCTCGGCCTTCGGAATGATATGCGCGCCGGAGCGCAGGCGGCGCGTTCTGTCCGTCGGCTTGATGCCGACCACGACCTGCCGATCCGCTGCCGCCAGCGCCTCGCGCCCGGCCATGACGCGGCCGATAAAATCCTTCTTGGTCGACATCATCTTGCCGAGCCCGAGGTCGGCGGCCGTCGTCGTGCCGTTCAGTTCCGGCCCGGCGACATGGCCCTTTTCGATGCGCATGACGCCGAGCGCCTCGGTGCCGTAGGGTGTGGTGGCGAATTGTTTGCCGGCTAACATCAGGTTGCGCACCAGCGCGTCGCCATAGCGGGCCGGAACCGAGATCTCGAACGCCATCTCGCCGGAGAACGAAATTCGGAACAGCCGCGCCCTGATGCCGCCGCGCAGCGCGACTTGCCGCGCGCCCATGAATGGAAACGCCTCGTTCGACAAATCCTCGGCCGGATCGACGATTTCGCGAAGCAAGTCCCGGGTCTTCGGCCCGGCGATCGAGAATTGCGCCCACTGGTCGGAGACTGACGTGAGTTGCACGTCGAGTTCTGGAAACAGCACCTGCCGGCAGAATTCGAGATGCTGCATCACCGGCCCGGCCTTGGCGGTCGTGGTGGTCAGGAAATAGTGGTCCTCGGCCAGACGCGAGGTGGTGCCGTCGTCATAGACGATGCCGTCCTCGCGCAGCATCAGCCCGTAGCGCGCTTTTCCCACGGCGAGACTGGAGAATGTGTTGATGTAGACGCGGTCGAGGAAGGCGCCGGCATCCGGTCCGTGCACGTCGATTTTGCCGAGCGTCGAGACGTCGCAGAAGCCGACGCCGCCGCGCACCGCCTTGACCTCGCGAGTGACCGATTCCAGCCAGTCCTTCTCGCCGGCGCGCGGATACCATTGCGCGCGCTTCCACAGGCCGGTGTCGACGAACACCGCGCCCTGTTCGGCCGCCCAGTGATGCGACAGCGTCAGCCGCGTCGCATGGAAATTCTCGTCGCGATGATGACCGGCGAAGGCGCCGATGGCGACCGGCACATAGGGCGGGCGATAGATCGTCGTGCCGGTCTCGGGGATGGATTTGCCTGATACCGCCGCCATGATGGCGAGGCCGGCGACGTTCGAGGTCTTGCCCTGGTCGGTGGCCATGCCGAGCGTCGTGTAGCGTTTCAGATGCTCGACGGATTCAAAACCTTCGCGCTGCGCCAGTTCGATGTCCGCAGCGGTGACGTCGTGCTGGTAGTCGACAAAGGCTTTCCCTTTGCCGGCAACATGCCAGAGCGGGGTCAGCGAAAAAGCCTCGTCGTCAGCGACTGGCGGAGCGCCGGCATTGCCGCTGTGTCCGGCACTCTGCGCTGCCGCCGCACCGGCGGCGAATCCCTGTCGCAGGCAGGCACCGAGCCCAAAAGCGCCGTTGGCGGCACCGGCGGCCACCATGCCCGCAGGGGCGCCGTCCGGCACGAAGGCTGATATTTCGTCCTGCCATTTCGGCCGGCCGCGATGGTAGGAGGTCAGCCCGACCGCCGGGTTCCAGCCGCCGGAAACGGCCAGCCCGTCGGCTTCGACTTCCGCGCGTGCGCCGCCTGCCAGCGATATCGAGATTTTCCTGACACCGTTCTTGCCGCCTTCGGCACCGACGATGGAGCCGTTCAAAACGGCAAAGCCGGCTTTGGCGGCGCGCGCGCGATGCATGGCGGACACGTCCGGACGCGCATCGACGACGGCTGCGATCTGCAATCCGGCGCCGAGTGCCGCCTCGACCGTGCGCCAGCCATCCTCATTGTTGGTGAACAGCGCAATCCGCTTCGCCGGGGTTGCCGCATAGCGCGCGATATAGGTCCGCATCGCCGAAGCCATCATCACGCCGGGCGTGTCGTTGCCGGCAAAGACAACAGGCCGTTCGATGGCGCCGGCGGCAACAATCGAGCGCTTTGCCACGATCCGCCACAGTCGCTGGCGCACCTGATGCTCCGGCGGCGAGGGCAGGTGGTCGTTGACCCGTTCGATCGCGCCATAGGTGCCGCCGTCATAGACGCCGAACAGCGTCGTGCGTGCCATAATGCGGACGTCCGGCAGCGAGGCGAGTTCGGCCAGCGTGCGCGAAATCCATTCGGCCGCGGGCACCCCGTCGATCATGCCGCCGTCGGCAAGCAGGCGGCCGCCAAGCGCAAAATCTTCCTCGCACAGAACGATGCGGGCACCAGATCGGCCGGCGGCGAGCGCTGCCGCCAGCCCGGCTGGGCCGGAACCGGCGACCAGCACGTCGCAATGCGCCCAGGCCTTGTCGTAATGGTCGGGATCGGCAAGGCCCGCGGCGCGGCCGAGGCCGGCGGCGCGGCGGATCGCCGGCTCGTAAACCGCTTCCCAGAATTTTGCCGGCCACATGAAGGTCTTGTAGTAGAAACCGGCGACGAAGATCGGCGAAAACAACTGGTTGACCGCCATCAGATCGTGGCGCAGCGACGGCCAGCGGTTCTGGCTGGCGGCTTCCAGACCGTCAAAAAGTTCTGCGGTGGTCGCCTTGGTGTTCGGCTCGCGCCGCGCCCCCGTGCGCAATTCGACCAGTGCGTTGGGTTCTTCCGAGCCCGATGTCAGGATGCCGCGCGGCCGATGGTATTTGAACGAGCGGCCGACCAGCCTGACGCCATTGGCGATCAGCGCCGAGGCCAGCGTGTCGCCCTGGAAGCCGGCAAAGGTTTTGCCGTCGAAGCGAAAGTTCAGCGGCACTGAGCGGTCGATGAGACCGCCCGATGCGAGACGATGGGACTGGCTGGTGATCACGGTTGCCGGCTTTCGATCGCTTTGACGTCATGGAGGAATGCCGCGCTGCCCCTCATCGCCCTGCCGGGCACTTCTCCCCGTATAGTGACGGGGAGAAGGACGCCTTGACCGAAATTTTCGCCAATCATCGACGTTGCAGGAAGGGCGCCGGGGTGGCGGCAAGCTCCCTTCTCCCCGTCACTATACGGGGAGAAGGTGCCGGCAGGCGGATGAGGGGCGGCGCTGACCTGGACAGGAAAAATCATTTTGCCACCTGCCTCGCCCCAACGCCCGCCGCCGGCTCGACCGTGGAAATCTCGTGTGTCAGCGTGTTGCGGGTGATCTTCAGCCAGGCCCGGCAGCCGCCGCCATGGTACCAATGTTCGCTCATCGCACCGGCGACATTGTCGCGCAGATAGACGCAGTCGAACACCTCGTCTTCCGAGGCGCCGGCTGCCGGCCGCAGCGGCTTGGCGTCGCCGAGATAGGTGAACTCGCCGAGTTCGCGTTCGCCGCAGAAGGGACAGACAATACGCATGATTTTCGGACCGTTCTCAGTGCAGGTTCGGTTGGGCGCCGACGCCCTTTTCATCGATGACAGCACCCCGCCGGAACCGGTCGAGGCGGAAGCGCGCCGCCTCCTTGTGCAGTTCGTCGCGGGCCAGAAGATGGGCAAAGACAAGGCCGGAGCCGGGCGTCGCCTTGAAGCCGCCATAACACCAGCCGGCGTTGAGATAGAGCCCGTCCACCGGCGTCTTGTCGATGATCGGCGAGCCGTCCATCGACATGTCCATGATGCCGCCCCATTGGCGCAAGAGGCGCACGCGACCGATCATCGGCATCAGCGCCATGCCGCCCTCGCAGACGTCTTCCATCACCGGCATGTTGCCGCGCTGGGCATAGGAATTGTAGCCGTCTATGTCGCCGCCGAAGACCAGTCCGCCCTTGTCCGACTGGCTGACATAGAAATGGCCGGCGCCAAAGGTCATGACATTGGGGATCAGCGGCTTGATCGCCTCGGAAACGAAGGCCTGCAGCACGTGGCTTTCGATCGGCAGCCGCAGGCCAGCCATAGCCGCGACCCGCGACGAACTGCCGGCGACGGCCATGCCGACCTTGCCGGCGCCGATTGTGCCGCGCGATGTCTCGACGCCGGTCACCTTGCCGTTGGCGTCGCGCGAAAAACCTGTCACCTCGCAATTCTGGATGATGTCGACGCCGAGCCCGCTCGCCGCATGGGCATAGCCCCAGACCACCGCGTCGTGGCGCGCCGTGCCGCCGCGCCGCTGCAGCAGGCCGCCTTGCACGGGAAAGCGGGCATTGTCGAAGTTCAGGAACGGCATCATCTTCTTGACCGCGGCAAGATCGAGCAGTTCGGCATCGATGCCGTTGATGCGCATCGTGTTGCCGCGCCGCGCATAGGCGTCGCGCTGCGCGTCGGAATGATAAAGGTTGATGACGCCGCGCTGGCTGACCATCGTGTTGTAGTTGAGGTCCTGCTCCATCCGCTCCCACAGCTTCATCGACAGCTCGTAGAAGCCGGTATTGCCGGGCAGCCCGTAGTTGGAGCGGATGATGGTGGTGTTGCGGCCGGCATTGCCGGAGCCGATCCAGCCCTTTTCGAGCACGGCGACATTCCTGATACCGTACTCGCTGGCGAGAAACCATGCCGTCGCCAGGCCGTGACCGCCGCCGCCGATGATCACCACGTCGTAGCGGTCCTTCGGGCTGGCGTCGCGCCAGGTGCGCTGCCAGGTCTTGTGGCCGGAAAATGCGGCGCGGGCGAGCGAGAAGATCGAGTATTTCATAAACCTATTCCCAGGTCGCTCGCGCCACGCAGGACCTTCTTGACGCATCGGAATCATCCGAAAACCGCTTCACGCTTTTCGTTTCGATGCTCTAGATATCCAGCGTGTGGTCACGCTCCCACTGGGTGAAGTGGGAAGCAAAGGAATTCCATTCCTGGTGCTTCAGCTTTAGATAAGCCGACGAGAATTCCTCACCCAGCGCCGCCTTGAGCGATTTGTCGTTGTCGAACTCGCGCAACGCATCGAGCAGGTTGAGCGGCAGCTTCGGCGCGCCCTCCACCGTATGACCGAACTGGTACATGTCGATGTCGTAGCGCCTGCCGGGATCGGCCTTCGAGCGGATGCCGTCGAGGCCGGCGGCGATGATGACGGCCTGCAGCAGATAAGGGTTTGCCGCGCCGTCGGGCAGGCGCAGCTCGAAGCGTCCGGGGCCGGGCACGCGCACCATGTGGGTGCGGTTGTTACCGGTCCAGGTCACCGAGTTCGGCGCCCAGGTGGCGCCCGAAATCGTGCGCGGCGCATTGATGCGCTTGTAGGAATTGACCGTCGGGTTGGTGATCGCGGCAAGTGCCGAGGCATGCTTCATGATGCCGCCGAGAAAATTCTTGCCCTTCGCCGACAGGCCAAGCTCCATGGCGTTGTCGGCAAAGACATTGGTCTTGCCGTCCTTGTCCCACACCGAGATGTGGGCGTGGCAGCCATTGCCGGTCAGGCCGGGGAATGGTTTTGGCATGAAGGTGGCGCGCAGGCCGTGCTTTTCGGCAACGGATTTGACCATGAACTTGAAGAAGGAATGCTTGTCGGCGGTGGCCAGCGCATCATCGAAGGCCCAGTTCATCTCGAACTGGCCGTTGGCGTCCTCATGGTCGTTCTGGTAGGCGCCCCAGCCGAGCGCCAGCATGTGGTCGCAGATCTCGGCGATGACGTCGTAGCGCCGCATCACCGCCTGCTGGTCGTAGCAGGGCTTTGACGCCGTGTCGTATTCGTCGGAAATCGTCTTGCCGTCCGGCGAGATCAGGAAGAACTCGGCCTCGACGCCGGTCTTGACATGCATACCGTCGCCCGCCGCCTCGTCAACCAGCCGCCTCAGCGTATTGCGCGGCGCCTGGGCGACCGATTTTTCGTCCATCATGCAATTGGCGGCGATCCAGGCGACTTCCGGCTTCCACGGCAACTGGATGACCGAATCCGGATCCGGTACCGCCAGCATGTCTGGATGCGCCGGCGTCAGGTCGAGCCAGGTGGCAAAGCCGGCAAAGCCGGCGCCGTCCTTCTGCATGTCGGCGATGGCTTGCGCCGGCACCAGCTTGGCGCGCTGCCCACCGAACAGGTCGGTGTAGGAAATCATGAAATATTTGACGCCGTTCCCTTTGGCGAAGGCGGCGAGATCGTTCCCCATTATAGTTCCTCGCTTATTGGTTTTTTTGGTTGCGTGATATGTTTAGAAGCCGTTCTTCCCCGGTATCCAGTTGGTCCCGGCCAGCGGCACGCCGGCCATGGCGGCGGCTTCGATCGTCAGCGCGACGAGATCCTCGGGCTCGAGATTATGCAGGCTGTTCTTGCCGCAGGCGCGGGCAATGGTCTGCGCCTCCAGCGTCATCACCTTGAGATAATTGGCCAGCCGTCGGCCGGCCGCTATCGGATCGACCCGTTTCATTAGTTCGGGGTCCTGCGTGGTGATGCCGGCCGGATCGCGGCCCTCGTGCCAATCGTCATAGGCGCCGGCGGTGGTGCCGAGCTCGTTGTATTCCGCCTCCCAGCGCGGATCGTTGTCGCCGAGCGCGACAAGCGCGGCGGTGCCGATCGACACCGCGTCGACGCCGAGCGCCAGCGCCTTGGCGACATCGGCGCCGTTGCGGATGCCGCCGGAGATGATCAGCTGCACCTTCCGGTGCATGCCGAGATCCTGCAGCGCCTGCACCGCCGGCCTGATGCAGGCAAGCGTCGGCTGGCCGACATTCTCGATGAACACTTCCTGGGTTGCAGCGGTGCCGCCCTGCATCCCGTCGATGACGACGACATCGGCGCCTGACTTCACTGCAAGGGCTGTGTCGTAATAGGGCCGCGCGCCGCCGACCTTGACGTAGATCGGCTTTTCCCAGTCGGTGATTTCACGCAGTTCCAGGATTTTGATTTCGAGATCGTCGGGCCCGGTCCAGTCGGGATGGCGTGAGGCCGAGCGCTGGTCGATACCCTTTGGCAGCGTGCGCATTTCGGCGACCCGGTCGGAGATCTTCTGGCCAAGCAGCATGCCGCCGCCGCCAGGCTTGGCGCCCTGGCCGACGACGATCTCGATCGCATCCGCCCGGCGCAGGTCGCGCGGGTTCATGCCGTAGCGCGACGGCAGGTACTGGTAGACCAGCGTCTTGGAATGGCCGCGCTCTTCCTCGGTCATGCCGCCGTCGCCGGTGGTCGTCGAGGTGCCGGACAGCGTCGCGCCGCGGCCGAGCGCTTCCTTGGCCGGGCCGGACAGCGAGCCAAAACTCATGCCGGCGATGGTGATCGGGATTTTCAGCTCGATCGGCTTTTTCGCATGGCGCGAGCCCAGCACGACGCTGGTGTCGCAGCGCTCGCGATAGCCTTCGAGCGGATAGCGCGAGATCGAGGCACCGAGGACAAGCAGGTCGTCGAAATGCGGCAGCTTGCGCTTGGCGCCGGCGCCGCGAATATCATAGATGCCGGTCGCCGCGGCGCGGCGGATCTCGGAAAGCGTATAGTCGTCGAAGGTCGCGGATTTGCGCGGCGTCGTCGGCGGGTTGCGATAGGTCATTGAGCCTCAATACGCGTCGGCGTTGTCGATGTTGAAATTGTAAAGCGTGCGCGCAGAGCCGTAACGCTTGAATTCCGCCGCTTTGACGCCGGTCACCCCAGCGCGGTCGAGCAGGCCCTGCAGCAGGTCGAGATGCTCGGGCCGCATCTCCTTGGCGATGCAGTCGGCGCCGAGGCTTTCAACCTTGCCGCGCACGAACAGCCGCGCCTCGTAGATGGAATCGCCGAGTGCGTCCCCGGCATCGCCCAGCACCACCAGATTGCCGGATTGCGCCATGAAGGCCGACATGTGGCCGATATTGCCATGGACGACGATGTCGATGCCCTTCATCGAGATGCCGCAGCGCGACGACGCGTTGCCTTCGATGACCAGCAGCCCGCCCCTGCCGGTGGCGCCGGCATATTGGCTGGCATCGCCTTTGACCGTTATCGAGCCCGACATCATGTTCTCGCCGACGCCGGGTCCGGCCGAGCCATGCACGGTGATGGCGCTGCCGTCGTTCATGCCGCCGCAATAGTAGCCGACGCTGCCGCGGACATCGATGGTGACCGGCTGGTCGACACCGACGGCGACCGAATGGCTGCCTTTCGGATTGAGCACTTCCCAGGCGGTTTCGTTCGAACCGGGGGTCAGATCGTGAAGCGCCTGGTTGAGCTCGCGCAGCGGCATCTCGGCCAGGTCGAACACCCCTGATGCATGGCCCTGGTCGAGTGCCTTGGAGACGTTGATTGCCGGCATGAACTCAATGCTCCCAGAAATAGACGGTTGCGGGCTCGGGTTCCCAGACCCTCGCACTGTCGATGCCGGGCAGTTTGGTGAGCGCACGATATTCCGAGCCGAAGGCGACATATTGGTCGGTCTCGGCCATGACGGCGGGCTTGCAGGCGATCGGATCGCGCACCACGCCGAAGCCGTTCTTGGTGCCGACGACGAAGGTGAAGAAGCCGTCGAGGTCGCTCAGCGTGCCTTCCAGCGCCTCGCCGAGATTCTTGCCATGCGCCATCTGCGAGGAGAGATAGGCGGCCGCGACTTCGGTGTCGTTCTCGGTCTCGAATTTCATGCCTTCGCGGATCAACTCGCGGCGGACATTGTTGTGATTGGACAGCGAGCCGTTGTGAACCAGGCACTGGTCGGCGCCGGTCGAGAACGGATGCGCGCCCATCGTCGTGACCGCCGATTCCGTCGCCATGCGGGTATGGCCGATGCCGTGCGTGCCGGTCATGCTGCGCACGTCGAAGCGATCGACCACCGTTTCGGGCAAGCCGACTTCCTTGTAGATTTCGACAACGTCGCCGGCGCCCATGATACGGATGTCGGGGCGCAGCGCCTGGATCGCCTCGCGCATTTCATCGATCTTGGCGGGCGCGGTCCTGACCACCGCATGCGTCGATTTCACTGCGATGCTTACCGGGGCTCCGATCGCCTTGGCGAGTTCGGCGTCAAGGTTGCTAAAATCCTGCTCCGGCTTTGCCGACTGCATGGTGATCTTGGCCTCGTTGCCGGATGGCGCGCCATAGATGGCGATGCCGGCGCTGTCGGGACCGCGATCGCTGAGCGCGATCAGCATCTGCGAAAGCATCGAGCCGAGCTGGGGCTCGAGCGCCTTGTCCTTCAAAAACAGTCCGACGATTCCGCACATGTCAGGCTCCCGAGCTGAGGTATGATTTAGGTGCTACCAGCTTCATCAAGCGAATTCAACTCGTATGAAAGTTTTTTTCATCTTGGACAAGTCGCCTGGCGCAAATGACGCGCCAGGCGACCGGCGGCGACTTAATGGCGATCGATCGCCTTTCTGGTTTCCTCTCCGGTGCGATCCGCAGCCATATCGGCTTCGATCTCAGCGTTCTCGTGGCGCGTCTGGAGGACGTGCCACCCGATCCAGAAGACGAGGCCGATGATGACCATCACGACTTCAGAACCCTGAAACGGGTAGATCGCGCCGATGTCCTTGAGGTCCACGGCCCAGCTTTCCATTCCATTGGTAGACATTGCGGTTCTCCCTGTCGGTTGACTACTTGTCGGTTGACTATTTGATCATGGCCTTTTCGGCGGTTCCCACTTCGCGAACAGACGCGTCGAATGCATGGTTGAGGGCAAAATCGACGCCCTCGAGTTCGACCTTCGCCGGCACGCGCAAGAGGTTCATGCTGTTGAGGATCTTGCAGACTACGAAGGTGGGGATGAAACCGAGCACGAACATCAGCACCGCGCCAGCGAAATTGCCGAGCGGGTTGACGTGCGCGAAGCCCTCATAGGGCGAGGACGGCTGTCCCCACAGCATGAAGCCGGCGACCACGACGCCGAGGAAGCCGCCATAACCGTGCACCGCAACGGCGCCAACCGCATCGTCGATCTTGAAGCGGCGCTCGACGAAATAGTGCAGCTTGTAGCATATGCTCGGGACGATCGCGCCGATCAGCATCGCCTGGATCGGGTGATAGAGGTCGTTGCCGGCCGAGGCCGAGATAATGCCGCAAAGCCCCATAGAGAATGTCCAGAAAGGGTCGCCTTTCGAGACGATGTAGCCGGCCAGCATGCCGCCCGACAGCGACATCAGGAAGTTGAAGGTGATCGCCGAGAGCGTCGTCGGCGCGAGATAGATATTGGTCGCCGTCCAGGTCTCGCCGGTGATCTGGCCGGCAATCGTGGCCGGGCTGATCAGCGGAATGTTGCACGCGGCATAAAAACCCCAGAAACCGGTGAAGATCAGGAACAGGCCGATCGTGACGAGCCAGACATTGTGGGGCGGGATGTCGCGCGCCGTGCCGTCGGGCCTGAACTTGCCGATGCGCGGACCCAGCACGATGAGAAAGGCGAGCGCCGCTCCGCCGGCGATCGCGTGTACGACGCCCGACGCATAGGCATCATGATAGCCCCATAGCTTCACCATCCAGCCTTGCGGATGCCAACCCCAGGATGCGTCGAGGATCCACAGGACCGAACCGACCAGCACCGCGACGATCCAGAACGCACCCGAGCGCGCGCGCTCAATGATCGAACCCGAGACGATCGACGCCGTGGTGATGGAAAACAGCAGGAAGGCGCCCCAGAACACGCCGTTGAGGCGATGCCACAGAGCCGCGTCGGTCGGGGTGACCCCCGTCTCGCCCGGACTGACCCCGGAGAGGTGGGTGCCCATCAGCGGGTTCCATGCTTCGGCAAAAGGTGCGGTGACAAGTCCGCCGGCGATGCCCGGGCCATTGGGGAAGCCGAAATAGATCCACCAGCCGAAAAAATAGAAGGTGATCGTGACGAGCGGAATCGCCATCGCGTTCTTCATCAGCGTTTTCAAATGATTGCGCCGACGCGACACGCCGACCTCGTACATGCAGAACCCGACATGGATCAGGAACATCATGACGATGGTCACCCAGTAATAGAACTCCGTGAAAATGGTCGTTAGAGCGTTGAGATTCCCTTCCATTGCAGGTCCCCTCCGTTCAATTGCGTTCCTTGCCTCTCAGTAAAACTTTTTGCATCTTAGTATTGCGCGCTTTTGGAGTTTTGAGTCAATATGGCGCGGACCGTCGCATGGCCGCAGTGCCCTTGAGCGGCGAACGCCGGCAATCTTGTGAGGAGAAGCAAGTCCATGACCGCATCCTGGAGATTTTCGACCTTGGCGGATCGCCATCGTGCGCTCGGTTCGAAGCTCGAAGACTGGAGCGGGATGGGCACCGCCTGGAGCTACGACAAGGACGCCGACGAAGAGTATATCGCCATCCGCACCAAAGCCGGGCTGATGGATGTGTCGGGCCTGAAAAAGGTCCACATCACCGGACCGCATGCCTCGCACCTGATCGACCTGGCGACGACGCGCGACGTCGAGAAAATATATCCCGGCAAATCGGCCTACGCCTGCATGCTCAACGAGGCCGGCAAGTTCACCGACGACTGCATCCTCTACCGCACCGGCCCGAATGCCTGGATGGTCGTGCATGGTTCGGGCACCGGCCATGAGGAGTTGCAGCGCGCCGCCATGGGCCGCGATGTCTCGCTGCGCTTCGACGACAATTTGCACGACCTTTCGCTGCAGGGACCGACATCAGTCGACTACCTGGCAAAGCATGTGTCTGGCATACGCGACCTCGCCTATTTCCATCACATGCAGACCCGGCTGTTCGGTTTTCCGGTAATGATCTCGCGCACCGGCTACACCGGCGAACGCGGCTACGAGATCTTCTGCCGTGGCCAGGATGCCGGCACGATCTGGGACACCATCCTCGACGAGGGCAAGAGCGCCGGCATCATCCCGTGCCGGTTCACTACGCTCGATATGCTGCGCGTCGAGAGCTACCTGCTGTTCTACCCCTACGATAATTCCCAAAAATATCCGTTCGAGAACGAAGGCCCCGGCGACACGCTGTGGGAACTCGGCCTCGATTTTACCGTCAGCCCCGGCAAGACAGGGTTTCGCGGCGCCGAGGAGCATTACCGCCTCAAGGGCAAGGAACGCTTCAAGATCTTCGGCGTGCTGCTCGAAGGCAAGGAGCCGGCCGACGAGGGCGCACCGGTCTATCGCGATGGCAAAAAGGTCGGCGTGGTGACCTGCGCCATGTATTCGCCGTTGGTCAAGAAATCGATGGGCATCGCCCGGCTCGACGTCGACTGCGCCGTCCAGGGCACCAGGCTCGAGATCCGCAACCAGAGCGGCGCCATCGGCGCGACGGCTGCGCCGCTTCCCTTCGATGATCCGAAGAAGACCAAGCGCACGGCGAAAGGCTGAGGCATACTGAGAGAATGGCAGCGAAAAGCATCATCAGCCGGCCGGTCTACGGAACCCTGTCCCCGCAGCCCGGCAAGCACCATCTTTTCGTGGCGGATGCAGAAGGAGCGCTGGCCATAACAGACTTGGCCGCCAAGGCGCCCGACGGCTTTTTTGCCGATGCCCATATCATTTTCATCCCCGGCCCCAGTCCCGACCGTGACGGCCAGCATGTCGCCTCGCTGGAGGCGCTGAGGCCGGCGCAGTTCTACCAGGGGCCTACCTTCGCCAGCGCCTTGCCGCGGCTGAAGCAGACGCTGGCCAACGCGCATATGGGCCTGCGCCTCTACCTCGCCGGCACCGAAGGGTTGATCGGCCAGGCCATGCAGGCGGCGCTCGAAGCCGGTATCGACCACACCTCGATCCAGACCGAGCATCGCGGCTCGCTGGCGCGCCGCGTGCAGTGCGTTCACTGCAAGGGCATCACCGAAAACGTGACGACGCAGCCGGCGACCTGTTCGCATTGTGGCCTGCTTCTTCTGGTACGCGATCACTATTCCAGGCGCCTGGCGGCATTCCAGGGCGTCTGCATCAATGCGGAAGACCGCAGCGAAATTCCTCCGGCGGAGGAGATCTTTCGATGAGCACCGGCACCACCAAGCTTGACGTCGTGGTGAGCGACGTCGTCCCGGTCAACCAACTGGTGACGCGCTTCCATTTCCGCCGGCGCGACGGGCAGCTTTTGCCGACGTTCTCCGGCGGCGCCCATGTCGTGGTGGAGATGCGAGACGGCGAGCGGACCAGGCTCAATCCGTATTCGCTGATGGGCTCGCCGCTCGACACGCGCGAATACACGATCTCGGTGCGCCGCGACGATGCCGGCCGTGGCGGCTCGCTGTTCATGCACAGGCATGTCAGGCCGGGCCATGAGATGGTGATCAGCTACCCGGTCAATCTGTTCTCGCTCGACCTGCGCGCCAGGAAGCATCTGATGTTGGCCGGCGGCATCGGCATCACGCCGTTCATGGCGCAGACCGCGCAGCTGGCGGCGGATGGCGGCAATTTCGAGCTGCACTACACCTGCCGCACCGCCTCGCTCGGCACCTATGCCGATGTGCTGAGAGAGCGCTACGACCGCCGGGTCAGGCTCTATCACGACGATCGCGACGAGCGCATCGAGCTCGACCGGCTGCTATCGTCGCAGCCGCTCGGCACGCATCTCTATGTCTGCGGCCCGTCGGGCATGATCGGCTGGGTGTGCGATCGCGCCGCTGCGCTGGGCTGGCCGGCGGAAACCGTGCATTTCGAGCATTTCGCCGCACCGCAGCCCGGCGCGCCGTTCGACGTGACGCTGGCGGTCAGCGGCAAGACGATCCGCGTCGGCGAGCAGCAGAGCCTGCTCGAGGCGATCGAGGCGGCAGGCGTCGATCCGCCCTATCTCTGCCGCGGCGGCGTCTGCGGCCAGTGCGAGACCAATGTCATCGCGCATGACGGCAAATTCATCCACAACGACCACTGGCTGAGCGAGCAAGAGCACCGATCCTGCAAGAAAATTATGCCTTGCGTGTCGCGCTTCGAGGGCGGGTCGCTGGTGCTGGAAAGATAGGAGGCGGAGCTTGGGCATCACCTTTCGTAACGAAACGTTCCGTAACGATTTTACCTTCAGGAACAGCCCGGAGCACATCAGGCGGTTTCCGTTCCCGTTCCACGAAGACAGCTACATGTATGCCGTCAACATCGAGCCGCATGTTCTGGGGCCGAAGGGCAGCGTGCTCGAAAACCTGATCGACGTTGACGAGCACTATGTCGCCGAAATGCAGGACCGCGCTTTGGTGCTGGCGGAGGATCCGCTGCGCTGCCAGTCGCTGCCGCACATGACGCTGGCCGGCTGGGACCTGCTCGAACTTCTAATGGAACAGCAGGCGCTGGGGTATCCCGAGCATTTCACGCTGACGCGCAACAGTGACCGCTGGCGCTGGATAAACCGGCCGCTCGGCATCGACGACACCTTCACCTTCGGTGACGTGTCGACGCTGCCCTATGGGCCGATGGAATACATCACGCGGCAGAGCCAAGGCGATTTCTGCATCCTCGACCAGCGTGACGGCAATCTGTGGATGGATGCCGGCATGGTCACCACCCAGGCCGACTGGTCGCTCGATTTCGACATCGGCATGAACTTCTTCGAATGGCACGCGCCGGTGCCGCTGGCGCATGAAAAGGGCATATTCGTCCGGGCGCTAAAATTCCTCACTAACATCCAGCAAGGCAAGCCGGCGCGGCGGCTGAACTGGACGATGACCATCAATCCGCGCCTCGACACCAGTCCGGAAAATTATCACAAATGGGGTCCGGACCGGACGACGGTGACGCCCGAAAACGTCGGCGACAAGGTCCATCTGCGCGTTGAGCTGCAAAGCTTCTGGCGGCTGCCGCGCTCGAACGGCATCGTCTTCCCGATCCGCTGCTATCTCATCAAGATGGACGAACTGGTGACGCAGCCGAAATGGGCGCGCCGCCTGCACCGCGTCATCCGCGACCTGCCCGAAGAACTCGCCAATTACAAAGGCTTGACGCGCTATCGCCCGACGCTGGTCGAATGGCTGTCGAAGCTCGATGACGGCAGCCCGACAAGCCCAGGATTTGGGCCGGACTAAAGCAAGGTCGCCCTCATCCGGCCGCTTCGCGGCCACCTTCTCCCCGCTGGGGAGAAGAGAGGTAGGCGCCGGCGCTGCCGGTCTCCTCTCCCCTCGGGGAGAGGTCGGATTGCCCCGAATTGCCCTTCGCAATTCGGTTGGTAATCCGGGTGAGGGGGTCTGCTTGCGTCCCGCTCAACCCGCGCTACTCTGCGGATAGCAGATGATCGAGAGATAGCGCATCGGCAGGACCGTCAGCACCTCCGGCCCGTGCGGCGCATCGGCGTCGAAGAACAGGCTGTCGCCGGGCTTCATCGGATAGAGTTTGCTGCCGTGCCGGTAAACGACCTCGCCTTCGAGCATGTAGAGGAACTCCATGCCTTCGTGCTGAAAAGTCGGAAACACATCGGAATCCTCGGTCAGCGTGATCAGATAGGGCTCGACGACGACGCCGCTGGTGTTGGAGCCGATATGGCCCAGCAGATTGTACTGGTGGCCGGCGCGCGTGCCGCGGCGCTCGACGTCCAGCCCTTCGCCAGCCCTGACGAAGACGGCGCTGCGCTCTTCCTCGAAGCGGCGGAAGAAGGCGGTGACCGGAACGCCGAGCGCCCGCGACAGCGCCTGCAAAGTGGTCAGCGATGGCGAGGTGATGCCGTTTTCGATCTTCGACAGCATGCCAAGCGAAATGTCGGTGGCAGCGGCAAGATCGGCAACCGTGATGCCGAGTTTCTTGCGAAACGCCCGCACCTCGCGGCCGATCGCGACCTCCAGGACCTTTTCGCGGGTGTCGCGAACGGCGTGTGGGTCCTGGGTCAGTGGCGTCCGGATCGTTGCCCCGCCCTTCGGCGATGGCTTGGCCTTGGCGGCGGCTGCCCCATTCCTCAAACTGGAAGCTTTCTTCGCCAATGTCGCCACCCGGTTCTGCAGATTTATTTCACTCAGGGTGAACATATTCGCTGCGGATACAGAGCGCAACAGCGACAGCAAGCCACTTTAGCTCGAATGGCATGCTCTCCCGCCATCAGCGGTTTTGCTGAAAATCCGATCGGGTGAAACGCAGTATCGGCAGAAGGCCAGTTGACAGCATCGAAGGGGCAATTACTGTCCTGTCAGTGAAATTTGTTTCGTTAGGGAAATGAGACCGGGAGGCTCGCAATGAAAAGTCGTGTTGCCGTCATCGGAGCCGGGCCGTCCGGCATGGCCCAGCTTCGAGCCTTCAAGTCGGCAGCCGACAAGGGCGCGGACATCCCGGAAATCGTCTGCTTCGAAAAGCAGTCCGACTGGGGTGGCCTGTGGAACTACACCTGGCGCACCGGCCTCGACGAGCATGGCGACCCGGTGCACGGCTCGATGTACCGCTACCTCTGGTCGAACGGGCCGAAGGAATGCCTCGAATTCGCCGACTACACGTTCGAGGAGCACTTTGGCCGGCCGATCGGCTCCTATCCGCCGCGCGCTGTGCTGTGGGACTACATCAAGGGCCGCGTCGAAAAATCCGATGTGCGCAAATGGGTGCGCTTCAACAGCCCGGTGCGCATGGTGACCTTCTCCGACACGACGAAAAAGTTCACCGTCACCGCGCATGATCGCAGCAACGACGTCACCTATTCGGAGGAGTTCGACAATGTCGTCGTCGCCTCGGGGCATTTCTCCGTACCCAACGTCCCCTATTTCGAGGGTTTTTCGACCTTCAACGGCCGCATCCTGCACAGCCATGATTTCCGCGACGCCATGGAATTCAGGGATAAGGACATCCTGATCATCGGCCGCTCCTATTCGGCCGAGGATATCGGCTCGCAATGCTACAAATACGGCGCCAGGTCGATCACCTCCAGCTACCGCTCGAAGCCGATGGGTTTCAAATGGCCCGACAACTGGCAGGAAGTGCCGCTGCTGCAGAAGGTCGTCGGCAAGACCGCGCATTTCAAGGACGGCAGCACCAGGGATGTCGACGCCATCATCCTGTGCACCGGCTACCTCCACTCCTTCCCGTTCCTGACCGAGGATCTGAAGCTCAAGACCGCCAACCGGATGTGGCCGGACGGGCTTTTTGAGGGCATCGTCTGGGAGAAGAACCCGCAACTGTCCTATATCGGCATGCAGGACCAGTTCTACACCTTCAACATGTTCGACGCGCAGGCCTGGTTCGCCCGCGACGTCATCATGGGCCGCCTAAAACTGCCTTCGGCCGAGGCGATGGCCGAACATGGCGCGAAATGGCGGGCGCGTGAGGAAACGCTGGAGGACGCCGAGCAGATGATCTGGTTCCAGGGCGACTACACCAGGGAACTGATGGAGCAGACCGACTATCCGGGCTTCGATGTCGAGGCTGTCAATCAGACCTTCATGGAATGGGAGCACCACAAGGTGGAGAACATCATGACGTTCCGCGACAATGCCTATCGCTCGCTGATGACCGGCACGATGGCGCCGCTGCACCATACGCCCTGGCTGCAGGCGATGGACGATTCGATGGAGTCTTATCTCGAGGTGAAGGGCGTGGCGGCGGAGTAGCGGCTTCCTCGCCACACAGTTTTGCGCGACATGCACTAGCTGCGAGCCTCGCGCACGTCTTTCGTCGCCTCGATGATCCGGCCGAGCAGGGCATGGAGCTCGTCGCGGTGGCCGCTGCGGCCGGCGGGGCCGTCTTCATCTGAGGTCATGACCACGGTCAACGCGCGCCCCGGCACGACATAGACCATCTGCCCGCCATATCCCCACCCGTAGAAGACCGCTTCGCCCGCGATCCGGCGGATGAACCAACCATAGCCATAACCGTCACCGGTAAAGCGCGAGGCGGCGCGTGGCTGCCAGGAGAGCTTGATCCAGTCGGCCGGCACGAGCTGCCGTCCGCTGCGGCTCATCCCGCCGCTGCGGTAGAGCTCGCCAAAGGCGAGCAGCGAGCGCGGGGTCATGGCCATCTGGTTGCCGCCGAGATAGATGCCCTGTCGGTCGCGGTCCCAGGCGGTGATGGAAAAGCCCTGCTGCGGCCCCAGCCATTCGCGCGCCAGTTCCAGCATCGAGCGGCCGGTCCGGCGGGTCAGGATCGCCGAAAGCAGATGCGTCGAGCCGGTGGAATAGAGCATGGTGCCGCCCGGTTCGCCGTCGAAGGGCATGGCGAGCGCTGCCCGCACCCAGTTGTCGCTTGCCACCCAGCGCCCGTAGTTTGGGCCGGAGGTCCGACCCAGCCCCGCCTGCATGGAAAGCAGATGACCGATCGTCACCTGCTGGAGCCGCGGATCGGCGTCGGCGGGCAGGTCGGCCTGAAGAAGCGGAGCAATCTTCTGGTCAGTGCCTTGCAGCACGCCCTTGTCGATGGCGATGCCGACGAGCGCCGAGATGATCGACTTGGAGGCGGATTTTATGTTGGCAGGACGTGCCGGAGAGTGGCCGCGATAGCCGCGCTCCGCCACCACCGCGCCCTCATGCGCGATGGCAACCGTGCGCAGCGGCGTCAGGCGCTCGGCCCCGTCAAGGAGCTTTCCAAGCCGCTGCTCCAGGCCATCGGCAGCGTGAGCAGCGACGGAAAGGATGAGAAGAAAGGCGAGAATCACGGTGGGACGCTTCAGCATGAAGCCAGCTTGGGATGCATTTTGGGCAAGACGAAGGTGGGACGCGGCGGGCAGAGACGTCTGCCTTGCACAAGATCAGTCGATATCGCAGGCCGCTTGGGACACGGGCGGGTCGGAACTTGCAAAGCCCTGTATGCGCTCGTTGAGTGCCGCCAAATCGTATCGCGCTACTTGGTATTTCTAGATCTATGATAACCCGGCGGCACTAGCTCTGGATGTCTGCTCTTAGGCAATGCTGAAAGCAGTCAGTCCGCATTCGTGAAGAGTTTCGGGCGCCGGCAGGCGTACGAAAGTCCCCGAGGAAGGAACCCGCGGGCCACGGGCGATGGCTATG